>CAZVDM010000095.1:0-13549 GCA_964625555.1 uncultured Chloracidobacterium sp.
GATTGGCTGGCGGACGAGGCACTCAAACATACTGAAAACGCACTGACACAAAACAGGAGCGACATCGTTGCCGTTCTCGCGTCAAACGATGCGACCGCGGGCGGAGCGGTCCAGGCGCTCGACCAGGTCGGGCTGGCGAAAAGAGTTTTCGTTTCAGGACAAGACGCCGATCTCGCGGCTTTGCAGCGGATCGTGGCGGGAACGCAGTCGATGACGATCTACAAACCAGTTTCGGTGCTTGCCGTCAGGGCGGCCGAGGCCGCGGTGTCTCTCGCAAAACGCCAGGCTGTAAATGCGAGTTCGAAGGTAAACAACGGCAAGATCGACGTTCCATCGATTCTTTTAGAACCGATCATGGTCAATCTCGAAAATCTCGATGCGACCGTCATCAAGGACGGTTTCCATACTCGCGAGGACGTCTATCGGAACGCAAATTAGAACGAACAGAGATCAATTATGAGCACTGGAGCAATCAATCGACGTGATTTTGTAAAAGCCGGAACAGCGGCGGCCGCTGCGACAGTGATGCTCGCCGGTTCGATGACTGCGGCAACCGTCACTCCGCTGGCTCGCCGCCGGTATGCGATGATCGGTACCGGGCATCGCGGAACGGGCATGTGGGGCAAGGACATTTTCGAGCGATATGCGAACGAGATCGAGTTTGTCGGATTGTGCGACCAGAACGGGAAACGGGCCGAGGCCGGAAAGAAGTTGATCGGTGCGGCGTGCCCGACGTTCACCGATTTCGACGAAATGGTAGCGAAGACGAAACCTGAACTTCTGATGGTCACTACCGTGGATTCGACCCATCACGAATTCATAACCCGCGCGCTCGCAAAGGGAATCGACGTGATCACCGAAAAGCCGATGGCTACCGAGGCCGTTCAGGCACAGGCGATCCTCGACGCCGAGAAGAATCATAACCGCAATATTACGGTCGCTTTCAACTACCGTTACGCTCCCAAACATCAGAAGATCAAAGAGATATTACGGTCCGGCGAGATCGGGAAGATCACTTCGGTCGATTTTAGCTGGTACCTCGACACCTCACACGGAGCCGATTATTTTCGCCGCTGGCATCGTTTGAAATCAGGCGGCGGCAGCCTATGGGTACATAAGGCGACTCACCATTTCGACCTTGTGAACTGGTGGCTCGGCGCCGATCCGGTCGAGGTCACGGCCTATGGAGACCTGAATGTATATGGTAAAGCCGGGCCATTTCGCCATGCGAACTGCCGTACTTGTCCGCACAAAGCAAAGTGTCCGTTCTACTGGGACCTTACGAAAGATGCTCGTCTGATGAAGCTTTATGCCGAGTGTGAGGACGTCGACGGTTATATGCGCGACGGTTGTGTCTATAAGGAAGACGTCGATATTTACGACACAATGTCGGCAGGTGTTCGTTATTCGAATGGTGTGATGATGAGCTATTCGCTAAACGCGTCGATGCCGATCGAAGGTTACCGCATCGCATTCAACGGGACGCACGGGAGGCTTGAGGCCCGTGATTATGAACGCCAACCGTGGCCTGAGCAGCTGCAGTCTGAGATCAATCTGATCAAGAGCTTCCCCAGAAAACGCGAACGCATCGAAATGCCGGACATAAAAGGCGGCCATTCGGGCGGCGACGACATCTTGCGCGACGTCATTTTCAAGAACAAAGAAGTTCCGGACCATCTCCAATTGCCCGGATCGCGGGCCGGTGCGATGTCGTGCCTGACAGGCATTGCCGCACGCACGAGTATCGAGCAGAAGCGTCCGGTCAAGATCAGTGAACTAATAAGGATATGAGAACGTTCCTAGCCATAGCCAACGCGGTGATCTTCGGCGTCGTAATGTCGGTAACGACCTCGGCCCAAATAACGGTTTTCATTGCCGGCGATTCGACTGCGGCGAATAAGACCGCTGATCGCAGGCCCGAAACCGGTTGGGCTGAGATGCTCCAGCAGCATTTTGATCCGGCTAAGGTCAAAGTGGACAATCGAGCGCTGAACGGCCGAAGCACAAAGTCATTCATTGCAGAAGGCAAGTGGACGGCACTTATCGATTCAGTGAAAAAGGGCGACTTTGTATTTATCCAGTTTGGCCACAACGACCAGTCGAAGGACAAAGGCGAGCGATATACGCCGCCCGAAGATTTTGAATGGAACTTGATCAAGTTCGTCGACGAAGTCAGGGCGAAGGGAGCGAATCCGGTTTTGATGACGCCGGTCATGCGCCGCCGGTTTGATAAGGACGGTAAGTTTTACGACACTCATGGCGAGTATCCTGGCTATACACGCGCGGTTGCTGCGGAACACAAGGTCCCGCTAATCGATATGCATCGAAAGAGCGAGGCCGTGATCATTAAATACGGCGTTGAGGGTTCGAAGAAATTATTCCTGCAGCTGGCTCCCGGTGAGAATCCCAACTATCCAAAAGGCGTCGAAGATAACACGCATTTTTCACCGCTCGGAGCGGAGGAAATGGCGAAGCTGGCGATCGACGGCATTCGCGAAGCCAAACTCAAGCTCAAGAAATATATTAAGAAGTAATTATGAAATTTAGAGATCTTGTTATTTTCATTTTCACCGTGACCGCATTTTCCGGGTCTGTGCTGGGCCAGTCAAAGCCGGTTTCGGAGCGTCTCGCCGACACGGCGATGAACCGGATCTGGGTCGATGCCCGCAATCAGCCCGGAATACCGCCGAAATGGACCTATGATCAGGGCGTCGTCCACAAAGGGATCGAAGCGATGTGGTACGCGACCGGTGATGCAAAATATTTTGATCATATCCAGAAAGGGATGGACCATTGGATCGATGAAAAAGGCGGCCACAAGGATTACGACCTGACGGAATACAACATCGATCACGTCACGCCGGGAACTTCGATGATGCTGCTCTATCGGGCGACCGGGAACGAAAAGTATCACAAGATGGTCGACCTTCTGCGGTCGCAGTTGAAAACGCACCCTCGTACGAACGAAGGCGGGTTTTGGCATAAAAAGATCTATCCCTATCAAATGTGGCTCGACGGGCTATACATGGGCGAACCCTTCTATGCCGAATATTCGAGCTTCTTCGGCGAGGACAACTGGAACGATATCGCGAACCAGTTTGTATGGATGGAAAAACACAGCCGTGACGACAAGACCGGATTGCTATACCACGGCTGGGACGAGTCGAAACAGCAGCGATGGGCGAACAAGGAAACCGGAAGATCACCCCATTTCTGGGGCCGGGCAATGGGCTGGTACGCGATGGGCCTCGTCGACACGCTCGAACATTTTCCGAAAGATCATCCGCGTCGCGGCGAGCTGATAGCGATCCTTAATCGCGAAGCCGCAGCGATCGAAAAGGTCCAGGACAAGAAAAGCGGTGTCTGGTGGGACATTCTCGATCTGCCCGGCAAAGAGAAAAACTATCTCGAATCTTCGTGCTCGGCGATGTTTGTCTATGCCATCGCTCGCGGTGTTCGGGAGGGGTATTTGCCGGAAAGATATATGCGGGTCGCGAGCACCGGTTGGGCCGGAATTGAGAGAGAGTTTATCAAGGTCAATGCTCAGGGCCAGACGGACTGGGAAGGAACGGTCTCGGTCTCGGGCTTGGGCGGCAATCCGTATCGAGACGGCAGTTACGACTATTATATGAGCGAAAAGCTTAAGACCAACGATCCCAAAGGTCTAGGTCCGGCGATACGTGCTGCGGTCGAGATCGAAGCTTACAACCGCGGTTGGGCCGGACGAGGCAAAACGGTGGTGGTCGACGATTACTTTAATCACGAGATCCGAAAGAACAAGCACGGGAAGGATGAGGTTTGGCACTATAAGTTCGGCGAACGGCTCGATTCGGGATATTACGCCTGGGAAAAAATCTTCCGAAGCATGGGATCAAAAACCGAGATGCTCTCGACCGCACCGACAGCCGCAAATCTGGCCGGAGCAAGTGTCTATATAATCGTTGATCCCGACACAGAAAAAGAGACGGCTAACCCAAATTATATCGGGCCGCAGCACGTAAAGGCGATCTCTGATTGGGTGAAGAAAGGCGGAGTCCTTGTGATGTTCGGAAACGACGTCGGCAATGCAGAGCTTGATAAATTTAACGATCTCGGAAAGGTATTTGGCATTCAATTCAATAAGGATAAGAAGTTTCCGGTTTTGAACAATGATTATCGGATGGGCAAGGCCGCGATCGAAGCCGGAAACCCGGTTTTCACTACGGCGAAAGCGATCTTTATAAAGGAAGTTTCGACGCTTTCGCTTTCCGGGCCGGCCAAGGCCGTATTGACCGCCAACGGCGACAAAATAATGGCAATGGCTAAATACGGTAAAGGAACTGTCTTTGTGCTCGGTGACCCGTGGCTTTACAACGAATACTTGGATGGCCGCAGATTGCCGGCGGAATATGAGAATTTTAAGGCTGCCCAGGATCTGAGCCGCTGGCTGCTCGGACAGGCGAAAAGGAAATAAATGAAAATGAGATCAAAAATTGTAATTATATCGGTGTTGATGTTGACGTTTGCGATCTGTGCAGCTGCGCAGAACAGACAGCCTTCGGTCGCGAAAAAACCGTTCATCATAAAAACGAAGCAGGACGTCGCGGACATTCAAAAGGTACTTGAGCAAAAAGCAGGAAACACGAACGAAGACATCGTCGCCGCGGCCGGTGAACAAACGCGTATCGCGATCTTTCACGATTCGAAACGCGAGAACGACCTGAATGAGGTTCACGACGGTTCGGATGATATTTATTATGTTTTGAAAGGTACGGCCACCTTGCTGCTGGGCGGTTCGCTGGTCGACGCGAACGAGATAAGCCCGGGCGAATGGCGGGCAAAAGCCGCCTCGGGCGGAAAGAGCGTGACCGTAAGAAAGGGAGACCTGATCTTCGTCCCTAGAGGTACGCCGCATCAGCGAACTGTCACGGGTAAAGGGTTTTCCATGATCCTCATCAAGATATTCGTTTCAGCTCAGCCGAACAAATGATGGTTTCGACAAGAATCGTCAATTTGCGATAAAATAGGAAAGACAATAAAGAAATGCCGCGAAAAGTACCAGCAGTTTTCAAAAACCTAAACTCGGAAAAGAACGGTACAACTGCCGAAGAGGTGGTCGAGCGCCTGCGGAACATGATCCATAGCGGTGAGCTTTCGTCCGGCGACCGTTTGCCGCCCGAGCGAGATCTAGCCAAACTCCTCGGTGTCAGCCGGCCGACTCTGCGTGCCGGGATCAGATCACTCTCGACGATCGGCATTCTGCAGTCAAAACAGGGAGCCGGAACATTTGTCGCACCGGCCGATGAATCTCCGACATTGGACAGCAGCGCGTTGAGGATGCTTTCGGCACTTCACGGATTTACGTCGGATGAGATGTTCGAGGCACGCCTGGCACTCGAGATGAGCATCGCCGGCCTTGCCGCAGAACGGGCGACGAGCGAGCAGATGACCTTGATGGCCGAAGAGATCACGGGCATGTACGCGTCGTTGAATAGTCCCGAACAATATCTGGTCCATGATATGCGGTTTCATCAAACGATCGCTGCGGCATCGAACAATCGAATTCTCACCTCACTAATGAACATGATCGCCACTATCCTGTTCGACAGCCGCAGCAAGACGGTCAAGCGTGCGACCGACCTCAAGCAAAGTGCCGAACAGCACCACGAGATCTATCGGGCAATGCGCGAACACGACGCCGACGCTGCTCGCATGGCGATGCACGACCACCTTGTCAAAACGCAGCAAGCGCAACGGCTCGAAGAAATGGAAAGTGCTGCTCGAAACGGCACGACGTAAATACAAAGGCCCAACGAGTATGAAAATTGTTTCGAGATCTTCGCTGATCCTCGTTTTCCTCTTGGCTGTATTCGGTGTTCACGCCCAGATCTCGAAGGTCTGGGTCGCCGACAACGGCGACGGCACCTACAAAAACCCGATCATCAACGCAGACTATTCCGATCCGGACGCGATACGCGTCGGTGACGATTATTACATGACGGCATCGAGCTTTAACGCAGTGCCGGGATTGCCGATCCTTCATTCGAAAGACCTAGTTAACTGGCGGCTGATCAATCACGTATTTCGCGAACAGGAGCCGAAAGCCGTTTTTGCCAAACCTCAGCACGGCGGTGGTGTTTGGGCTCCGGCGATACGTTTTCACGCTGGTGAGTTTTACATATATTTTCCCGATCCCGACTTTGGCATCTACATGACGAAGGCAAAGGATCCCGCGGGAGAATGGTCAAAGCCGATCTTGGTCAAAGAAGGAAAGGGCTGGATCGACCCTTGTCCGCTGTGGGACGACGACGGCAACGCGTATCTCGTCCATGCGTTTGCCGGCAGCCGTGCCGGTATCAAGAGCATTCTCGTGGTCACTCGGATGAATCGCGAAGGGACGCGGATAATCGACGACGGCGTGATCGTTTTCGACGGCCACGAATCGGATTCAACTGTGGAGGGGCCTAAATTTCTCAAAAAGGACGGATATTATTACATTTTCGCACCGGCCGGCGGCGTTGCAACAGGTTGGCAGTTGGCCCTGCGGTCAAAGAGCATTTACGGACCATACGAAAAGAAAGTAGTTTTGGCTCAGGGCAGAACCAACGTCAACGGGCCGCATCAAGGGGCACTCGTCGATACGCCGACCGGAGAGTGGTGGTTTTTGCATTTTCAGGACAAAGGGCCGTACGGACGCGTCGTCCATTTGCAGCCGACGGTGTGGAAAAATGGTTTTCCGGTGATCGGGGCCGACCCGGACGGCGACGGGACGGGTGAACCGGTATTGTCTTTTAAGAAACCGAATGTCGGCAAATCGTATCCGATCACCATGCCGCCGGATTCTGACGAATTTAACATTAACGAGATCGGCCGCCAATGGCAGTGGCACGGCAACGCGGACGCACGTTGGGCGTTTCCATTCCCTGACAAAGGTGTCCTTCGAATGAATTCGGTGATGTTGCCCGAAGGGTACAAAAACCTGTGGGACGTGCCAAATCTACTGCTGCAGAAATTTCCGGCCGATGAGTTTACCGTGATCACGAAAATGACTTTGACGCCGCGATTTGAGGGCGAGAGATTTGGCCTCGTCGTGATGGGGATCGACTATTCGCTGATCGGAGTGACGAATCGAGGCGGCAAGTTGTACATTTCGCACGCAACGACGATGGATGCCGATAAAGGTACTGCGGAGACCGAGTCAGCCCCTAAGGCATTAAGCTCAAACACCTTGTACCTCCGAGTCGATGTACGTGCCGGTGCCTCCTGCACATTTGGCTACAGTGTAGACGGCAAAGCCTTCGATATTGTCGGAGACCGTTTCAAAGCACGTGAAGGTCGTTGGATCGGAGCGAAGGTTGGATTGTTCTTTACGCGGCCAGGCAAATTCAACGACGCCGGTTCCGCGGATATCGATTGGTTTCGGTTCGAGAAGTAAACCGTTCGCAAAATAACGAAATGGCACGAAGTCAGGTTAGGTAAATTCGTGCCATTTGTCTGATGATCGATGGTCTTTACTCGTAGTTGATATTCGCCGGTTCGAGTTTCGGTGCGAGTAGGTGAATCACCAGTAACGCGACCAAATAGGCCGATGCGGCGATGATAAAGATCGGCACATAGCTTCCGGTCCGATCGAGAATGTAGCCGACCAAGGGCGAGATTATCATCCCGCCGACCGCACCCATCATGCCGCCAATCCCGACAACCGAACCGACCGCTTGTTTTGGAAACATATCCGACGAGATCGTAAAGATGTTGGCCGACCAGCCCTGATGGGCGGCGGCGGCGATGCCGATCAAAACGACCGCAACCCAGAGATTTGACGTGATCGAAGCAAAGATGATCGGCACTACGGCGAGTGCGCAGATGAGCATTGCAGTCTTGCGGCTCTTATTGATCGACCAGCCGCGTTTTATCAAGGCACCGGAAATATATCCGCCGCCGACGCTGCCGACGTCCGCGATAATGTAGATGATCGCGAGCGGAATTCCGAACGTCTTGAGATCTAGGCCGTGCTGTTTCTTGAGAAAATCAGGAAGCCAAAACAGATATACCCACCAGATAGGATCGGTCAAGAATTTCCCGATACCGAAAGCCCACGTTTGCCGGTGCGGGAAAAGACGCCTCCAGGGAACACTGGCCGTTGGCTCGACCGGATCGCTCTGAATATACTCGAGCTCGGTCTGTGAAAGCCGTTTGTGTTCCTCCGGACGCTTGTAGATCAGAAGCCAAAAAGCGAGCCAGATAAAGCCGATGATCCCGGTGAAGATAAATGCTTCGTACCAACCCCAGGCGATCACTATCAGCGGAACGGCAAGCGGCGTCGCAAGAGCGCCGACGTTGGTACCGGCATTGAAGATACCAGTAGCAAAGGCACGTTCTTTCTTGGGGAACCATTCCGCGACCGTCTTGATCGATGCCGGGAAGTTTCCCGCTTCGCCGATCCCGAGCAAGAATCTGACGACCATAAATCCGGCGACCGACGCTGAAAGAGTGAACGTCCACGGTGCCGCTCCAAATACCGAGCTGACCGCATTGAAGGCAGAAACGACCGCCGCCACGATCGGGGCGACGACCGGAGCAAAAACGGTGCCGATCTCGGGCGCCCAGGCATGGGCCATTGCGGCAATGCTCCAAACAACGATCGCAAGGGCAAATCCGATCTTTGTTCCGATACGGTCCATCAGCTTGCCGACGAAGAGCAACCCGATCGCATATGCTGTTTGGAACGCGAAAACGATCCAACTGTAATCGAGCTCGGACCAGCCGAATTGCTCGGTCAGCGTGGGTTTGAGAATGCCGATCACCTGGCGGTCGATGTAATTGATCGTCGCGGCAAAGAACAACAGCGAGCAAATGGCCCATCTGAAATTGCCAACCCGTGTCTTTGGTGCCGTTGTCTCGGTGTTGTTGCTTTCGTCGTTCATACGCTTGTATTGCTCCTAAATTGTCATGATCCCGTGTGATAGATACTCGTGTCCTTTGTTAGTCGTTGCGATCTGCGGAAACTCAGGCGAAGCGGTAATTACCTCCACTCCGTTCTCGGTAACGATACAGGTGTCTTCGACCTTTGTCCCGGTGATCGAAGGGTTCCATGCAAACGCCTGATCCGCCTGCACTACTTCGCCGCTCTGCGGATGAGCGACCCATTCCCGAGTTTTGTAGCCGGCTGCCCCGCCCTGATGGTGACGGTCGATCTCGCCTGCAAAACCTTGTTCCGAGTACGCATTTGCAGCCGTCTTATACAACTCGGAACCCGTCGCACCCGGCCGAGTGGCGTCTAGCAGTCGGGCATTTACGTAGGCCGCCGAGTCGGTCGTTCTTTTCAATTCGTCGGACGGTTCACCAACACAGACGATCCGGCTGAGGCTGACGATCAGACCCTTCCTCTTTGCACATGTGACCAGCAAAAGCATCTTTTCAAAGCGGTTTGCCGTGGGTACGGGATGCCGGTATTTCGCGATCCTCTCGTCTGCGGCCACCAGCGACACGACAGATGCCATTTGGCTTTGTGCCAGCTTGTGTCTAAGCTTTTCCGCAATTTCAATTTCCGTCTCGCCGGTTGCGATCGCCTCGATCACTTGGTTTACCGCCGAAGCGGCATCGCTTCCCAGCGAACGGTAGCGAACGATCTCATCGTCGGTGAGAGAATATCGGCATGGAGCGACTTTGTTCTCGACAGCATAGTCGGACACGACATTTCTACCGCAAACCTCCGCCGCTTTTTCAATTACGAGATTTCCGTTGGCCTTTTCGTCCTTCCAACTGTACTCTATCGGTTCAAATTCGTCGACCGAAACTTCTTCGGAAAGCATCCGCGGCATTTCGATATTGTTTGCGAGCAAATACCGTTTGCCGTTCGCCGCAACGAGCAAATTTGCAGCACCGTTTTCGCGGCTGAGGTCAATGCCGTTCGATCCGCCGCCAGTCAGCCACGCAAAATTATGCTGAGCGTTGATCAGAACCCCTTGTAAGCCATTTTCCTGCAGAACCTTTAGGAGGCGTTCTGTTTTGACCTCAATTTCGTTGGACATTGACTGGTGTTGTCTTTACAGGGGTCCCGCTTACTGATTCACTCCGCTGGCCAAAAAGCCGCCGTCGACGACAAGCACTTCGCCGGTAACAAAACTCGCGGCTTCGGACGAGAGGAATACGGCGGCACCGGCGAGTTCCTCGACCTTGCCGAATCGTGCCATCGGTGTTCGTGTCAGAAATTCCCTTCCGCGTTCGCTTTCGTCGAGCAGTTTTTCGTTTAATGCGGTTCGAAATACGCCGGGTGCGATAGCGTTGACGTTGACGCCGTTCTTTGCCCATTCTATCGCCAGTGATTTGGTCAATGACGCGACGGCGGCTTTGCTTGCGGCGTAGGCGGCGACCTCGAAAAGTGAGACAAAGGTCGAAAGCGAGGCGATATTGACGATGCGGCCGTATCCGTTTTCGATCATATGACGGCCAAACACCTGGCATGAACGGAGAGTGCCGGTAAGGTTGGTCTCCATTATTCCGTTCCAGGTCTCTTCGTCTACATTGAGTGTTGGTTCACGTTTTGTTCGTCCGGCCGAATTGACGAGAATATCGACCTTTCCAAGCTTCGAGACACTTGCGGACAGCAGGTTTTCGAGTGATGCTTTGTCCGATACGTCAGATGCGACCCGGATGGTCCGGCGTCCAAGCGATTCGATCTCAGCGGCAGCGGCTTCGACCTGTTCGGTTCGGCGAGACGTGCATACCACATCCGCCCCGGCACGGGCGAGGCCATGAGCGATCGCGCGTCCGATGCCCGAGGTTCCGCCGATGACGACCGCAACCCTGTCGTTCAGTTGTAATTGTGAAAGGCTCATATCTTGATCATTTTGTGTTGGGCCAAACTTTTATTCAAAAGGTATTACCATTTTGATGTTGAAACCGGAAATTGTCTCTTGGAGAGATAATTTATGCATTCGGTTAAATATCAATATTTCCCTCGAATTATGAGTAAAAGTCTAAGTAGGGCCTCAGTTTTCAATATTTCGGAAAATTATACTTGATTTTAATTGGTTTAACCAATTAAGATATTACGATAAAGGGACTCAAATGCAAACATCTGCGAAAAAGATAGTTGACCGACGCGTTGCCGGGGACAATGTTTGGCTCGGGCTTACTGAGAACGAGCAGAAATTTCGGCCGCTAGATGTTGCTTTTGATTATAACGTTCTCGCGTCGGAAGGCGCTGTAGGGCAGGCAATGTACGACGAGCTTGTCGCCTATGCCGATGAGACGCCCGGCGACATAAACATGGTGCTCCTAGGCGGACGCGGTGCTCAGGCGATGTACCGGCTGATCGCCAAACTGACTGCCGAAGGTGAGATCGACGAACTTCTAGGACGGCTCAACGTTTTTACGCAGGACGCTCTGGCTCCGATGCGAATGAGCAACGGTCTGAGCTTTGTGCGTGATTTTGAACGTCTCCTAGGGCCGGCTTTCTTTTCAAAGATCAAGAGCTTTACTCCGATGATAACCGAGACCGATGACATCGAAGGCGAATTGGTCCGATATGTCGAAAAACTCGAAAGCCTCGGTGGTATTGACCTGTTCTTTCTCGGCCTCGGGCCGGAAGCGGAAGCCGCATCGCATCTTTGTTATATCAAGCCGGGCTGCGGCGCGACGTTCGACGATTTTGCTGGAATTATCCCGATCAGTTCGAGCATTCTCGAGCATCACGTCGCGAAGTTCAAGGTCGGCGGCAGCGAAATTTCGCCGGCCGACGAGGCCGAGTGCCGGAGAGCCGCTTATATTCTTACGCTTGGGCCCGCGGCGATACTGAGCGCAAAGAGGATCGTCCAGTCAATAGTCGACGCATCCACGGCACCGGCAAAGCGTGCGAGTTTCAAGCGAATGGTCGAGACCGGTTTGTCCGCGGACCGGGGAGAGCTGCAGCGTCAAGTTGATGAAAATCCCGGCTTATTGGTGCGTCTCCACAATGACGTGCGGAGCTACGTGTTGCCGGATCTGTTCGAATGACTACTATGCCTGATACATACGCGGAACGACCAGCAGCGGTCAGCGATTACGCCATCATTGTCAATCCGGACGACAATGTCGCGGTCGTCAAGACCGAAACTGTGCCGGGACTGACGCTCACTCTGCCAAATGGCAGCGACGTCGTTGTACGTTCGGCAGTGACGCCCGGGCATCGATTTTCTATCGCTGAGATCCCTGCAGGCGAATTTGTGCGGCAGTATGGCCAGCCGATCGGAACGTCGCTCGGTATCGAAAAAGGCGAATGGGTGACGCACGACAATATGTCGGACGATGTGCCGGTCGTTCGCAATTTGCCGGACGATCTGCATACACCCGCACCTGACTATTTTGACGTGAGTGAAACGGCAAGGTTCATGGGCTTTCGGCGAGCTGACGGACGAGTCGGTACGCGAAATTTTGTGCTGATCGTGCCGACCTCGATGTGCGCCAGTCACGAAGCGACGCAGATCTCGATGATGGCAGAGTTCATGCACTATAGCCGCGAAAAATTTCCGAACGTTGATGGCGTAGTTGCAATACCGCATAACAAAGGCTGCGGTTGTCAGGACGGTTCGACACTTGACGTGATGATGCGTACACTCGCAAATTACGCTGATCACCCAAATGTCGGCGGTGTTATTCTGATCGATCTCGGCTGCGAAAAAACAAATCTCTCATTCGTCGAGAAGTACCTGACGAAACGCGAAAATCCCATAATGAAACCTGTCTATAAGATCGGTATACAGGACGTCGGCGGGACTCATGAAGCGATCGAGCTTGGATTGCAATATGTCAAAGAACTGCTTCCCGAGGTCGATAGGTGCGTTCGCGAGGAATTTCCGGTGAGCGAATTGGTCCTCGGAGTAAAATGCGGCAGTTCGGATGGTTTCTCCGGCATTTCCGCAAATCCGGCTCTTGGATATTGCTCCGATCTACTGGTGAAAAGCGGTGGAACGGTTTTGCTTACTGAAGTGCCGGAGTTTTGCGGAGCCGAACATATTCTCGCAAATCGGGCGAAAGATTCGGCCACAGGCCGCAAGATATATGGTCTCGTCGATTGGTACAAGGAATACGCGTCGAAATTTGGCGGCGTTCTCGGCCAAAACCCGAGCACAGGAAATAAGGCCGGCGGCTTGCTGAATATCACGATCAAATCGCTCGGTGCCATCGTTAAAGCGGGAACGACACGTATCGAGGACTGCGTTGAATACGCAGAAACTCCGACATCGCGAGGGATCAACCTGATGCAGGGGCCGGGCTACGATCAGGAATCGACGCCCGGATTGGTCGCAGCAGGTGCGACGGTAGTGGTTTTTACTACCGGAAACGGCACGACGATCGGCAACGCCATCGCCCCGGTGATCAAACTTGCGTCAAACAACCGTGTTTTTGAGAAAATGGCACAGGATATCGATATATCCGCAGGCAATGTCATTGCGGGGACTGAGACCATTGCGGAGGTCGGCGTGCGGCTCTTTGAGCACGTACGGCAGACTGCGAGCGGCGAGATCCAGGCAAAGGCCGAAATACTCAAACACCGCGAATTTCAATTTTGGGCTGAACAAACTGTTTC
>CAZVDM010000096.1:0-13418 GCA_964625555.1 uncultured Chloracidobacterium sp.
AGCAGATATGATTGAAACTCGTTACGGTTGTAAATGTGGTAACAGAGAATATCGCCATCATCTTTCACGATAATGTAACCACCGGTTGCATCGTATTTGCCTTTCCACAATGTCGCCGGAGTCATGCCGAGAGCAATGTCGGTCAGCAAAGCCTTAACTTTATATTCGTAAAGCGGATGATTTAACTCCAAATCAAAGCCTAACGGATTATTTGCCTCAAGCAGATCAACTAATTCCTTAATGCTGTTTGCCTGACCGCTAAAGAAAAGCAAAATCATCTCCGCCATGATATCCGGCATGACGGTGTCGATCATCTGAAGGTTAAGCTTGAAATTACGGTTCGCCATGTTATCGTACTGAACCGTTCGGCCCTTGCCTCGAATTGCGATTAGTCGATCCCGAACTTTCGACCCTGTCGCAATTCCATTAATTGCTTGGATTTCAGCTTGCGTGAATAAATTACCTTGTACACGATATGCGAAATTCGTTGTTTTTCCAGGATTGAGCAACGTGGACGGGCTACCAAGATTCGATTTAATGCTAAATCCCAACGTAGGATTCATATTGGTTCTTAGATCATGAACAACAAGAGTAATGTCTCGTTTGTCGGCAGAACGGGCCTTGAGAGTTTGAATATCAATCGATTTCAAGAATTCGGTAATTTCGTTGACTGCGAACGACGAGGTAGCGGATTCTTTGATCTTTTCCAATAGCAATTCAGAGGCAGCAAGAAATTTTGCGATCTCAATTTCAAGTAAAACTGTGTTCGTCGACGGGTCAATTATCTTAATAGTTGAGTTGCGCACATAATGTCTTTCCCCAACCACATCGTTACGCAATATCGCTAATATCGGATAGAAGAGTTTTGGAATCTTAGTAAGGTTTTCATCGGCAGAAAACAATTGGCCGTCGGCAAGTAATTTGAAAAGTACATATATTTCACTCCACTCGCCTCGATTTCCCGTCATAAGATTATCTATATACTAGTCTAGATTTACAGCTTCGAACCCAATTACGCCGTTTGCGTCTACAAAATATTTAACAAGTCGGACGGGATTTTCTTTCTCAACGTCACGCCTATTTTTCAGGTATTCGATTGTCTCATGTTCGAAGTCGAGGGAAATATATACGCCTTCCATCGAGTTAAAAGGAATTTCATTTGCGGCCGCAAATGTCTTCATATACCCAATCAACTGTGACAATCTCTCGATTGGAATTCTTAGCTTACGCTTAATTTCTAGAATGGAATAAAAATGAGGAGCCTTCAGTCCGTCCCGAAATAGACACAAAATATCTGGTCTATATTGTTCCGCTCGTAAAAGAGGGAACTCCATCAAACATTCTGTAAAGTTGGTCAAATCCAGTTGCTCTACCACATTATTCAGATTTCGCCTCAAACAATAGAAAATATATGCCTGAAGTATGTTTTCGTACTTTGAAGCATATGTTCCAACCCGTATCCTTTCTACCGGAATTGATGAAAAATAGATTTGCGTTGGCTCGGAATACACCGTACCAATCAGAGTTTCTTCTACGATCTCTTTTAGCTCGGCTCCATCAGGCGCATCCAGATGCTCAACAAAACCTACGTTCAAGGAATTCACCTTGGGATTGAAGCGAAGAAACGTTTCTTCCAAAAACAAACCTTCCGCATTGGTAATCTGTCTAATCCCACGAAACCCAGCGTTTTGGTCTCGCTCGAAGGACGTCAATGAATAGATTTGACGATTCTCAATAAGTTTGGCGAGTTCTGAAATTGGTATATTTACATCGAAATGTCTAACTTCGGCGAAATTAAATCTTAACGAATAAAGTTCGGCAGGATTTTGAAATAGGTCGTCCTGACAAAAATATGGTTCCCCAACAACTTCGAACACGCCGGAAAGGGATTTAGTTTCTTTTATGTAAAAGAAAACCCTATCACCA
Organism: uncultured Chloracidobacterium sp.; assembly: GCA_964625555.1. GTDB lineage: Bacteria > Acidobacteriota > Blastocatellia > Pyrinomonadales > Pyrinomonadaceae > OLB17. The sequence goes on from CAZVDM010000096.1 coordinate 1,927, forward strand.
GGCGCGAGGGCGACCAGATCCCCTAATTTTCCAAGAAAAGTTTGACGAGAATTATTGCCAGTATCAACGTTTCCATACACACCAGCTGGTCTACCAATCTCCCAAGCGTCCGGGTTAGTGAAACAGATATGATACATCGACTACTTACCCCTTAGCTTTTGCAAAATTAATTCCGCGGTAGCCTGAATTGCGGGAATCGCGACAGAATTTCCGAATTGTTTATAAGCATGAACATCAGCAACTGGAATTTGGAATTTCGGAGCCTCAGGAAATCCTTGTAATCGGGCCCATTCTCTGGGCGTCATCTTTCGAATGAATTCTCGATTAACATTGCCTTTTATGTTCGTCTGTGGCGTAAAATCAGTGATTCTGTCGTCACGAACTAGGTTGCGTTCACGACCCATTCCACCAACGACGATTGCGTTTGCAATTTCGTCATCTTCGATAATTTCATACCCAAAGCCGTTACCTTTACTCTCGTGACGGGCTCGATGTCGTCGCATCCCTTCCAAATACTTCTCGGACAGATAGTATTTCGTAGGAACTGGGTTTTCTTCTTTCACGTCTGCAAAAGTCTTTCTAATTCCTGTTGGTTTGGGATATTCGAAACTATCAACTCCCAAATCTTTACGGAACCCGACAATAAAGACGCGCTCGCGGTTCTGAGGAACACCAAAATTCTTAGCATTAACAATTTCAGGATCGGGAACGTAATAGTCCAGTTCGTCTCGCAAAACTTCTATTATTCTGGCAAGTGTCTTTCCACCTCGATGGTTAAAAAGACCTTTCACGTTTTCAAGGAAGAATGCCTTAGGACGCTTTCGATTTAATATCTCTGCGACCTCAAAAAACAATGTTCCGCGCGTGTCCTCGAATCCACCACGCTTGCCGGCAATCGAAAATGCTTGGCAAGGAAATCCGGCACACAACAAATCAAAGCCGTCCGGTATTTGTGATTTTGTTTCCTCTAAAGTAATGTCGCCTGCGGGCCATTCCTGAAAATTAAAATAATATGTTTTCTGAGAATGTACATCCCATTCGCTAGAAAATACGCATTCTCCGCCCAGATTCTGCATTGCATATCGAAATCCTCCAATTCCTGCAAACAAATCGATAAACGTAAAGACAGAAGTCGATTCAGTTGTTGGCTCAACAATGGATTTGGACGTTACTGCATTCGAGTCGATTGTTGGTGCGATCTTTGCTGACCTGGATTTTTGCTCAGAGGCATCGCTTGCGGGCTTCTTAGTTTTAAGTTTTTTTGCTAACTTTTCTTCAAGTTCGTGGACAGAAACGTCAACACTGTTAAGGAATGTCCTTTCAATTTCTGCCTTTTCTTTGAGTTGTGTGTCGGTATGCGAACCCATTTTCTGTTCAATAATCGGAATTTACGTCGATAAGCGCTTCGACTTTTTCAACGCACTCGTTCAGGTTTGAAATAATATCTTTACCCCAAAATCTTAATACTTTCCAGCCCTCGGAAGCGAGTTGCGAATTTACTTCTTTATCTCGTTCGATATTCCGCTCTATTTTCTTCAACCAAAATTCTCTATTGCTTTTGAGATCGTATTTTCTGCGTTCCCAGTCCTTGCCGTGCCAGAATTCACTATCGACGAAGATCGCGATCTTCTTATTTTTGAATGTGAAGTCAGGTCTTCCGAATACGGTCTTATTGTGCTTTCTATACCTATAACCTCGTGACCAAAGAGCTTTCGCTAAAGCAATTTCGATCTTTGAGCCTTTGCTCTTAACCGCTTGCATGTTTTTGCTTCGCTGCTCTCTAGAATGGCGATCCATTCGTATATCTTAGCTTAGAAAGCCGAGTATTTTCTGCTCAGATTGTTCTGTAGCAATCACGACAGAACCACCAGCAAGTCGATCACGGTCCAGAACCTGAATTCACACAGCGATCGGGCGTTTTCTTTCTCTGCAAAATGCTCCGATCCGGTTGCTGTGATAGAACGGGCGGGCTCATTCGACAATCGAGAGTTGAGAATTGAGAACTCAAAGCGGCGAAATTCGTTATCTAAAGCCTCGCCCGACGGGGACTGCATTGAGAATTGAGAATTTGAATTCACGGTTCGATCGGGTGTTTTCTCTCTCTGTGAAACGCTCCGACGCGGCGGCCGTGGTAGAGGGGGCGGGCAGTGGCGAGTGATAATTCAAGGATGCCGTCTTCGTTGATCATTGGATTGACGAAGCGAAGGGTCTTTTCGAACGAAACGCCGAATTGGTGGGCAAGGATCGCTCCGGCGACCTTGCGCGAGGTCCGGGCCGGCATCGGCGTCAACGGATATGTGTCGCGGATCGCAGCCCTCTGAGGCTGGATACCGATCGTTTGCGATTCGCGGTCAAAGAGCAGAACGCAGTGTTCCGCACAGTTTAGCAATTCCCACGCAACGCGGCTCAGAGTGATGTCGCCGCGGCGGTTCATCGTTGCCTGCGGCGCCTCCCAACGCCCGGGCTTAAATCCGGGCCTGCAAATTTCCCAATTCTTATCGCTCATACTCTTTGGTGAATAGTTAATAGTGAATAGCTCTGCCTACCGTCTACCGGCTACCTACTACTGACGTCTGACTCCTGATTTCTGATCTCTGATCTCTCGTTTCTGACTTCCCTCCCTATTCACTATTCCCTATTCGCTATTCACTTTTAAAGCCTACTTTTCACGCTTTGACGTACTTTGCAGATAATGCAGACCTTTTTATTTTTAGCCACTGAGATCACAGAGACCGCTGAGATAAGAAGTCTTAACCACGAATGTCTGGTAGAAATCTGCTCCGTGCTCTCCGTGTTCTCTGTGGCTAAGCATGGCTGCGGCAATGGGCGTCGCGATGGCCTTCGCGATGGCCCAAAGATGGGCTCGCGATGGAATGGCCGATTTTCGGATCTCGCCGCTATTTCGGATTGGTGCTGGATCGTTTTTTGTGGGTGCTAACGCCTATTTTGATGGGTGCCGGGCCGTTTTTGACGGGTGCCCACGCCTATTTTGATTGGTGCCGGAATTTTAAACCCAAAAACCCAAAACCAAAGACCCAAGGCCAAATTCCGCCTCGCACTCGCTGTTTTTGCTTATGCTGTGATAAGCTATCCGAATAATTGTTAGGCGTGAGACTTATACCTCGCGCGCTTCGTTTTGCTGAGCAAAAGATCAAAACTAGAGTTTTGGAGTGACTACTATTATGACTGAACTTAACATACCGTCGAGCGTTGCTAACGAGGAACTGATCCGCTGGGTCACCGACGCTGTAGAGCTGTGCAAGCCGGACAGCGTGCACTGGTGCGACGGCACTCAGGAAGAGTACGACCGCATGTGCCAGGAAATGGTCGACGCCGGTACGTTCATTAAGCTGAACGAGGCTAAGCGGCCTAATTCGTTCCTCGCCCGCTCGCACCCGTCGGATGTCGCACGCGTCGAGGACCGTACCTACATTTGCTCGCTCGCCAAGGGCGACGCCGGCCCGACCAACAACTGGATGGCTCCGGTCGAAATGAAGGCCATCCTCAAGAAAAAGTTCAGCGGCTGTATGCAGGGCCGGACGATGTATGTCGTCCCGTTTTGCATGGGCCCGATCGGTTCACCGATCTCGCAGTTTGGCGTGCAATTGACCGATTCGGCCTACGCCGCGGTCAATATGAAGATCATGACCCGAATGGGCACAAAGGCTCTCGAAGCCCTCGGCAGCGGCGAATTTACACGCTGTCTCCATTCGGTCGGCATGCCTCTCGCCGCCGACCAACAGGACGTCGCGTGGCCTTGTTCACCTGACCCGAAAGATAAGTACATCGTTCATTTTCCCGAGGAAAACTCGATCGTTTCGTATGGTTCCGGTTACGGCGGCAACGCTCTGCTCGGCAAGAAATGCCTCGCTCTCAGGATCGCTTCGAACCTCGGACGCGCCCAGGGTTGGCTCGCCGAACACATGCTCATCGTCGGCGTAAAATCGCCCGACGGCCGCAAAGATTACGTCTGTGCGGCGTTCCCTTCGGCATGCGGCAAGACCAATTTCGCGATGCTGATTCCGCCCAAGGAATTTGCCGACGAAGGCTGGGAGATCACCACCGTCGGCGACGACATCGCCTGGATCAAGCCCAACGCAGAAGGCAAACTCCACGCGATCAACCCCGAGAACGGCTTTTTCGGCGTCGCTCCGGGCACGAATTATTCCACTAATCCAAATGCGATGTTGTCGATAAAGGAAAATACGATCTTCACAAACGTTGCTCTGACCGACGACGGCGACGTTTGGTGGGAAGGCATGGACGGCGAACCGCCGGCTCACGCTATCGATTGGCAAGGCAACGACTGGACCCCAGCCAGCGAAGGCAAAGCCGCACACGCAAATTCGCGCTTCACAGCACCGATCGACCAATGCCCCGTTGCAGACGAAAACTTTAACGATCCTAAGGGCGTGCCAGTCTCGGCATTCATTTTCGGCGGCAGGCGCAACAGTGTGGTGCCACTCATTCAGCAGTCCTTTAATTGGGCCTTTGGGGTATATCAGGCCGCTACAATGGGATCAGAACAAACGGCTGCCGCATTTGGAAACATCGGCGAGGTTCGTCGCGACCCGTTCGCAATGTTGCCTTTTGCAGGTTACCATATGGGCGATTATTTTTCGCACTGGCTTGATTTCGGCCGTCAGATCCCCGAACCGCCGCGAATCTTCTCGGTAAATTGGTTCCTCAAGGATGAGAACGGAAAGTTCGCTTGGCCGGGGTATGGCGAGAACATGCGCGTCCTAAAATGGGTCGTCGAACGTGCCCGCGGAAAATCGATTGGTGTCGAAACCCCGCTTGGCTGGATGCCGCGATACGAAGATATGGACTGGCGGGGACTTGATTTCAGCCGAGAACAGTTCGATAAGGTCATGACCATCGATCGCGACCTGTGGCTTAAGGAGATCGCAATGCACGACGACCTTTTCTTTAAGCTTTATGACCGTCTGCCTAAAGAAATGACGTTTATGCGCGAGTTGCTCGTATCAAACCTGTGGCGCTCGCCGGAGCTTGGTTTGGCAGCTCCTCGTGTTGAGCACGAAGAAACTGCGAAGGCCGTTAGTAAGGCTGAATGATTAGCTTCAATTTTTCAAAAAAAGCCGGCCTCGTGAATAACGAGGCCGGTATTCGTTGTCAATAAAGGCAATTTGATCAAATGCTTAACTAACGCTTGGACTTAATGATAGTATCGTCAAGAATCGTGGGTCCACGCTCAATGTTCGCGATATAGATTCCACCCCAGCCGTTTTCTTCGTCAGCCATGCTCGCGGTGATCGCGAGTTTGTTTCCACGGAAACCATCTCGCTCAATTCCTACTCCAACGATAGGCAATATACCTCCCGGAATCGACGGGTCAAGTACATCGCTGTTCATTCCAGTCTCGACCAGAACGGTAACCGGCATCTGCGATACTCCATCTCGCATGTAAATACCGTCGATGGGATTAATATATTCCCCAACTTCGTTCTGGACACCGGTTCGGGCCTTAAACACGACCACTCCATCCGATGCTGCGATAAATGCAGTCGAACGCCACCTCGGTGGTTCTTCTTCATCATCTGTTGCTTCGGAGCCGACTCCCGGCGGTCTGCCGGAATATCCCCAAAAGGTAAAGTCATTGAAATCGCTGTTCGTATCCGAGACAAGATACCCATGATTGGCATAAGTGTCATAAAGGAATATGCCTTGATTCAGCATTACCTGCTTGTCCTGGTACCACCTACCGGTTTCCGGATCAAAGACGCTATTTGGGTCCACACCCTCGCAGTACGCAATAATGTCTACATTGCCATCCACCGGACAGTAAAGCCGAACTGTTTTGGTCTCATTTCCCCATGCTCCCCAAAACGCGACGTAACGGCCGTCAAACGACAGACCTTCGCCTATCCGCGTCAGTCCCGGCATTTTAACTCCGGGCACTGGTTCACCGATTCCGACCAGCGTTCGAAGTTTTGGGGCTTGAGCAAGCGGTGCCATATAAATGCCGCCGTAATTTGGATTGTCCTCACTATCGAGCCCTGTGAATACAACCTCGTCGCCGTAGATCGACGGTGGGGCCGTCGAGCCAAATGTCATTGCCCTGAAGCTCGGCGGGGCATTTGGAATATCCGTGTCGGAACTCGCGATCATCACGATCGACTCTTTTCCGCCGCCCGGTGTGTTTACGAGATCTCGATAGAATATTCCGGTCTTCCCGACACTATTGATCGTGAAATTACCCTTAAACGCAATGCTTCCGTTGTCTGAGATCGCGGGCGTTCCTGGATAAACATCCATTGCCACGGCTGGATCCGTTCCGGGTACCGCATGCATGCCAAAACCGGGGGCCATACCGATCTTTGCGGTTCCGGTAAACACGAGTCCGCCGTTATACTGAACGTAAAGACCGGTTGTGCCCACGCGCGTCTCACTTCCGTCGGGAAGGAGATATTTATACATCGGCTTATGGTTGCCTCGAGTAGCAATATAGTCTCTATTGGCAGCGATTCTGGGAATTGCCGGGAATTCCTGGAACTTCGTTTCCAGATTATTAGGATAAGGGACAAACGTGGTCAGATCTGCAAATTCAAATATCTGTCCTTTCGGATATTGCCGGTAATAGATCCCGGTCTGTCGCTGACCACTTCCAGTACTCCGGGCTCGAAACGCTATAGTGCCATTCGAATTGATCGACGGCTGGCCATAACTGCTGAAGACCCTGTCGCTATTCGGCATTGTGAAACTGTTATTGACGATCGTCTGCCACTGTAGTGGGACAAGCCTGAAACGATCTGATGTATACCTAACCGCAGCAACGCCGTTTTGCGGCGGATTGTAAACTGAGGTCCTTTTGTCGTTTGCAGCGGACATTGGGACGAAATAGATGAGTGAAGCTCCAACCGCAATTATAAGGGCGGAGACCAAAATTGTCTTGACTTTCATTATTCACCTCCTCGATCATGACTGCGCCGGTGAATACTCCTGATCGATAAATGACTTGATCGCCGGCAGGTCCATTTGATCACATTCCATTTGGTACCTGTTCGGCATGGGAGCGGCTGATTTGCCGCCTCGTGTTTTCAAACATCAAATGACCTGATTTGAGTTCACATAAATACACCCTGATAAACGCAAGAAATGTGCCGAAACGAAACCGTGTCAAGAACTGGAACTTTGGTTAATATATGGGCATTTGTTCATCGCTGAAGTGGTGAACAAATGCATGTTGTGAATTCTTTCACAACTCGATCAACGGACCGTGTTGTTTTCCACACTTGACTGGTGTCGAAAACGAAAGTGCGATCGGTTGTCTATCCTCGCAGGTGCATAACAACCAGACGTGATCAATCGGAGCGGATATCAGAGGTTTGCGCTATAATTACGTGTTTCGCAGAACCAAAAGGAGATCACCGAATGGATAGTTTTCTCGGAAGATATTCGACCTACATATACGCGATCATGCGTATCGTCACGGGCTTTTTGTTTTTTTGGCACGGATCGCAAAAGCTGTTTGGATATCCGCCCCAAGCGTCAGGCAGCGGCGAACTCTCCACGTTTATGGCCGTTGGCGGGGCAATCGAGCTCATTGGCGGGTTCCTGATAATGATCGGTTTGTTCACCGGGATCGCGGCATTTATTGCGAGCGGCACAATGGCGGTTGCATACTTCATGTTCCATTTCAGTACTCAGGCGATACTTCCGATCGTAAATAAGGGCGAGCTAGCGGTAGTGTACTGCTTTTTGTTCCTTTATATCGCGTCTCGCGGCTCGGGCGTTTGGAGTGTCGATTCGATATTTCGAGGTTCAGGCAGTTCAAATGGTAGTTGAATTAATCCAACTAAACTCTAAACTTTACATCTAATAAGCTGAGGTAAATATGGAAGATTTCACAAGTACTTACGGAAATTCAGTCGCCGAAGCCGCCCCGGCGGAACGGGCCGCGTTCATTCGCAAGACCTACATGCTTTTGGCTGCCGCGATCCTTGGATTCGTGGTTGTCGAAGGCTTTCTCTTTGCCAGCGGAGCCGCGGTTGCGATCGCAAGTGTCATTTTCAGCGGCGGAGCGATCGGGTGGCTCGTTGTTCTCGGTCTATTCATGGGCGTCTCGTTTCTTGCAAACCGTTGGGCGACCTCCGATACTTCGACCGCTGTCCAATATGCCGGTCTTGGTATTTTTATTATCGCTGAAGCGATCATCTTCGTTCCGTTGATCCTGATCGCTACTAGCGTTTCGGGCGACGCTTCTGTGCTGTTAAAGGCCGGTATCGTTACGCTCGGACTGTTCCTCGGCATCACGATGACGGTGTTTATAACGCGGACGGATTTTTCGTTTCTTCGTCCGGTCCTCGCGATCGGCGGATTTGCCGCATTAGGATTCATCGTCGCGAGTGCGATCTTCGGCTTTTCGTTAGGAACTGTCTTCGCGTTCGTAATGGTCGCCTTCGCAGGAACCGCGATATTGTACGAAACGTCGAATGTCCTTCACCGGTTTAATACCAAACAGCATGTAGCCGCGTCGCTGACTCTCTTTGCCAGTGTAGCTTTGTTGTTCTGGTACATCCTGAGCATTTTCAGTTCGCGAGACTGATCGTGATCGAGTAAACATGCCGCCGTTTGGCTTTTCGGGCCAACGGCGGTATTTTCATACCTGAGGTTATTGAAATGAAACGATTTCTTGTCATTGCGGCGATCATAGCCGCCTTCGCACTTGCCACGTTTGGCCAAGGCACGTCTGCGGTTTCGCCGTCGAAACTGAAGGTCGGCGATATTGCCCCTGACTTTACTCTGACCGACACGGCCGGAACAAAGGTAAAGTTAAGCGACTTTCGCGGTAAAAACAACGTGGTGCTTGCCTTCTACGTTTTCGCATTCACAGGCGGCTGAACGAAGGAACTTCAGGCATACCAGGCTGGTATTGCCAACTTCGAGGCGGTCGCAACTAAGGTTTTTGGGATCAGCATGGATTCCCGTTTTTCAAACAAGGCGTTTGCCGAAAAGATCGGCGTCACATCTTTCCAACTGCTGAGTGATTGGGACCGGACCGTGACCAAACAATACGGCCTTTATAGCGAAGCAAAAGGCTTCGGCAGCCGCGGGACGTTTGTGGTGGACAAGGAAGGAAAGATCCAACAGATCGTTCTCGACAATCTAGCGATAGATCCGACCAGCACGCTCGAGGCCTGCAGCCTTATGGAAAAGAAGCTGGTCGTCGCTCCGCCGAAGCCTTAATGAACAGAGGGTCGTTTACCGGCGATCCTCTTTCCAGGTCAATTACTACTCTTCCCGCAAGCTCGACGGTTCGATCTCGGTCGCTGTCAGATTCCCGTCCGAATCCTGCATCAGTATCTCGATGCGGCGTTCGGCATTGGTCAAACGGGCTCGGCAATCGCGTGACAGTGCAATTCCTTGCTCGAACAATGCGAGGCTTTCCTCGAGCGGCATATCGCCGTCCTCGAGTTTTGCGACGATCTCTTCCAATTCGGCAAGCGATGCTTCAAACGTCTTTTCCATAATCTTATAAGCTCCCCTCCTTACTAAGGAGGGGTGGCAGCCGCTTCGGCTGACGGGGTGGTTCTCTCTTAAAAAGCTCGAACTATTTAACTAATTCCTCGGCCTGTTTCAGCAGATCGGCGATATTGCCAACGCCAAGGGTTTTGCCGGCTTTGGTGACGCCGCCCATTGCGAGTGCGATCATCTCTTGGCCGACCTTTCGAGCGATCTCGGTTGCAAGTTTGTCATCTTTGAGGCCGACGATCTGCCAGCGGTCACCGTTTCGCTTCATTTTAACGTCAAATGGCCGGTCAGCTAGTTTGCTTGTGACAATTGCCGTGTCGCCCGTAACCTTTATGTCCAAATATTGACTCGCTCCAAGAACCATTGCGAAAAACGGCACGTTGCCAAATCGCTCGGTCCTATCTCGAACGACCCTCGGCAGTTCGGATTTCGCACGATCTTTGACAGCCGGTAATATCGGCACAGCGACACGTGTCATTTTCTCAATGATCGCCGGCGGCACGCCTTTGCCGTACAATTCGACGGCCTTTGCCGTGATTTGCGGGACGAAATCATCAACGACCGCGTCGATGTCGATCTGCTGGTCCATCGCGGCTTTGTCGTCGCGTTTGGCAGCGTCAACGAGCAACGCGAGCGAATACTGCGGTGTGCTTTTCAAACTCTGCCAATATATAAACCCGCCGACGAATACCACAAAGACAAGAGCCAACAAGATGCCGCCCGCAATAACGAACGGCCGTTTCGAACGCCGCTTCGGTTCCCTGCTTGTGGCGAACATGGGCCCAACTTCCCGATTCACAGCCGGCGGATCATCTTCGATATTTACTCTAAAACTTGACATCAATGATCTGCCTACTTTGCCGCAGGAAGTGAATATTCGAGCTCGTATACGTGCCTATTGTCTTCGATAATGATCTTGAAGGTTCCGGAAATACCGGTGAGTTCGCCGGTTCCTGAGTCAGGCACGACCATCACGTTGAGGTCGAACTTCCCGCCTTGCATCGTCCCGATGTGCTGCAGCGTGAAACTTCCTTTCTTTCCTTTCAGCGTTCCGGAAAAACGCTCCATGGCGACATAACCGCCCGAACCCGCGACCGCCTCGGACTGGCTGCCGAGCATCTGCCCCTTGCCGGTCCCGACGAGATCGCCGGAGAACGTTTTGGCGAGCGACAGCCGTCCGATCGTCGCATCGCCGACATTATCCTCGGCCGCTAGCGGCGTCACCTTAACGTCAAACGTTCCTTTTGCGGTATCTTTCATAACTTTTACTTTCTGTTCCGACTTCACGTCCGGCCTTTGAATCTGAGCGGCAGCGGCCATGCTGAGGCAAATTGTCAGACAAGAGCCTATTAACAAATTGGATGCGATCGATAGTGCTTTCATATCTCCTCAATTGCTCTCGGCCGACAAAACTTCAGCGTTCAGTTTCCCATTTGCGAGGCGGATCTTCAAATTATCGCCGGCTTTCGCCTGAGCTGCATCGCGAAGAATCGTGCCGTCGGCCAACTGCGTCACCGAGAATCCGCGATTGAGCACATTGAGCGGCGAAAGGGCGTGGAGCTTTGCCATCTGACGCTCTACGTATTCATTCTTCGCGGTCAGGAACTGCCGCTCGGCCGTCGTTTGACGCTGCATTAACGCCGAAAGCCGCGTTTCGCCGGTTGCGACCTTTGCTGACAACGTTGCAGGCGTCAGCCGCGACGCGATATTTGCATACAAACTCACCGCCGCAACATATCTTTCGCCGAAACCGCTTCGCAAACGCTGCTGCAGGTCGCGCATGTCGGTGCTGGCCCGGAGCATCATGTTATCGAGCATTCGCGTCAGTTGAGATTCCATCAGACGCAGACCGTTGATAATGTCTTCCTCGCGTCCGGCGACGAGTTCTGCGGCTGCCGAAGGCGTTGCTGCCCGCAGATCGGCGACAAGATCGGAAATTGTGATGTCAGGTTCGTGCCCGACGGCCGAGATCACGGGGATCTCGCTCGCACGCAAAGCCC
>CAZVDM010000097.1:0-13360 GCA_964625555.1 uncultured Chloracidobacterium sp.
AACGGCGAGATGATCATGCACGCACTCGATGAGGTCGGTGTGTGCGTTTCGACCGGATCGGCTTGCAGCGATGCTCACCGCAAGGCGTCCGGTGTGCTCGCCGCGATGAACGTGCCGTATTCACGTGCGATGGGCGCGATCAGGTTTTCGCTGGGGCGATATAACAACGAGGCTGAGGTCGACCTTGTTCTCGACCGACTGCCCGCAATTGCCGAAAGACTGCACGCGATGGCGGTGTGAGGCGTTCAGTTTCTTGGCGATCTGAAACCAATGACCCAATATCTCGAATTTGAGATGTCCGTTCTCAGATCATGGAAATATGGAATTATCTGGAAACTAATCAGGAGAAAGAAATTGAAAAAGAAGATCATTTTTTGCTCATTCGCATTTTTATTCGCGTTTGGCTTACACGCTTCCGGTTCTCGGGTCTCGGCGCAAGAACCTGTCGTCGGCGGTTATGGAGACACATCGATACGCGATCGCGACGTACGTAAAGCCGCGAATTTTGCAGTGAAACAGCGCTCGGCAAATGTCCGAGGCAATTTTACGCTGATCTCGATCCGTAAAGCTGAGGTGCAGGTCGTTGCGGGACTGAATTACAGAATTTGCATGCGCGTGCGCGACGGCCGCGGCCGCATTTCGACGGTGACCACGGTCGTTTACAAAAACCTGAAAAAAAGAATGTCGCTCACCAGATGGAAGGCGGGCGGATGTTCGGAACTCTAGGCCGCCTTCTCTATTCCGTACCTCGACAATTTGAGATATAGCCCTCGGCGGGTGAGGCCAAGTTCGCCGGCTACGCGCGAGATGTTCCAGCTGTGGCGGATGAGTGATGCACGGATGAGCTGCATTTCGAGTTCGGTGACCGCGTCTTCGAGCGTGCCGCCATCGGCGATGTTTGTGAACGGTGAAAACGAGCCGTCGTATGTAGCGATCGGCCGGGCGTTGTCAGTATTGCCGAACGGCGTCAGCGGCTGCGAACTGCGTTTCAGCTCGGGCGAAAGGTGATCGGGTGTGATGACCTCATTATCTACCGCTCGGGCGATCACACGCTGCACCTCATTGCAGAGCTGCCGGACGTTGCCGTCCCAACTACAGACCATCAGCAGATCGATCGTCTGCGGCGTGAACGTGATGTTTCGCTTGTTGAACCGCGCCGAATAGTGGTTGATATAGTAATTGACGATCGGCGGTATCTCGCTTCGGCGTTCGCGAAGCGGCGGTACGCGCAGCCGAATGACGTTCAAACGATAGTAAAGATCCTCGCGAAATGTGCCGTCGGCCACCTTTTCTTCGAGCGGCATATTGGTCGCCGCGATTATGCGGACGTCTACCTTGAACGGGCGTTTGTCGCCGAGCGGCTGGATCTCGCCTTCCTGCAAAAATCTAAGTAGTTTTGGCTGCACATCGAGCGGCAGATCGCCGACCTCGTCGAGGAACAACGTGCCGCCATCGGCCGTACGGATCGTTCCGGGCGAATCCTGAACAGCACCGGTGAACGCGCCTTTTTTATAGCCAAACAGGTGGCCTTCGGCAAGCTCTTTCGGTACCGCGGTGCAGTTGAACGGAACGAAGATCCTGTCTTTACGGTTCGAGAGCGTATGGATCGCACGCGAAACCAACTCTTTACCCGTTCCCGATTCGCCTGTAACAAGTACCGTTACATCGGACGAGCGGATCTTATAGACCTCTTCGACGAGCGCGGTCATTGCCGGCGAAGAGTGGATAAAGCCTGGCATCAGGCTGTTAGATGTGTAGGGCGAAGCGTCCTGTTCAGTCGGCGTCGATTTGTCCCGTTCGCGAAGTGCAACGACGTCCATTCCAAGTTCTACCACGCGTAGCAGCGGAGCGAGCGAGCTCTCGTCATTCAGCATCGCTCCAGATGCCGGATGGATGACCAGAAAAGCCGGAGCAGCGGCACTCCCGCGGAGCGGCAGAACGGCAATATTTTTTGTGCGTGCGAATGTCTTTTCGTCGTTCTTGTTTTGTGCGTCTGTCAATTTTCCGACGAGTTCATTGCTTTCGATCGGCGAATAGCCGTGCGTGATGAACGGATACAGACGCTTTTGATCGTTAACGTCGGCGATGATTATCTTCTTGGCGTTGCTCTCTTGCTGCAGCACAGCGACTAGTTCGCGAAAGAGCAGTTCGCGCGAAGCGGTAGCCTCGGCGAGACGGACGGTCAGGAGTTGCGATACCACCGAATTTGCCCGTTTGCTGGTAACTCCCGCCGGTTTTGGGGCCTTCGAACTTTCGACACGGACAAGTTCCTTTCCAATGGCATCCGTATATGATCGGATACCGAGTTTTCTGAAGATATCGGCCGCCGTGTTGAGGCTCTTACGGGCACGTTCGGCGTGATCTTCATCGAGATTAACACCAAGCAAATAGTGCAATAAACCGGTGTGATAAAGGTCCTCGGCCGCCTCGAATATGGTCAGGCTGCGGCTGAAGTGATGGATCGCGAGTTCGTTATCGTCGTCGGCCAGGGCCGCGAGGCCGCGGATGCGCTGAATATTGCCGAGAACGAAAAAGTCTGCCGACGGATCGTTGTCCTCGATAACACGAAGTGAATTTTCACATTCTTCGACGCCGCCCTGGCTGAGATAGCTTTCTGCGAGAACGAGGCCGGCCATATTGGCATAGTGCTTTCCGCCTATTTCGCCTGCAAAATCGATCGTTTCGCGCGACTTTTCGATCGCTTTTTTCAACCTGCCTTGAGCAAGATAAAGCCGGGCGAGATTGCGCATCGGCTGGATCGTATACCAGGAGTGTTTATGTTCCTGAGCAACGGCGACGGCCTTGTTGAGAAATTCCTCAGCCTGGTCTAGTTCGCCGCGGAGCAGTTTCAGTTCGCCGAGCGAGTCGTAGATACCGGCGACATGAACGTATTTCTGCTTGAGTCCGATCTCGAGCGCCCGATGGATCATGGCTTCGGCCTTTGTCCATTCGCCGATGAGCATTAGGTTGATGCCGAGATTGTTGTAGGCGATGACGGAATTAAGGGCGTGTTCGGTCTGGTTAAAAAACTCGATCGATTTCTCAAGACATTCGACGCCATCCTGCGGGCGGCGGAGGAACCAATATGCCCCTGACATATCGGTATAGAGTTTGCCGAGCATGAACGGAGCCGAATTTTGCCCGATGATCTTAATACCGAGCTCAAAGAATTCGAGCGATCTTTCGCTGTTGCCTTCCTGATGATAGCTGTTGGCGATCTCACGATAAGCCTCTGCCATTCCCAGCCAAACGCCGTTCTCACGAAAATGGTCAAGCGCCTTTTGTGCGTAATCTCGGCAGATCGGATATTCCGAGAGCTTGCGATAAACGCGCGCGAGAGCTATATCGACGCTTCCCAATAGGTCGGTCAACCCGGCATCCTCGGCCTTTTGCCGCATTTCCTTGAGAAGGGTCACGGCCTTGGGCTGTTCGCCCATGTTGTTATAGGCGATGGCGAGTTGGGTGATCACGCGGACTTGCGTCTCGGGCTCGAGCTTCTCGAGGTTTTCTTCGTCCTCAAATGGCTTGACTGCTTCGAGCCCTTCTTTGTAGCGGCCGATAGTCTCTAATGTAAATGAAAGCAGACGCTTTAGATGGGCAAATTGATCAGGCGTAAAGGCCACGGTCGAGGTCGCCCGGTCGATGATCTTTTCTGCCTCGCCGGACAGACCTTCGCGGAGCTTCTGACCGATGCTGGCGAAGAGTTCGTCAATTTTATCAGGCGACAGATGGCGCATACGCGCGTGATCGTCGACGGACTTCTCCTTGGCTGAGGTCGTAGCGTTTTTCATTTTCGGTTTCGAATGAAAACGGTCAATGCGGCCCCGATTTCAGCAATCGGCAGCCAGAACAACGTCAAATTGAATACTTAGTACACAGAGCGCACTTGAAATCTATCAAAAAAAAGCGGACTCGTCTATATTTTTCTTCGTTCCGGACACGGACCTCCCGATTCGATACAAATCCCTAGCCGTGACGAGTATCAGAGAGCCATGTGAATTTATGCACAAATTAATCAAAACAATCTAAATTTTGTTTCGTATCTGTTGTCAGAACTCTAACGGCCCGGATCTGCGCGATGTGCAACACAACCCATCAGAACGAAGCGAAGACAGTTTTTCTCGATACAAGGGGCCGACGACGGCGCTTGTCGTCGGCGATCGGTGTTGCTATCGGCATATTCGCAACCGTTATGGCGACATTGTTTATTATTAGTGTTTTGATCAATCCATTATTACCGCAGATCAAATTAAAGCCGTTTGCCGTACTTCCACAGCAAACCGATCTACAAACACACGTACCCGAAACGCCCGCGGCAGGAAAACACGATCCGGTTTTTGAACAAACCTCAGAACGCGTCAAGTTCGAAAAAAAGAAGCGCGAGGAAAAGCGCGCAAATAATGCTGAGTTGTTGAAAATGGCTGCGGCCGGACGACAGGTTCCATCTATCGATCAGACAAACGGGAGATCGCTTGCCATTGGGTTCTATGTGAATTGGGATGATTCGAGTTACGCCTCGCTACGGCAGAATATCGACCGTTTGGATTGGCTCGTACCGGAATGGATCAGGCTCTCGGGCGATGAAAAAAGACCTTTGGTACTCGATATCGATGAAAAGGCGTTGGATCTAGTTCATCAGGAAAAGCCGCAAATGCCGGTGCTGCCGCTGCTTCAAAATTATAACAACGAGCAGTGGAACACCGACGTCATTGTCCGTTCTATATCGAACGAATCGTCGCGTCGGCACCTGATAGACAATCTGCTAGCGACGATCGATCAATATAAATTCGGCGGGCTGACGATCGATATAGAGGAGGTGCCGGCAAGATCCCAAGGCGATCTTTTTACATTTATTGACGAACTGCACGCTGAGTTTCAGAAACGGGGATTGATCCTCGCCCAAGCGGTACCGTTCGACAATCCTGATTGGAATTACAAGGCGTACGCAAACGTTACCGATTTTCTGATGCTGATGGCCTACGACCAGCATTGGTCGACCGGGTCGGCCGGGCCTGTCGCGGGCCAGGACTGGTACGATTCGCTTTTAAAGAAGCGTATGGCCGAGCTTTCGGCGGCAAAGACGATCGTATGTTTCGGCAATTATGGCTATAACTGGACAAACGACAAGAGAGAGGCAGAGACCGTTTCTTTTCAAGAAGCTTTGCTTGCCGCTAAAGAATCACTCGATTCGCCCGAGCAGATCAAATTCGACCCGACCTCGAAAAACCCGCATTTTTCATACGACGAGGACGATGGCAAACACCACACGATCTGGTTCCTCGACGCGTCGACCGCGTACAACGAGCTGCAAAGCGCAAAGCAATACAAGGTCGCGGGATTTGCCCTGTGGCGCATGGGGAGCGAAGACCCTTCGCTGTGGAAGATATTCGGCAGCGGCGAACCCGAGGCCTCACCAAACGTTCTCACGGCGATAAAATATGGTTACGATGTAGATTTTCAGGGTACCGGCGAGATCTTGCAGGTGATCGCGCAACCGCAGGATGGGGTACGAGATATATCGACCGGGAACGACGGGCTGATCGCGACGCAGGTCTATAAACAGATACCTTCGTCATACGTCATCCAGCGAACGGGTGACAAACCGAAAAAGATCGTACTGACATTCGACGACGGCCCCGATCCCGTTTGGACTCCGAAAGTGCTTGACATACTGAAAGAAGAGAACGTAAAAGCTGCGTTCTTTATCGTCGGGCAAAATGGCCAGACCAATCCAGACCTTGTCAAACGTATTGTCGCCGACGGCCACGAGATCGGCAATCATTCATTCACGCACCCCAATCTTGGCGAGATACCGGACGGTATTGTCGATCTCGAACTCAACGCGACACAGCGTCTGATCGAATCGTTGACGGGGCGTTCGACGCGTCTGTTCCGTGCGCCGTATTTCGGCGATGCCGAACCTCGAACCCCCGACGAGGTCGAACCGACAGTGATAGCGCAAAATCTCGGGTATATTTCGGTCGGGCTTCACCTCGATCCGGATGATTGGAAACTTAAGAATGACGACGGATCGCCGCATACGGCGGACGAAATGGTGGAGCAAATTCTCGCGCAGGCGGCGATCACCACGCCCGAGGAACGCGGCAATATTGTCCTGATGCATGACAGCGGCGGCGACCGTTCAGCAACGATCGAGGCTCTGCCAAAGATTATCCATGAGTTGCGTGCTCGTGGATTTGAATTTACTACCATTGCTGATCTCGCCAATATAACGCCCGAACAGGCGATGCCGACGATGCCGGACGATCACTCGTTTTATGCCAAGGCGGACGCGTATGTTTTCTACGGCATCTCGATCGGCGGCTGGGTGATGCGTTGGCTGTTTTTGCTCGGCATCATTCTCGGCCTTGGCAGAATGGCGTTTATCGGCGTGCTCGCATTTGCGCAATTTCTTCGTTCGCGACGGCGTGAACATGAACATTTCGGTGAGAAATTCCAACCTGCGGTATCGGTGATCGTTCCGGCGTTTAACGAGGTTAAGGTGATCGAGCGGACGATCGACAGTTTGCTCGCGTCCGATTATCCCGATTTTGAGATCATCGTTGTCGATGACGGCTCGACGGACGGAACATTTGAACATGCGAAGCAGAAATACGCTGGCTGCGACCGCGTAGTGGTATATAAAAAGGAAAACGGCGGCAAGGCCGAGGCACTCAATTTCGGCTGGCGAAAGGCCGCGGGTGAAATAATCATTGCTCTCGATGCGGACACGATGTTCACGAAACAGACGATCGCCTCACTTGCTCACCGTTTTGCCGACGACCGAATCGGTGCCGTTGCCGGAAACGCCAAGGTGGGCAACCGAATCAACATCGTTACAAAATGGCAGGCGCTAGAGTACGTCACGTCCCAGAATTTTGACCGGCGGGCGTTTGCTTCGCTCAATTGCATCACGGTCGTACCCGGTTCGGTAGGTGCTTGGCGGCGGGCGGTGCTGAAAGAGACCCGCGGATTTTCATCCGACACGCTCGCCGAAGATCAAGACTTAACAATTCAAGTACGAAAGCTCGGCTACAAGATCGGTTACGAGGAAGCCGCGGTCGGCCTTACCGAAGCTCCGGATTCTTTGCGGGATCTAGCGAAACAGCGTTTCCGATGGTCGTTTGGCACACTGCAGTGTATGTGGAAACACAAAAGCGCGTTGTTAAATCCGCGATACGGCACGCTTGGCTTTGTCGCAATGCCAAATGTGTGGATATTTCAGGTGTTTTTCCCGCTAATTTCGCCGCTGATGGACCTTATGTTCGTATGGACGATGATCGGCGCGGCGATCGGCTATTTCGAGCACCAGCAGGAATACGCACACACCCCGACCAATCTCAATCAGGTCATCTTCT
This sequence comes from uncultured Chloracidobacterium sp., assembly GCA_964625555.1. Lineage (GTDB taxonomy): Bacteria > Acidobacteriota > Blastocatellia > Pyrinomonadales > Pyrinomonadaceae > OLB17. Next base: position 7,359 of record CAZVDM010000097.1, read on the forward strand.
ATTATGCGCTATTTCTCGCGGTCGATTGGATCGGTGCATTTGCTGCGTTTTTGATGGAAAAGAGCGAGCAAAAACGCTTGCTCGGATGGTTGCTGATACAACGTTTCGGCTATCGACAGGTCATGTACTGGGTGATGGTCAAATCGGTCGTCACCGCCGTCCGAGGTGCCGTCGTCGGTTGGGGCAAACTCGAACGCAAAGCCACCGTCACTGCGAAGGCCTAACGCTTGACCTGTGTTAGTCTGGACATACAATGGTTGATTTCGACGAAATGGACGGCGACGTCCTGACCGAGAGTAAAACTAAGCTCGAAAAGCCGAAACTCTACAAGGTCCTATTGCACAACGACGATTTTACAACGATGGAATTCGTCGTTTTCGTCCTCCAATACGTCTTTAACCGCAGCGACCCGGAGGCATTCACCATAATGCTCAAGGTCCACAACGAAGGCGTCGGTATTGCCGGCATCTACCCGTACGAGATTGCCAACATGAAGTCTGAAAAGGCGATGAACCTAGCAAAATCAAGGGAATATCCGCTGTTGTGTACGGTTGAAGAGGAATAGCTAGTTTCCCACAATTGTTATGCTAAGATTTACGCCGTATGCCAACCGTTCTTCGCATAGGCCCTTACAGATTCTTTTTCTACAGCAACGAGGCCGGTGAGCCGGCTCATATACATGTCCGGAGTTCGAATTGCGAGGCGAAATTCTGGCTTGAACCAATTGAAATGGCATATAATTATGGATATAGACGCCACGAACTTTCAAGGATAGAAAAGCTCGTGGACGACAATAAGACAATATTGTTGGAGGCGTGGAATGAGCATTCAAATCGAAAATAATAGGGGGATTGTTGGAGCGTTTATTCCCAAGTCAGTATCCGCTCAAAGCGTTTCTTTCGACGATGAAATGATGCATGTATCTCTAGCCGACGGACGGATCATCAGCACACCTCTGGCTTGGTTTCCGCGATTGCAAAACGCGTCTAAAGAAGTGCGACAAAAATATGAGATCAGCCCTTCGGGCTATGGAATTCACTGGCCCGATGTAGATGAAGATTTGTCGGTCGCCGGTCTTTTAGCAGGAGTCGACCCGACGTTGTTATAGCTCAAGCGGATTGTGATAGTATAAGCATTATGCGGAGGCCATCGCCCATTATCATCAGTAATGAAGGACTCGTCCTCGGCTTCGGCTGAGCGAAAAGCACAAGTATGCTTTACGAGTCCCGAGCTTAGGAATAGCTTGGGACTTTTTGATTTTAACGATGAATGAACAATTAGACCTAAAGAAGACAGTTAACCTACCAAAGACCGATTTTGCACAGAAGGCGAATCTTGGTCAGAGCGAGCCTGCGCGTCTGAAAAAATGGGGCGAAATGGGGCTTTATGAGCAGATCGCTCTCGCGAGGAAAGGGCGTGAGAAGTTTATTTTGCACGACGGCCCGCCGTATGCGAACGCCGATATTCACATCGGCACCGCGCTCAATAAGACGCTCAAGGATTTTGTCGTAAAGTCGCGATCGATGATGGGCTACGACGCGCCTTATGTTCCGGGTTACGACTGTCACGGATTGCCGATCGAAACGCATGTTGAAAAGAAGCTGGCGGAAAAAGGCAAGAACAAAGCCGATCTGCCGGTCGCAACGTTTCGACGCATCTGCCGCGAACACGCCGCCGGTGCGATGAAAGGACAAACGCGCGATTTCTCGCGGCTCGGCATACTGGGCGAATGGGAAACGCCTTATCTGACGATGTCGGCGGAGTATGAATCTTCGACAGCCCGGCTTTTTGGTAAATTCCTCGAACGCGGTTACGTTTACAAAGGCCTGCGTCCTGTTTATTGGTGCATTCACGACCAGACCGCGCTTGCCGAGGCCGAGGTCGAGTACAAACAGCACATGTCGCCGTCGGTTTATGTAAAATTTCCGCTCAAGTCCGATCCGGTACTGATCGACGAAGCTCTGGCCGATAAGATCGTCTCGCTCGTTATCTGGACAACGACGCCGTGGACGCTGCCCGCGAACCTTGGCATCGCGGTAAATCCTGAGTTCGACTATTCCGCGATCGAGGTTGGCGACGATGTCTTTATTGTTGCGTCCGAACTCGCAGCGGCGTTCATCGAACTGTGCGGTTTTGAGAACACGAAAGAACTCGCCCGTTTCAAGGGTTCGAAACTCGACCGCCTCGAGGCCCAACACGCTTGGCTCGACCGCGTTTCGCTGATCATGAACGGCGATCACGTCACATTGGGCGAAGCTGACGCCGAGGTCGAATTGGACGCAAGATATGAGAACAAATCCGCGAAAAAAAGCGGCACGGGATGTGTTCACACGGCTCCGGGCCACGGCGCGGACGATTTTGCGATCTCGAAAAAGTATGGGCTCGAGGTATACGCTCCGGTCGACGCGGCCGGCAATTTTACGGCTGACGTCGAGCATTTTGCGGGCGAAAATATCTTCAAGGCGAATCCGAAGATCGTCGAGTTCATGAAGGAACGAGGCGCTCTGCTCCACGTAGAACATTACGAGCACCGCTACCCGCATTGCTGGCGATGTAAAAATCCGGTGATATTTCGGGCGACGCCGCAGTGGTTCATCTCGATGGGCGACATCGACTCGCAGCCTTCTACCACCCCGTCCGCCGAAACGGCGGCCTCCCCTCCTAATCAAGGAGGGGAGCGTTTGTCTCTCCGTGAAGCGGCTCTCGCTGAGATCGACCGCGTCAATTGGCACCCGTCGTGGGGCGAAGGCCGGATGGCGAATATGTTCAAGGGGCGGCCCGATTGGTGCGTTTCCCGGCAGCGTTCGTGGGGCGTGCCGATACCGGTTTTCTATTGTCAGGCGTGTGACGAAGCGGTTGCCGATCCAAAGATCATCGACCACGTTGCCGACATCTTCGCGGTCGAAACAGCCGACGCTTGGTACAACCGGCCCGAGAGCGACCTGCTGCCGGATGGCTACAAATGCGCAAAATGCGAGAGCGCCGATTTTCGTAAAGAGACCGACATCCTCGATGTTTGGTTCGATTCGGGTTCGAGCTGCGTTGCGGTTTTGGAGACTCGGGGCGACACGCTGCGGTTTCCGGCCGACGTTTATCTTGAGGGCGGCGATCAATACCGCGGCTGGTTCAATTCATCCTTGAGCTGCGGTATTGCGGCCCACGGCAGTGCGCCATATAAGCAGATCGTTACACACGGCTGGGTCGTCGATGGCGACGGCAAACAGATGCACAAGTCGGCCGGCAACGCGATCTCGCCCAATGAGGTCGTCGAAAAGAGTGGTGCCGAGATCATACGTCTCTGGGCGGCGGCGGTCGATTATACGCAGGACATGCGGTGCTCGGACGAGATCTTGGCGCGTATTGTCGACGCCTATCGCAAATTCCGCAACACGCTGCGTTACGCCCTCGGCAACCTCGACGGGTTTGATCCTGCGGCGGACACGGTGGCTGCGAATGACATGCAGGAGATCGACCGGTGGGCACTTGCCAATCTCGATGAGGTAACCGCCAAAGTGCTCGCGGGCTACAAAACGTACGATTTTCAGTCGGCGTACAATGCGATCTACAATTTCTGCACGGTCACGCTGTCGGCTCGATACTTTGACATCATCAAAGACCGGCTATACATCTTTGCACCGCGTTCGATCGAACGCCGAAGCGCGCAGACCGCACTTTACAAGATCGTCGACACGCTCACGCGATTGCTTGCTCCGATACTCGTGTTTACGAGCGATGAGGCTTGGGAGAATCTGCCAAAACAAGCGGTTGCGTCGGTCCATCTAGCCGAGTTTCCAAAGGTATCTGAGTCCGATTATTCGGGCCTGATGGAGAATTGGGAACGCATCTTCGCTATCCGCGACGAAGTGATGAAAGCGCTCGAAGAAGCACGCAACGAAAAGCGTATCGGTTCGCCGCTTGAGGCTAAGATCATCCTCACGACCGATGCCGCGACGACGCGCTTCCTGCTCGATTATTACGAGCAGCTGCGTTACATCTTTATCGTTTCGCAGGTCGAGGTTCACGAGGGCGACACTCAAAGCGTCGAGATCAGGGCGGCGGACGGCGAAAAATGTGAACGCTGTTGGAATTATTCGACGCGAGTGGGAGAATTTAGTAAATATGGAAGCGTCTGCGAACGTTGTGCGGACGCACTGGATGAGATCGTGACGGCGCAATAACGACTGGAGGGAAACAATATGTTATTCAAACCGGCTGCGTTAATAGTAGTTGTCCTGTTGCTTTCGGCCGCGGCGTTCGGGCAAGGCGTGTACACACCGGAAAAAGGCTCTGCCGAACGAAAAGCGATACTCGATGCACTCCGAATTCCGGTCGAGCGTGAGCTGAAGCAGAAGATCGTCTTTTCCGCCGAGAATTTCAACGTTGCGGGCAATTGGGCGTTTCTCAGCGGCGATCCGCAGAGCCCCGACGGCGGACAACCCGACTATCGCGGAACGCCGTATCAAGAGGCAAAGGACGCCGATATGTTTGATAATAATTTTTTTGCATTGCTCAGGAAAACCGGCGGAAAATGGAAGGTCGTGCATTACGCGATCGGCTGCACAGACGTGTGTTATGCCGACTGGTGGCGGCGATATAAAGCGCCGAAAGCAGTCTTTCCATACACCGAATAGCGAACACTTTGGTCGCGCCGAACGTAACAACTCCTAACGTTGGAGGATCTAGAATTATGAAGTACAAGTTTGCCGTACTTTTCGCAATTATTTTTACTTTCGCCGGTATCGCATCGGCACAGGACGCGGAGAAGGAAGCGGTTCGCGTTCCTCTTGAAAACTACCTTAAGGGCCATGCTACCGGTGACGGCGAGTACATGAAAAAGGCTTTTCATACCGAGGGCAACATGATCTTTATCCGCGAAGGCAAATATACGACGCGTTCGTTTGCCGATTACATCGCCGGATTTACAGGCAAACCTCCGGCGGACGAGGCGAAACGTAAGCGCTGGATCGAAAGCGTCGAGGTTTCCGGAAATGCCGCAGTTGGCAAGATCATTCTCGATTATCCGACCGTGAAATTTGTCGATTATATGACGCTGCTCAAGATAAGCGGCGAGTGGAAGATCGTGAACAAATCGTTCTACGCCGAGCCGAAAGCGGCGGCTGAGACGAAAAAACCATAGTGACAAAAAAAGACTTTATCTGGAAATTTGCCTATCTCGCGATCGCGGGCGGCGTGTTTATGATCGACCAGGTCACCAAGGCCTGGGCGACGCGCGTGCTGCGGTTTGGCGGCGACCGGCCGGTGATCGACGGCTTTCTCAATTTTGCGTATGCGCAGAATACGGGCGTTGCATTTTCGATGCTCGACGATAACGGTGACGCCGGACGCTGGGGACTGTCGGCCGTCGCGTTTGTCGCGGCGGCATTGGTCCTGTACTTCTTTTGGAGAACGCCCCGCACGGACGACCGCATAATGGGTGCCCTTTCTTTACTTTTGGCCGGCATCGTAGGCAATGTTGTCGACCGTATGCGACTTGGTTTTGTCGTGGATTTTATCGACGTCCAATTCGGCAGCTGGCACTATCCGACGTTTAACATCGCCGACGCCGCGATCTGTGTCGGTGCGGGATTGCTGATCATCGATATGGTGCTGAGCAAGCGTGAGAAAAAGGCAGAAACACGACCGGTAGGGAGTGTGTCAGACGTCTAAGATCGTCGCAGTCCTAAAGAAGCACACTCCCTACCGGTCGTGTCTCCGCCTTTTATATGTATCCAGAACTTTTTAGAATCGGAACATTTCCCGTTACTACGTACGGAATCTTTCTCGCCGTCGGGATGCTGCTCGCGTTGTTTGCGACGTCGCGGTTGGCGGCTCGTGACGGTTTGCCTAAGGAGCGAATTTACGATCTCGGGTTGTGGGTCTTGGTCGGCGGCCTTGTCGGGTCTAAGCTGCTTATGATCCTCGTCGAGCCAAACGTGGAGATATTTACGCTGGATTTCCTTCGCAGCGGCGGCGTTTTTTATGGCGGGCTGATCGGCGGATTT
>CAZVDM010000098.1:0-13334 GCA_964625555.1 uncultured Chloracidobacterium sp.
TTGGTACGCTTGGCTTCGTCGCCCTCTTTGATCTTTTGAAAATCGCCGAATAGTACGCAGCCGACCTTGTCTTCTTCAAGATTGAGTGCGAGGCCGCGGACGCCGAACGGGAACTCCAGCAGTTCACCGGCCATTACCTTTTCGAGGCCATAGATCTCGGCGATGCCGTCGCCGACCTTAATGACCGTTCCGACTTCGTCAACCGTCATAGACGCGTCGAAGTTCTCGATCTGTGCTCGAATTAACTCGTTTATTTCGTTAGCTTTAATTGCTTCCATATTCTTACGTCTTCGGTCTTGGGCTTGTGGTCTTTGCCGTTCTATCGAAGGCCAAAGACCAAAGGCCGAAAACCGATTTATCCATTAACCAACTGTTCCTTAAGATTTTCCAATTTCGTTTTTACGGAGCCGTCGTAAACTGTTGACCCGATACGAGTTACGACCCCGCCAATTATTTCCTGGTCGACCGAATAGTTAATATGAACTTTCTTGCCGGTCAGTTTTTCAAGATTTGTTTGGAATGCCGCCCGGTCGGTCGTGGGTAGATCTCGTGCGGAAATCACTTCAGCTGCGACGACGCCGCTGCGTTCCTCCAGGACCGATTCAAACCTGTCATTGATCGCGCCGATCTCGCCTAGGCGGCCGTTGCGGAGCAAAATTCGCAGGAAATTGGCGGTCGGCTTGGCCGGCTTGGCCATTGCGATCAGCTTTTCAAGAACCTTCTCTTTGTTTGCATGTGCGATGGCCGGATTGCTAAAAACGGTGGTCAGATCTTCGTTTGCGGCAAACATCTCGCTAAGTTGTGCAAGTTCGATCTTGACCGTCTCGGTCTGGCCTGATGCGAGTACACTGTCGGCAAGTGCGGCACTGTATCGTCGTGCGATCGTTTCGGTGCTCATATTAGTTCAGGCCTCCGATCTCAGCAATATTGGCTTTTACAAGGACCGCGTCACTTTCGCCGTTGATCTGCGAGCGGAGCTTTGCTTCAGCGAGGCGAATGCTCTCTTCCGCTGAATAGCGGCGAAGCTCGATCTGCGACAGCTTGGACAAACGCGTCAGGTCGGCCTCGGTTTGCTGCCGCAGGCGGTCGGCGTCGGCCTTCGTCTGGTCGGCAATACGTTTCCTTTCAGCTGCGGCTTCGTCTTTGGCCTTTTGCAGTACGTTCTCTTTCTCGGTCTCGAGTTGGGCAAGCTTACCTTCAACGGTCGTCAATTTGGCGAGTGCGGCTTGTTTTTCTTCTTCGGCCTTGATCAGTTCGGCGCGGATCGTATCGCGTTTTGCCTTAAAGGCCTCGCTCAGCGGCTTTTTGACCAAATAGACCATGATGGCCACGAACAGGCCGAGATTTACAAATTTCCACGCCTCAAAGCCCGGAATATTGAGGTATTCGTTGTAAAAATGCGTGAATGCGCTTTCCTTCCCGGCCGGTGCTCCGGCCAAATGAAAGGCAAAATTGGAGATAAACGCTAACATAAAATCTTAGGACCGAAGAATACTAGCCGCGATCTTGTCGGCCATCTGTTCGGCATTGGCTCCGATCGATTCGCGGGCCTCAGCTGTTTGTTTCTCGAGCTCTGCTTTTCCTGAGTCGAAGGTTTCGGCGATCTCGACCTTGACGTCACTCAACTTCTTTTCGCGAGCTTCGACAGCCTTTTTCTGCTCTTTTTCGATGATCTCGTAACCTTTTGAGCGTGTGTCGAGCATTGCGGCGTTGTAGCTGGCCTCTTTCTCGCTGACCTCGTCAAGGATCTTTTCGGCAGCACCGCCGGCTCCGCCTTTGGCCTTTTCGCGCTCATCGATAACTCGATTTATCGGGCGAAACAGGGTTCGGTTAAGCACCCAGATCATTATCAAGATCAGGCCAATGTGTATAAATAATGTGCCGTCCGGAAATAGTTGTATGGACTCGGCAAATGCCAGAAGATACATATTCAAACTCGACCGTCGTTACGGTGTAAACAGGCGTAAAACCCGCCTGATTCTCAAAAGATATAAGAGTATCACGCGCCCTTTTTGAGGGTCAAGGGAGCGCCGACAGGTAGTTTCAGCGCATTTTGTCAAAATTCTGTTGGGTGACATTTTTTTGACCGCTGGTGACAGTTATTTGAGTGTTGGTTACACTCATTTTGGTGTCTGGTTGCAAATATTTCGGGCTTGGTGACACCTCATTTTGGACCTTCCCGATCGGCGACGATACTGCCCTTGATCATTTTGGGCGCAGCCGCTGACAAAATTCTTGACAGCGGTATTTGTGGTGCCTTTTAACGCTTCTTTCTTAACGTCCAATAAGTCGCCTATAATAGCGGCAATTGCAAATGCCTGACACATCGAAAATCGAAAGAAAGCGGGCTCCTCGAAATCGGACGATCGAGATCGAATCGGGCGAGGCCGCATCGCTTCGGAAAAAGCTGGACGGTTCACCGCTTCGCGCCGAAAAGCCAAAGAACTCTGTGGTTCACGGAGATGCATTTGATATTTTGCCGAAATTGCCATCTGCGGGCGTCGATCTGCTTTTTGCCGATCCGCCGTACAATCTAACGAAGTCGTTTGGGAAAGAGAGTTTTAAGGGGCGTTCGCCGGATGAATATGAGGCGTGGTTAGATTCGTGGCTGTCGCTTTGTGCTCCGCTGTTAAAACCGATGGCGTCCGTTTATATTTGCGGCGACTGGCGTTCGTCTTCCGCGATACAGCGTATCGGTTCGCGGTATTTCAAACTGCAGAACCGCATCACATGGGAACGCGAAAAGGGCCGCGGGGCAAAGCGTAACTGGAAAAATACGGCCGAGGACATCTGGTTCTTCACTGTCTCGGACGATTTTACTTTTAACATTGACGACGTAAAGATCCGACGCAAGGTGCTCGCACCGTACACCGAAAAGGGCGTACCGAAAGACTGGAACGCCGCGTCGGATGGCAATTTTCGCGACACGCATCCATCGAATATCTGGACTGACATCAGCGTTCCATTCTGGTCGATGCCCGAAAATACCGATCATCCGACGCAGAAACCCGAAAAGCTCCTCGCCAAGATCATCCTCGCCAGCACAAACCCGGGCGATCTTATCCTCGACCCCTTTGCCGGAAGCGGCACGACCGCTGTTGCCGCGAAAAAGCTCGGCCGCGACTTTATCGCGATCGAATCGGACGAACAATACTGCCTGCTGGCTCAAAAACGGCTGGAAATGGCCGAATCCGACTCGAGTATTCAGGGTTTCAGCGATGGCTTGTTTTGGGAAAGAAACAGTAAGATACAGAAATGAAGATCGCGACCTGGAATGTAAATTCGATCAGGCTCAGGCTTGATTCGATGATGGAGTGGTTGAAAAAGACCGGGACCGATGTGTTGTGCGTGCAGGAAACGAAAGTCGTCGATGGTGACTTCCCTTACGGCCCGATAAATGAGGCGGGTTTTCACGTCGCGTTTTTCGGGCAGAAATCCTATAACGGAGTAGCGATAATTTCGAAGCACGAGATCGAAGAAGTACAAAAAGGGTTCGCTGACGATGACGATGATCAGCCGAAACGCCTGATCGCCGCGACGATCAACGGCGTTCGGATAATCAACACGTACATTCCAAACGGCACGGAGCTATGGACGGAGAAATTTACGTTTAAACTCGACTGGCTGCAGCGTTTGCGTCGGATGTTTGACGAGACCTGCGATTTGAACAAAAACGTGCTGCTATGCGGCGATTTTAATGTCGCACCGGACGAACTCGACGTCTGGAGCGTGCCGGCGTGGACCGGCAAACTACATTTTTCCAAGCCCGAACGGGCAGCGATCCATCATGTAAAGCAGTGGGGCTTTGTCGACGTTTTTCGTCAGATGAACGGCGATCTGCAGGAATTCTCTTGGTGGAACTATCGCGAAGGAGCGTGGCAACGTAACCAGGGACTACGGATCGACCACATCTGGGTCTCGCCGCCGCTCGCCGAAAAATGTACCGGCTGCTGGATCGACAAAGAACCGCGAGGCGGTGAAAAACCATCGGACCACACGCCGGTCGTAGCCGAATTCACATTGTAACGAAAGGCTGGGAAACGTTTAGGCAGCTCCAATAGATGACTTCTTGACGTATGCAATTTGCATGCATTATGCTAGCAGGCGGGAGATATTGTACTTTTCATGGCTACTCTAACAATTAGAAATGTTCCTGCCGAGCTTTACGACGCTCTTGCTAAACAGGCAAAACGACGGCGGAGAAGCATTAATAGCGAGGCTATATTTCAACTACAAAGCAGTTTCGGGCAACGAGAAATCGATGTGGAAACCGAGTTGGAGGAGATTCGTAAATTTCGCGAAAAATTAAAGGGTGTTTTTGTAACGGACGAAGATATTCGACGCGAAAAGCAGAGAGGGCGTCCGTGATAGTAGTCGATACCAATGTAATTATTTATCTGCTTCTGAACAGCGACTGGACCGACCTTGCGGTCGAAGTGCGGAGGACCGATCGTCAGTGGGAGGCTCCAATGCTATGGCGTTCGGAATTTCGTAATGTTTTGATGGGTTATATTCGACGCGGTTCACTAACATTGTCAGATGCGATCACATTATCAGAAACGGCAGATTCAAAAATAGGAAGCCGGCAGGTCGATGGAGCAAGAGTCATTGAACTTGCCGCCAGCTCGGGCTGCACTACATATGATTGTGAATTCGTATCTCTTGCCGAGCGGCTTGGCGTGCCGCTAGTTACATCCGACAAGGAGCTGCTAGCCGCATTTCCGGAAATTGCCGTTTCGATGAAACTATTCGCTGCGTAAATCGAGATGAAGTTTGTAAATCGCATCGCCATTTTTCTTGCTGTGGCCGCCGTGTTGTTTGTGGTCGGGGCGATCGGCTTTGTCTATCTGGCGCCCGAATCGGCGACGCGGTTGTTCCTGACATTGGAACGCAAACAAGCGGGCCTCGAACGCAAGGAGATCGATCTGCCCGACGGTACGCATTATGTCTATCTCGAGGGCGGACAGGGCGAACCGCTGATGCTGCTGCACGGTTTTGGGGCGAACAAGGACAGTTTTGACCGCGTCGCGAAGTTTCTCACGCCTAAATATCGAGTGATCGTACCAGACCACATCGGTTTCGGTGAATCGGCACATCCGCCCGACGCTGACTATTCGCCGGCGGCACAGGCCGAACGGCTTCACGGTTTGGCCAGCGCGTTGGGAATCAAGGAAATTCATCTTGGCGGCAGTTCGATGGGCGGCCAGATCGCGATGTCGTACGCTGTTCAATTCAGGTCTGAGGTCAAAAGCCTGTGGCTCGTTGATACCGCCGGGATCTGGTCGGCACCGGCGAGCGAACTGCGCAAGGCGATCGAAGAGACCGGAAAAAATCCGCTGCTGATCCGCACGGAGGACGAATTTGCAGGACTTTTCCCTTGGGTGATGGCCGAACCGCCGTTTATCCCGAGGCCGATAATGAATGTCCTCGCACAGGAACGAATCCGCAATTTTGACCTCGAGCAGCGCATCTTCGCGCAGATCGCCGGTGATTCGATGGAAGAACGTGTGCGGGGAATGGAGACGCCGACATTGATCGTCTGGGGCGACAAGGACCGAACCATAAATGTCGCTACTGCCGAGGTTTTGCGTTCTCTGCTGCCGCGATCGACGGTAATAATCATGCCCGGCATCGGCCATGTGCCGGTGATCGAGCGGCCGCGAGAGAGCGCAGATGATTACCTACGCTTTCGCGCCGAACTGCCGCAATAATTCATTAACAGGAAAGGAAATTCTTCGGTATTTGCGCTGTAAAATTGCGCGTTTCGCTGATACACTGAGCAAACGACAGTTTTGCGATCCTCCGAAACGCGGCTGAATTGAGATGGACATTAGAAAAGCACTACTGATATTTGCCGGCACATTGTGCGTCGGTCTCGGTGTGCTCGGAATGTTCCTTCCGCTGCTGCCGACGACGGTTTTCCTGCTGTTGGCCGCATATTGTTACTCCCGCAGTTCTGAAAGATTTCACAACTGGCTGCTCACGAACCGTTGGTGCGGCTCCTACATCAAGAACTACAAAAGCGGAAAGGGCATCTCGATACGCCAAAAGGTCAGCACGATCGCGACGCTTTGGCTGTCGATCGGTTTCAGTATGTGGTTGGTCGGAGGCTTTTGGATAGACCTTCTTCTAATTGCCATCGCTCTAGGCGTTACCATCCATCTCGTAATGCTCAAGACTTTCCGGGCCGAAGAACAGGCTACCGACGTGGAAACAGAAGCCGCCGTCGGTTAAACTCTCGGCGACGCATTCCTCAAATCACCAAAACCCATGAAGTTGATCGTCTGTTCGGCCCGTCAAGGCATCTCAACCGGCACGTTGAACTGTGCCGGGCGTCACTTTCTCAACCGTTCGATGGGAGTATCTTAAGGTGATCCTAGTTCGACCGGGAAATGTCTTACCGGGCATGCGATGAACAATGTCACCTCATATAAAAAGCAGGAAACGCTGCTGATCCTACTGAATATCGCAGTGCTTGCGGCGTTGTTCTTTGTCCACATCAGTTTTCTCTCGCTGCTGGGCAGGCCGTCATCTTTGCTTTTGGCCACGCTGGCCGTTCGTTTTGTGATACTTATTTTCGAATTGCTCTGGGTACAGCGACTGACCGCCGAAAGCAAAATTCGCAACATTAATATTCACATCTATCTTTCGATCGTCTTAAATATTACATTCGCATTTCTCGCCTCACTTTCGGGCGGCACGGCAGATAGCCACTATTCCGTCCTGATGATCATTCCGATACTTTCGGCCGCATACCGATTTAGCCTGATCCGGACCCTTTTGGTTGCCGCAATTACCATCGGACTTACGTTTTTTGAAGTATGGCTCTTTTTCCGGGCTCATCCGCCGGCGGATATAAGTGAGTATTTTGAGGCGGCAACCGTTTCGCTTGTCTTTCTCGTTGTTGCGATCGTTGTGTGGCTGCTCGTCGGAAATCTCCGAAACGAGGAGGAAAAACTCAGCGTGAGCCTCAGCGAACTTCAGAGATTGCAGGAAAAACTTGTTGTCGAAGAAAAGCTCGCCGCGGTCGGCCAGCTCTCAAGCGCTATCGCCCACGAGATCCGCAATCCGGTCACGATGATCGCGAGTTCGCTGAAAATGGCGGAAAAGCATGAGCCCGGTTCACCTATCCGGCTCGAGATGTTCAACATTGCTACCGAAGAAGCAAAAAGGCTCGAGTCGCTAACCACCGATTTTCTAGCATTTGCAAAAACGAAAGAGCCGGATCTAAAGGAAGTTCCGGTAATAGAAACTCTTGATTATGTCGCGAGCCTCGCAAAAGCGCATTTGATCGAAAAGGGACTAATGATCCAAGTAAAGTGCGATCCCGCTCTTTCATTTGTTATGGACACCGGCCTCATTCAGCAGGCCTTACTCAACTTGCTGACCAATGCGATAAACGCGGCAGCACGCGGAGGCGAGATCACCATCGGAGCCGAAACCATCGATGGAAATTCGGTGCTTTATCTCGAAAACGAGGGCCAGCCAGTTCCTAACGACTTGAAAGAACGTATCTTCGAGCCTTTCTTCACAGATGGAGCGAAAGGTACCGGCCTAGGTTTGCCGATCGTGCGAAATATTGCGAGGGCCCATGGCGGCGATATATTTCTCGCCGGTAACGAAGATGGTAAGGTGAGGTTTGAGATCAGATTTTGAATTGGTACTAATTCGCAAAATGGCACGAATTTTGATCATTGACGATGAGCAGAACATGCGGCGTATCTTGACGCTGATCCTGCAGGAAGCCGGCCATAAAGTTGTCGAGGCGGCGGGCGTTCGACCTGCTTTGGCGATACTTGCCAGCGACCAATTCGACCTGGTGATCTCCGACAAAAAGATGCCGGACGGTGATGGTTTTGATGTGCTGCGATATTGCCGTGAAAACGAGCCTTCGCTTCCAGTCGTTATATTAACGGCCGTCGCTACCGTTGAACTGGCGGTCGAGGCAATGCAGGCAGGTGCATTCGATTTCATTTCCAAACCATTCGTACCGGAGGTCGTTACTGCGGTAGCAACTCGGGCGACCGAGCGAACCAGACTGCTGCGCGAGAACGAAGTGCTGCGCAAAGAGGCAAAAAGGTTTGCCATTACCGACGAGATCCATGGTGTGAGTCCGGCGATCACGGAGCTAAAAGAAACGATAGCCAAAGTTGCTCCGACCAACGCGACGGTCCTTATTACGGGTGAAACCGGTACGGGAAAAGAGTTGGTCGCACGGGCGATCCATCGAGGCAGCGTCCGTTCCGGAGAGAACTTTTTGGCGGTAAATTGTGCCGCAGTTTCCGAGCATTTGCTTGAATCCGAACTATTCGGCCACGAAAAAGGAGCGTTTACCGGTGCCGACAAGCCTCGGCAGGGTCTGTTTGAGGCAGCTCACAATGGCACTCTCTTCCTCGATGAGGCCGGCGAAATGTCTATGGGACTGCAGGCAAAGTTGCTGCGGGTTTTGACCGACGGTCAATTTTTGCGAGTCGGCGCAACTGCGCCGCGAACGGTCGATGTCCGAGTGATAGTTGCCACCCATCGCAACCTTATCGAACGCGTCCGTGACGGCCTGTTTCGCGAAGATCTCTATTACCGTCTTGCCGTTTTACCTATCGAGATACCGCCACTGAGGGATCGTCGCGAGGACATTCCGGCGCTTGTCGACTTTTTGATCATTGAGGTTTCGCGCGATCTAAAAGTGAATCCTCGTCCCATTCAACCGGACGCTCTCGCCAAATTGCAGAATTACAGCTTTCCCGGAAATGTCCGCGAATTACGCAATCTGATCGAACGGGCCTGCATCCTCGCATCGACGGACGAGATCACAACCAACGATCTAGTTCTGGTAGGCGGAGCTGAGTCCGGCCTGCCAAAAGCAGTCGGTTCGGCTGGTCTGCCAGACGGCGTACAGCTTCCTGAGTTTCTTGACCAGATCGAAGCACGCCTAATTCGCCAGGCACTACTCGATTCGAACAACATTCAGGCCGAAGCTGCTCGTAAGCTCGGCATTTCGCGGAGCGATATAGCCTACAAGATCAAGAAACATGATCTCTAGCGGCGTGTAACAAAATTCGTACAGCATCCAACGTTGTTGTATGAAAATTGATACATCGTCGTCATCCTTCCTTTTCTTCCAGATCCGTAAACACAACAACCAATAGGTTTAGCAATTTTAGCAGACAGGTATAGGTCTTGCACTAGACGTGTGTGTCCAGAAAGAGACTAATGAAGATCTGAGGAGAACCTGTACTTATGAAAAACCTATATAGAAATTTGATCTTGACCGCCGCTGCACTGACGCTGTCGTTATCGGCGATCAGTTGTTCTTCAGCCGAGAAGATCGCATCCACGGGTGGCTCGGCGACAACCGCGGCAACGAGCAAAGGAGCAACGACGCTTGAAAATCTGCAGACCGCCTTTGACGGCGAAAGCAACGCGAACGCCAAATACCTGGCATTTGCCAAAAAGGCTGACGACGAAGGGTACACCAAGGTGGCGAGCCTTTTTCGGGCCGCTGCGAGGGCCGAGGAAATACACATGGGCAATCACGCCCAAGTGATCAAGAAAATGGGCGGAGCACCGAAGGCTGATGTTAAGCCGGCCGAGATCAAGACAACCGCCGAAAACCTGAAAGGTGCGATCGAGGGCGAGACATACGAGCGCGACAAGATGTACACCGATTTTATCGCCGAGGCTCGAAGCAACGGCAATACGGATGCCCTTAAAACATTCAACTTCGCTAAAGTCGCTGAGGGCGAACACGCAAAATTGTACGCAGAGGCCCTCGCTAATCTTGCCGATTGGAAGGGCGGAAAGACGACATTCTTTGTCTGCTCGACCTGCGGCTATACAACCACAGATGTGAATCTCCAGAAATGCCCGGTCGATTTTACACCTAAGGAAAAGTTTGAATCGATCAGCTAGTTAACAGATAAGTTTTCAAGGGGGAAAGCTGCGGGTGTCACACCTAAACCGTAAAACCAGCACCCGCAGCTAAATACCCGAGGAGTAATATTATGTTTCCGCCAATTCCAAGCTGGGACGGCCTTCACCCAATAATCATTCATTTTCCGATCGCTCTTTTATTAGTTGTGCCGTTGATCATCCTGATCGGAGTTTTTGTGCCGAAGAGCGGCCGTGCTTTTATGATCTCCGCATTTATCCTAATGCTGATCGGCACAGTCGCTACATTCATCGCCGTATCGACGGGCGAGGCCGCAGGAGAACTCGCCGAACACATGAACAATGTTGAGTCGGTTCTCGAAGAACATGAGGAGCTTGCGGAAACAACACGTTCCGTCTTTACGGCACTCACTATAGTATTTGGTGTGATCCTATTCGCCCCGATGCTGTTCAAGAAGGAGTTGTCGCGGGTCATCTCGATACCGCTCAACCTTGCCTTTTTGGTTTTTTACGGTTCAGGCGTGGTGCTCTTGATGAATACGGCCCATCAGGGCGGCCGGTTGGTCCATGAGCTCGGCGTGAGGGCGGTGATGGCTTCGACCGCAGGAACCGGCACAAATCCCGGCGTCGAAAACAAGAAACAAATGAAATCAGATGATGATGACGATTAAAAAAGGAGAATACACATGAAAGGACTCATTACAATAACTGCCATCTTCGCAACCGCGTCACTAATGTTAGCTTGCGGTGGCAAGGCGGAAACAAAGCAAAATGAAACTAAACTTGCACCGGTGACGCCGACCGTTGCCACTGCCACTGCGACCGCAAACAAAACGAGCGTCTCGACCGACGGCGATCGTGACGATATCAAGTCGCCAGCGGCAAACTCGACCAACTCTGCCAACGCAAAAATTGCGGATCGCGACGACGCTAAAACCAATGGCAAAACCGCCAACACAAAGCAGCCAAAAAAGACCGGCGATGCCGACGACGCTGGAAAGAAGGATTATGACGGCGACGACGATGACCGCTGAAATGCTGGATCACCGTTGGCTATTTATTGATCTAAAAGGCCGCCGGGAAATGCCCGCGGCCGTTTTTTGCCCTTTATATTTTCAGCCGACTTTAACTGTCAACATCGAAATAGAACCGCCGTCGAAGTCTTCGACAGGGAATGTGACGACATCGCCTTCACGCTGCGTGGCAAGAACGTAGAGCAGCGGCAGGAAATGATCGGGCGTTGGGGCTGAGAGCTGGGCGTCCTTGCCCATTAGTTCGTACGAGGCGAGCGGTTTGTGGTCGCCGGCAAGCATTAGATCTCGAGCTTCCTTTTCAAATCGCACAGCCCAGTCGTACGGCTCGACATCCTGTTTTCCCCACGCGTAGCTGTGCAGATTGTGAACCAGATTGCCGCTGCCGCAGACGAGAACCCCTTCGTCGCGAAGCGGTGCGAGCTGTTTGGCAAACTCATAATGCCAATCGGACGATCTTGTCTCATCGATCGAGAGCTGTACGACCGGAATATCCGCGTCCGGAAAGACATGACACAGCACTGACCACGTGCCATGATCGAGGCCCCAACGAACCGTATCCAATATCACGTCGCCGCCAAGCAATTCGTTCACGCGATCGGCAAGCTCGGGTGAGCCCACGGCCGGATAATCAAATTCGAACAACTCCCGCGGGAATCCGCCAAAATCGTGGATCGTCCGCGGCCGCTCCATCGCCGTCACGCCGACCGCGGGGACATACCAATGCGCCGACACGCAAAGGATCGACTTTGGTCGCCGCATCAACTTGCCGATCTTATTCCACGCCCGTGTGTACTCGTTATCTGCCAACGCATTCATCGGATTGCCGTGGCCGAAGAATATTGCGGGCATTGCGTCAGTTGAGTCAGTCATTAGCTATAGATCGACCAAGTTATTCGACCGGGGACAAACTGGATAACCCACGGCTGGATCACGACGCCGGATCCACCGCTGTTAACACCAAAAAAATCCTTGAAATCGAAAAGTTTGATACCCCAGTAGCCCTTGCTAAGTAGATTAATGTGTTTGCCGGTCGCGGTCCCTTTTGCCTCTTCCCACCACAACGCGCCGTCTGTCGGCTTGATCAATCCTTTGTCGAGTGCACGCCAATATCCCGCGTTTCCCGTCGGCATTAACAAGCTTTTTGCAGGAACACTCAATGCGACATACAAGGTGTTACCGCCTGAATCCCCAATTTCGATCAAATAGTTGGCCATGACGATCTCTCCTTATGAACAGTCAAAAACACAAGATAAGTTTTGCGGATGGTTGGTATTGTTACACCTATCGCTTGCGCAATTCAAGGATTCTTTTCAAAAGCTGCGGCAAAAGGGTGGCTGTTTTGACCAGTGAACCGCTGGCAAAGGTGGTCGTCATTTTTCGAAAGGTAGCGATGGCGTTTGCCGAATACGGCATCCACCATGCATCGGGCAGAATGGCGATGTGATTTGTGTGGATATGCTGCGGCTGAACGAGTTCCATGAGGCCTTCGCGACCGTGCGTGCGACCGCGGCCGGAGTTTTTGAAGCCTCCCCACGGCGTCTGGCCGATGCCGTGGGTGTAGAGAACCTCGTTGACACAGACACTGCCGGCCTCGATCTGTCCGGCTACTCGTTGGCCTTTAGCGGCGTCGCGCGTCCAGACGCTGGCGGTGAGGCCAAATTCGCTGTCGTTGGCCAGACGGATCGCTTCTTCCTCGGTCGAGAATGTCGAGATCGGCAGCGTGGGGCCGAACGTTTCTTCCTGCATCGCCCGCATGTCGTTATTGGCGTTCGTGATGACGGTCGGTTCGTAGAAAAGGCCTTCGAGCTCCGGGTTTCGACGCCCGCCGGTCTCGACCCTTGCTCCGGCGGCACGGAAATCCTCGACGTGATCTTCGACTATCGCGATCTGCCTTTCCGACGACATTGCACCAATGGACGTCGAAAGTTTATCGCCCGTACCTTGTTCTAGTTGTTTTGTTTTTTCGATGATCTTTCGGGTCAATTCTTCGGCGGCGCTTTCCTCGACATAGAGCCGTTCGACCGACGAACAGGACTGGCCCGAATTGCAGAATGCACCCCAAACGGCAGCGCTCGATGCGAGTTCGAGATTGGCGTCGGCGAAGACGATCATCGGGTCTTTGCCGCCAAGTTCAAGGACGATGGAGGTAAGGTTTTTCGCCGCGGACGCGGCGATCTTTTTGCCCGTAGCCACCGAGCCGGTGAACATGATCTTGTCGGGTGCCGCCTCAACAAGAGCTGCACCCGTCGCGCCGGCACCGCTGACGATCTGCACGCAATTCTCGGGCAATCCTGCTTTTTCAAGAATGTCACCTATCTTGAGGCCTATGATCGGCGTCAATTCGGACGGTTTGATGACGACGGTGTTTCCTGCCATCAATGCCATCACAGCCTCGCCGAGTGGGATCGAAAA
>CAZVDM010000099.1:0-13225 GCA_964625555.1 uncultured Chloracidobacterium sp.
AAATGCCTCGATCAAATACTCTTTTGGGACTCGTCGGTGCTTGCGGGTCGCGACGTAGCAAAATATATCGCGAGCGCGACGGGTCGTCCAAGCGTCCGGTGCAAATGGCTTTGACGGATCGCGATATATCTCCACGTGCCCTAGAACATTGACCGTCAGGTCGGTTATTGTTTTCTGGCTTTCCAAAGAAGAAGTTGGTTCTGAAACGACCGACTCAACCAGAAGTTCCTCGCGCAGATCGGGCGGGAGTTTTTCATAAATATCTTCGTATTCAAAGATACCTCGGTTCCTTTGGATCTCCGTCTTTAGCCAATATTCGTAATCAAATCGAGCTGACAGATCAAGTACCCTCTGGATCGGAACTACCATCTCCTTCTTTTGGCCCAGCGTAAAGTAAACCTCGGCAACAAGCATGGCGGCTAGCGCCTCGTCATAATAATGATTGCGTTTATGAAAGAACTCGAGCAGTCCGCTGACGCTGTCAATTAGCCCGTCTGATCGTCCTTCCGCAAGGTCAACGCGATAAAGGCAAAGTCGGGCGGTATTGAGCGTCAGCTCGTTCTTCTGAATTGACCGCATCTCGATCAGCGTTTCAAGAAGTCCGCGGGCCTTGGCCGTATCACCGCGAAGAAGAAAATATTTTGCCCGCTCCTCATTTAGCTCGCGCGTCGCAAGATCGACCCCGGCGGCGTCGTAGGCATTTAAGGCACGTTCATAAAATTCGGAGGCGTGGACAAAATCGAGCTTTTCACGATAAAAGTTGGCATAACTCTCAAAGATCTCAGGTAGTAATGATTTGAGATCATAAAGTTGGCAGATCTCGAGAGCGCGTTCTAGATGAAACTCCGTTTTCTCAAATTCGCCGCGATACAACTGAAGCCGGGCGACATTGAGATGACCTATGGCCTCCTGCGGCAATCGCTTATCAGGTTTGTCTTCTTGGAAAATGCGGTTGAACCAGCGAAGAGCCTCCGCGAAGTCGCCGCGAAATCCTGGAGCGAGTGCAAGATTATGTGCTATCAACCTGATGTAATGGTCATTTGACAGATTCTCCGCAAGTTCGAGAGCAACGCGAAACTGCTGCTCTGCCTCCGTCCAGTTTCCCTCAGCGATCAAACAAAGCCCGCGGGTGTTAAGGCATTTCAGGTAGGTTTCTGAATGGTCCGGAACCAGGAGCTCGGCTTTTTCAAGAATTTTCAAAGCGTTGCCCCAATCAGATCGCCGGCGTGCAATGCTTGCAAGAGAATGAAGTGCCTCGGCCTCGCCGAGCTTGTCGTCCCTCTCCCGAAAAAGTTCCACCGCACGATTTAGGAGAGTGGATGATCTACCGGAGTCACCTTGCAAGCGAGCGATCTCTGCTCTGTGTAAAAGCGCCATAGGAAACTTGTTCAATACGTCCGACGGAACCTTGTCAGCAAATGAGGCGAGCGAGGTGATCGCTCCGGCTGCGATCCATTCCCGCCCTTTCTCGGCAATGACCTCGGCTGCCCGATCGTAGTTTTCGGCCTCCAACAAAAACGGTAGGGATAGCTCCCACTGCCCATTCTCCAAGTACCGTTCGGCGATCCGGTTACGTTCTTCGGCAACACCGTTCTTTCCGATCTCGGACCTTAGCCGACGCTGGAGAAAGCCGCGAAAAAGCGGATGGAACCGATATTCTTCAGTCGATCCATCGCCGGCGACCGACAGAAAGATGTTCTTTTGAGCCAGTTCGGGCAGGGTGGCTGAACAGCGCATCTGGGGAAAAAGCAAGCTACATTCAAATAGAGGTAGAGATTCGAGGAGGGATAAGTAAAGCAGCATATTCTGCGTTTCCAGACTCTCCAGCGAAAACACCTCTTCCGCAAAATAATCAAAAATATCTTTTTCCGAACGTTTGAGTACTTCAATTAGGTCTAGCGTGTCGTTCGTGTCACCTTCGATTTCTTTTTCGGCGATCTGACGCACCAGCTGAAGGGCCGTGATCCAGCCGTGGGTCCGATCGCGGTACTCAGAGATCTGCTCACGCTTGAGTTCGACATCCAACGTGTTTCTAAACAATTCGCTGACTTCGGCATCCGTAAAGAGCAGATCTTCGCGAGTAATGACAAGTGCTGCGGACTGAGTACGCCGACGCATGATAGCTAACGGCGGCAGATCACGTGTAGTGATGATCATGTGGAGATATTCGGAGGCGTACTGCAACATTCGATCAACGATCTTATGCACGATCGTCTCCGTCCCGATATGATGATAGTCATCCAAAACCAGTATGAATGGCTGTTCGATCGACCGGAGAATTTCGTTTATCAAAACATCAGCCGCACGCTCGGGCGACCTGAGCAGATCTTCGTTTGCGTCGGAAAGGTATGAAAACAGAACTTCGCCGAAATCAGGTTTGATGATCTTGATCCCTTGGGCGACATAGTGGAGAAAAACGATCGGATCGGCGTCTGTATGATCGAGTTGGTACCAGACTGAAGGCCTCGGCAGGCCATTCAAGAAATCGGCGATGAGCGTCGTTTTTCCGTATCCGGCGTCCGCAGCCACAAGGGTTATTGAGGAATCAGCGTTCGAGCGCAATTTTTCAATTAACCGTGGACGACGGAGTAACTGCGAGACGGGACGCGGTGGAAGCAGCTTTGTCCTTAAGAAAAAATTCGTTTGCTGCATTATGCCAAACTTTGAAACGGGGCGGAATAATTATGCCACAAAACTGGTTTAGCCGTATGACATAACGATTCCGCCGCGGTTTTGGCAGGCAGCTCAAAGGAGCTGGGGTGGTAGGATAGAAAACTGATTTTCTGCCAGACGCAAAATTTTTGATATACGTCCATAGGCCTGTCGCTGAAATTCTTTCGCCTTAGTTGTCGGCACATTAATGGCCTCAAATAGTGCCTCTGTCTCGCTTTGGTTGAACGCGATCACCTTTTCATCTATTACATTCAGCATTTGTTTTGAACGCATCCTCCAGAGCGGACTCGGCGGCTTACTGCGGCAGAGCATTAGGATGTGTGTGCCCGACGGCAACGAGGGAATCAGCAGATTAAAAAAATAATCAAACCACTCCACGTCGAATAAGTGGTGAATGTCATCAAGGACGATCAGCTTTGTCTCACGTTGTCTCGTTGAAATGAGTCCGCCAAAATTATCGAGCATGAATTTCGCGATTTCACTTTGATCCACCAACTCTTTGGGTTCCAACTCTGACCGGGAATAGCGACGCTCGGAACCGCGCAGGCTGGCTGAAAAGTACTTCGAAAAGACCGCCCACGACGCGTCTGTTGATTCGATCGAGTACCAAGAGACCTTACTGAAGTAAGATGCGAATGCTGCAGCCAGAGCAGTTTTCCCTGATCCGGCTCTGCCAGTCACCAGCGTGGCGGGAAATTGAGAAACAGATCGCATCAAAAGTGAAGTGATTCTTTTGCGTTCGATGGTGCCGCATACAGACGGCGTGATGATCTTTTCGTCCAAGATATGCATGTCTTGTTTTGCCGCATTGACCGCGTCGAACCCTGCATAAAAGCCATATTCATCGCTTTGTCCTCCAGTGTCCGGACCAATGCTGTCATGTAGGAAAAATGTCATTGTCATACTGGTGACCATCGTAAATCAGAAAACTTGAGAAAAACTTGAAAATGATGAGAAAATCCCTGCCTTTGCCTCGAGAACCCGAAAAATCTCAAGTTTTTCTCAAGCGCCTATAAATAAGATTGTCACAGATCGGATACGATTTGATTTACTCTTCTCCAAATTTAGGACTCAGCAGTAACAAGGAGTAATGTGATGAAAAAGATATTGTTTTGCATTTGTTTAACGTTATTAATTTCTATGGTCGGTTCGGGGCAGAAGCAAAAAGTTCAGCCGCAGGAGGTCGATCCGAACGAATCGGCCTCGAACTCATCGTCGAGCCGCAATAACCTTCTGACTTCCGGCACCCAGATCGAAGGTCGACTGCAGAAATCGGTCGACGTAAAGAAAGCGAATATTGGCGATCAGGTCGTGTTGAAAACGACGAAATCTATCAAACAGAATGGCCGAACATTGGTTCCGAAAGGTGCATCGCTGATAGGTCGGGTCACCGAAGTACAACAAAGGACAAAGGCGAACGGAACGTCAAGGTTAGGCATGGTGTTTGACAGGCTGGAAAACAAAGGGATGATGACGCCTATTAACGTATCCATTACGTCTATCGCGAACATTTCTTCTAATGCGGATGTCGGTGATTTGGCAAGCACTGACATGATCGGCAGCGGCAGTTCGTCGACCCGAACTTCGGGCGGCGGCTCGACCGGAGGCGGACTGCTCGGAGGAGTGACCGGTGCCGCGGGTGGCGTTTTGAATACCACTACCCAGACATTGGGTGGGGTAACAAATGCGGCCGGTTCGACCATTGGAACGACGACGGAAATGGTTAGCCAGACGGTTAACGGCATCCAGATATCTAACGCGCTGAACGGTTCGGCGCAATCGGGCTCGTCACTTTCGGCTGCCAACAGGAATATTAGGTTGGAAAAGGGTGTTATGCTTCAGCTTACGCTGAATAGTTCTGTGCAAATACAGTAAATACTGCTTGCAATTTGGGGGGTGAGAATAGTACCATTTTTGCTACGCCCCCCGTTTTTTGGATGGCGGTAGTGTTCGCTCAGGATTATGCCTAGGAAATTCTGGACGCAAATTACCTCCATTACCTTTTTTTGTATCCGTCACTCGTAATAATGAGAAAGATCCTTGCATATCTAGCTCTGATAAGCACTTTCGCCGCCACGTCACTTGGCGGCTTGACGTTCGAGCGTTCGAACGGCATTTCTCTGACCGGTGCCGACGGCATCAGGTTCGTTGGCTCGTCCGGCATTTCATTAACCGGAGCTGATGGCATTCTTTCCTATCGTTCGAACGGGATCACACTCACAGGAGCCGACGGGATAACATTGACAGGGGCGGATGGCATTACTTTGACAGGTGCAGACGCATCGACGTACACCGGCCCCAACGGGATCACATTAACGGGCGCGGACGGCATTACCTTAACGGGCGCGGACGGGATTACTCTTACCGGAGCTGATGGCATTACTCTTACCGGGGCCGACGGCACGGCGCACCAAGCGGATTCAGTTGTGCTTCGCCGGCCGAACGGCATCACTTTAACAGGCGCAGATGGAATAACTTTGACGGGAGCCGACGGGATTACCCTGACGGGTGCCGACGGTGCCACCCGGGTCGGAACGAACGGAATCACACTTACCGGAGCTGATGGAATTACGCTCACCGGAGCCGACGGTATTACTCTGTCAGGAGCCGATGGGATTACCTTGACAGGCGCCGATTCCGCGACAGGTATCGACCCGTCGGGCGTGGCTTTTGACCTGGTCAGTCCTGCCGGAATCACGCTCACCGGTGCCGACGGTATCACCCTAACCGGGGCCGACGGTATTACGTTGACGGGTGCTGACGGCGTGGTGATGAAAAACGTCGACGGTATCACTCTGACGGGAGCCGACGAACAAAATGGCATTCAGAGCCTTGATCCGGAACTTGCGATCGTTCTCGAGCAAGCAACCGACGATAGCAGCATCAACGCGGTAATCGCCTTTCACTCGACAGTGACAGAAGCCGATTTGCAAAGCCTCAGACAGTTAGGTATCCATGGGGGCACACGGTTTAAGGTACTTCCGATGGTTTACGCCACCGGAACAAAGGCACAGATCATTGCCGTTTCGCAACTTGCTCGTGTGCGTTCGATCTACGGAAATCGAACGTTAACATTCAATTCTGATCCGTATCTAAATAAGACCGGCATCCAACGCGTTCCGACCGATAATGACCTTCGAATTCGCAATAGCGGGATGCCTGTTTCGGGCAAGAATATTACGGTCGCCGTTATGGACACCGGCATAAACAGCCAACACGCAGACCTCGCAGGACGCGTAGTTCAGAATGTTCGGCTGGCCGACAGCCAGAGCCTACCAACCACATTCGTCGAACCTGTTTCGGTTGAGAATTTGCCAAATACTGACCTTGCGGCTGGACACGGAACTTTCGTTGCCGGAGTGATAGCCGCAAGCGGTGTAAGTTCGGGTGGCAAATACAGCGGCGTCGCTCCGGGTGCTAGATTGCTCGGCTTAAGCGCCGGCGACCTCAATTTAACCCACGTGCTTTCGGGTTTTGATTATTTGCTTGATAAAGGTGCATTTTACAACGTGCGTGTGCTCAACTGCAGTTTTTCCGCAAATACCGTTTTCGATCTTAACGATCCGGTAAATATCGCGACAAAAATGCTAACCGAACATGGAGTAAATGTCGTCTTTTCGGCCGGGAATTCGGGTTCCGGCAACGGAACGCTCAACCCATATGCGGCTGCACCTTGGGTCATCGGAGTAGGAGCCACGGACCAAAACGGAATCCTCGCTTCATTTTCATCGCGTGGCTCATTTGGCGGCGATCAGCAGCCAACGCTAGTGGCCCCCGGCGTTAATATCGCAAGTCTTCGCAGCACTCCGACCACGACTAGTGTCGGAGGCATCGCAGGGGCCGATATGAGCCGATTAACGGTTGGCGAGCTACCAAATTATACGACGGCGAGCGGGACCTCGTTTTCCGCGCCGCAGGTCGCCGGAGCTATCGCATTGATGCTCGAGACAAACCCGACTTTGAGTCCGGCTGCAGTAAAGGACATTCTGAGCCGTACTTCGACGCCCTTGCCGAAATATTTTTACCATGAGGCTGGGGCTGGCATGCTCAATACTTATGCCGCAGTGCTCGAAGCCGCGTTTCCGGATCGTCACATGGGGACGTTCCGTTCGACCTTGTCGCGCAATGCCGTTCGGTTCTCAACTACGACGAGCGAGACATTCACTCAGATGGTCACTCCCGGATTGACCACTTCGGTGAATTTAGCGATGCCGTCAAATGTCGTTCAGGCAAGCTTAGGCATTTCGTGGGGCTTGAGTGCTAATGATTTTGGACTCAAAGTTTTCAACTCAGGCAATAGCATGCTGGGCGAATCGAACTATCTTAACCTGCCGGGATTTACAGGTCGCCGCGAGAAAGTCGTGCTTAGAAATCCCAGAGACCAAGTGTTGCGGGCAACGATCAACCACACAGCCGGCTTTGGATCTGCTCAGAACGTTTACGGAGCTCTCGAAACGACAAGGGTCGTCTATCCCGATCTCGCTGACCTAAATTCGCTTTCGCCGGAAATGATCGCGGTAGCTGAGAAGAGCTTGCTTACGAATCTGATGCTGCCGGAAGGTAGAAGGTACAAGCCCAATTCGAGCGTTTCCCGTTACGATCTTGCAGCCGCTTTTCTCAGGTCGGGTCTTGTCCCGCAATACCTGGCCGCGTCGCGGCTCTATAGCGACACCAGGGATATCGAAACGCGATCTGCGGTCGAGAGCGTACAACTGGATCCAGACGGAAAACTCTTTTACGATGTTGCTCTCGGCGGAAATTTCTTCCCGAATAGCTCGGCTACTCGGCTTGTAGCTGCGGTTGCATTTGTTAAGGCCGCTAATCTCGACGAACTCACATCGACCGCGGTATTGCCAAGTGACATTTCCGACATTAACTTGATCCCGGTTCAGTGGCGTGGCTACGTCGCTGTCGCTCTTGAGCGTGGTTTTATTTCGCTCCACGGTAACAGCATCAACCCGAGTCGATCGGTCACGCGGCTGGAACTTGCCCGGGCGTTGAATGCTTTGACCCAGTAACGGCCTTATTGATACTGTAGAATTTATCAAAGTACGACGTGTCGATCCAGACGTACCAGATCGGAATAAAAAGCACGAAGTATTTTATGAACCCGGTAATGTCAGTTTGTTCGGTCAGGATGAGCGCGACCTGAGAGGTCGCGAGTACAAAGACCAGGTCGGTGGTATCGCCAGGCGAACGAGTTGCGGCGCTCGTATTTTGGACTCGTATGCGCAGGGCATTAACAGAGTGGAGGTTACTTCGGGCGGGCTCGTTGGTATGCTGGCGGATGCTCACGTAAAAAACAGCTATTCGTCGGTCCTTCTTTCTAATCCTCGTACCGATGCGGGTGGTAGTGTTGGCAAGATAGTTGACGGCTTGTTGCGATATTTGGACGGTAAGCCGGTGTCATATATTTGTAGCGGAAACATGACGAAACCTCCTCCATCGACCGTTATTGCGACTTTCTACGATTCGCTTTTAAGCTCCTCCCCCGGCGCGGCGGGTATCCCGAAAAGTCAGGCAGAACTGAAGCAGAAGCAAACTTTCAATGTCTGGGGAGGAAGTCAGCGGTATTGGGACTTTGTTGAAGGGCATTTTATGCCGGCTATAAGTTCTTTACCTAGAGCGAAGAGCCTTTATCATTGAGTAATGCAAATCACGGCTGATTACCAATATAGGCCTACAGTTCTTTGGACGACTATTATGTCGTAAACAGTCAGACTAAAGCAGATTCATTCGAGGGTGGCGGGCCATTGGATGAATCTCGCCTCGTTGGCCGCGTTGATCTTGGCAGTAGCGTCTTGGACTACCGTCGGATTGTCGGTTGACGTGTAATGCTTTTGCGTTGTCTCGAGCCGCGAGTGTCCGGCAAGTTCCGCCGCTATGCCGATCGACACTCCGCCGGACTGTAACCGCGTAACAAATGTTCGCCGCAGATCGTGAAAGTGTAGACCGTCGATCTTCGCAACCTTGACAGCCGTTGCCCATGATCGTTTGAAGTCATTGAACGGAAAGACCTTGCCGCTTGTATCAAAGGTTGCGAGTGATAGCAGTTCGGCCTTAGTCCGGTTCGTCATCGGTACGGACCGCGTTCGTTGCGTCTTTGTGTGCGTTCCGAGAATCGTGATTATACCGGCTTCGAAGTCGATGTCCTTCCAGTCGAGCGTGAGTATTTCCCCTCGGCGTAATCCCGAATCCAGGCCAAGCAAGATCACGGCTTTCAAATACGGATTGTCAGCTTCTACAGTAGCCTTAACGTCCTTGCCCTTGCGCTTGTACTCGACCGTCCGCGTTCCGGCACAAGACGAAAGCAGACGCTGTTCTTCGGCATCCGCTAGCGTTCGCGTCCTGGCCGTTTCCGCGTCCGCGTCGATCGACTTTGATCCTTTCGTTACATTCTTGGCAATCAGTCCGGCATCGTGAGCCTCTATCAACAAGTGCTTCAAGATCGCAAGGCCGCGATTCGCCGTCGAGATCTTAACCGGATTTCGTTCCTTTGCTTCCAGCTTGCCCTTTTCGCCGCGTCGATCACCTTGCTCCAACCGCCAAATCTTGAAACGGTCGAGATCGTACTTTGAAAACTTGGCAAGCGGCTTATCACCGAAACACTCTACCAACTGATTTATCAGGATATGCGTTTGTCTATGAGCCTTGATTCCGGCAACCTTGCGGCCTTGAGAAAAAACCGCCGGTCGGTAAAAATCCGCCTTCGCGTACTCGGCCCATTGTTTGAAGGTCTTAACGTCACCAAGATCGAGGCTCTTGCTTTGCGCAAACTGGGTCAACTCCGCTTTTCGATTCTCTACGTCATCCTTCGCGTCTTGCTTAGTCGCATACTGCCAGGTCTTGCTTGTTTTATTTTCGCGTTCATCTACATGGGTGAGGCGAAGCGTCCAGGTGTTTGCATAACCTTTTGCGTTCCCGCCCTTCTTTCCGCGTGTGAAGATCGATTGACTGATTTTCATATTTTGCTTCTCTGATAACAATTAGGACTAAAATTAGGACTATTAGGACTAACTCACCCTGCCAAATTATGACAAATTGAGCAACAAGAGGCAAACGCAGTTTTAGTTGGATGCCCTTATCTATTGAGCGTCAAAGGATTATAAGCCCGTTTTTTCAGAGCGGATTTTAGTTAGGGCTGTTCATTTGCAATCATCAGGTCGTAAGTTCGAGTCTTATCACCGGCTCCATATAACTTTAATAAACCCCTCACTGTACGAGATCTTCGAGACGGACGGAGTTAGTCGGATCATGAGGCATCGGAATCCTCATCGGCGCCGGTTGACGGCTCGAGGGCACAAGGTCCGCCTTGATCGTCGAGACTGACTGCGTGCGAAGCTTTACGTTCGCTCAGATAGAACAAAACGGGCACCGCCATTCGGGACAGCAGCAAAGAAGCAACTTCGCCGGCCATTAGTGAGATCGCCAGGCCCTGAAAGATCGGGTCGAACAGCATTACCGACGAGCCAACGATCACCGCCGCAGCGGTCAGCAGCATCGGGCGAAATCGGACCGCACCGGCGTCGACGACCGCTTCGATCAGCGGCATCCCATTTGCCATTCGAAGCTGTACAAAATCGACGAGAATGATCGAATTTCGCACAACAATTCCGGCACCCGCAATAAAGCCGATCATCGACGTAGCCGTAAAAAATGCTCCCATCAGAGCATGTGCCGGCAGGATGCCGACGAGCGAGAATGGTATCGCGGCCATGATCGTCAGAGGCGTTTTGAACGACTGGAACCAGCCGACGACGAGGATATAGATCAGTATCATCACTGCCGCAAAAGCGATGCCCATGTCGCGAAAGACCTCATACGTTATGTGCCATTCGCCGTCCCATTTCATCGAATATTTATCGGTCAGGAAAGGCTGAGACGCGACGTAACGTTCGAGAGCATAGCCCTCAGGAAGTTTCATCGCGTCGATCTTTTCGTTCAGGCCAAGGATAGCGTAGACCGGGCTTTCGATCGCTCCGGCGACGTCAGCCGTGACATAGACGACGGGCATCAGGTTTTTGTGATAAATGCTCTTGTCGTTCTTCAGTTCCTGAACTGTAACGAGTTCGGAGACTGGAACGAGATTGCCGCGATTTCCGACGACCTTTATCCTTTGGATGTCAGCAATGCCCGATCGGTCGGCCTTTGGCAGCCGAAGGTTAATGTAGGCGTCTTCTTTTTCGTTTGGCAGATGCAGGAGGCCGACGTTCAGGCCGTCAACCGCAACACGCATCGTCTGCGTTAGCTGCTCCGCGGTGATGCCGTTGATCGCTGCTTTTTCTTTGTCTATTTTGAGGCTGTATTTTGTCTGGTTGTCCTCGACGTACCAATCGACGTCGACAACGCCGTCTGTTTGTTCAAGGATGTCGCGGATATTCCGGGCGATCTCGATCTGTCTTTCATAGGCAGGGCCGTAAACTTCGGCAACGATGGTCTGAAGCACAGGCGGGCCGGGCGGAACCTCGGCGATCTTGACGTTCGCACCGTATTTGAATGCGATCTGCTGCAAGGCTGGGCGAACGCGTTTTGCAATGTCGTGACTCTGCAATGAGCGTTCATCTTTCGAAAGTAGATTGACCTGAATATCCGCGACATTTGACCCTCGTCGCAGGAAATAGTGACGGACCAAGCCGTTAAAATTGTATGGTGCCGATGTGCCGACGTACATCTGATAATTGACGATCTCGGGCATTGTGCCGACATAACCGGCAAGTTCTCGTGTCACGGCTGCTGTTTGCTCGAGTGTCGAGCCTTCGGGCATATCGACTATCACCTGAAACTCGCTCTTGTTGTCAAATGGCAGCATCTTGACCTTGACGGCCTTCAACGCGACCAGCGACATTGACGCGAGCAGCAGAAAGACCACGCCGCCGAGAAATACGTAACGCCAAACCGGACGGCAGATGATGCGGTTCATCACTTTGCGGTAGAGTTTGGTGGTATAGCCCTCTTTTCCGTGTTCGTGCTTTACATCCCGCTTGAGCATCTTCAGGCTCGCCCACGGCGTGACCACGAATGCAACAAGCATCGAAAACACCATCGCCGCCGACGCACCGATCGGTATCGGTCGCATATACGGCCCCATCAGGCCGCCGACGAACGCCATCGGCAGAATTGCCGCCATCACCGCAAATGTCGCGAGGATCGTCGGATTGCCGACCTCATCGACGGCCGCAACCGCAATATCGACGAGCGGCCGGCCCTTGTTCTCGGGCAAGTTGTAGTGGCGCGTCATATTTTCGACGACAACTATGGCGTCATCGACCAAAATTCCGATCGAAAATATCAGAGCGAACAGCGTGATGCGATTGAGCGTGTAGCCGTAAAAATAAAAGACTGCGAGCGTTAAGGCCAGTGTCACAGGGATCGCGATGGCTACAATTCCGGCTTCGCGAATGCCTAGGGCCAGCATTATCAGCACCGAGACGGACGCAATGGCGATCAGCATGTGCAGCAACAGCTCGTTCGATTTTTCGGCGGCTGTCTCGCCGTAATTTCGGGTCTCGGTGACGCGGATATCGCTTGGTATTGATGAGCCCTTTAGCGATTCGACCTTCGCGATGACTTTGTGGGCGATCTCGATAGCGTTGGTACTCTTTCGCTTCGAAACCGCGATCGTCACGGCCGGGTCGACGCCGTTTGCTCCGCGTTCGCCGTGCATTACGTAATCCGCCGGTTCGGCCGGCCCGTCGATTATCGCTGCGACATCCCGCAAAAACACCGGTCGATCACCGAATACTCCAACAACAACACTGCCAACATCATCCGCCGACGCGAGGAAATTGCCGGTCTCGACAATGACCTCGCGGTTTTGCGATGAGAAATTTCCCGATGCCTGCTGCTGGTTAGACTGCTGAAGCATCGGGATAATGGCGGCCGGGGCGACATTGCGTGACGACATTTTGGCGTCGTCAAGCAACACCCGGACCTGCCGCCGCTGCCCCCCGATGATCTGCACATCGGAGACATCCGTTACTTCCTTTATTTGGTCGCTGACCTGAGCCGCGACACGCCGAAGCGTGAAATGATCGTAATTTGCGCTCGATAATGTCAAGGCGAGGATCGGCACGTCGTCGATCGAACGCTGCTTGACGAGCGGTGCCGACGCTCCGACAGGAGTCTGATCGGCGTTGGAAAACAGTTTTTGATTGAGATGGACGAGGGCGTCCTCCTCATTCTGGCCGACCTTGAACCTAACAATGACGATCGACGCACCGGGCGATGACGTTGAATAGATATATTCGACACCGGGAATTTCCCACAGAAGCTTTTCGATCGGTTTGGTAACTCGCTGCTCGACCTCGTCCGACGAAGCTCCGGGCATCTGCACCATTACATCGACCATCGGTACGATGATCTGCGGTTCTTCTTCGCGTGGCAGCATGACGACGGCGCCGATGCCCAGCAAAACGGACGCTGCGACGATGAGCGGTGTCAGCTTTGACTGAATAAATGCTTTGGCGAGTTTGCCTGCGATGCCGAGATCTTTCATTGTCTTACCTGACCTTTGTGCCGTCGCTCAACTTATCGACTTCGGAACTCGCGATCT
>CAZVDM010000100.1:0-13202 GCA_964625555.1 uncultured Chloracidobacterium sp.
AATTGTCGCTTGATGGACTTCGGTCAATGTCGAATCCGAAACCTCGACGCCGGGGCCGTTATTGCCGATGCCAACAGTGCCTGTCGGATCCGTGCCGAAGAACCCGCCGTTGATCTTCGCTCCAAGACAACGTTCGATCAGAGCTCCCGGACCGTTGTTGCCCGCAAAAACATTATTAAGCAGACTGCCGATCTCACCGAGGATAGGCTGGTACAAATCGGTCATGTTCAATCCGCCCAAAGCGTTCGGAACAGTGACCACCGATCCATCCGGCATCTTGAAGACACCGCTGATATTGCCTAACAGTTTTACGGTACCGAATAGCATCGGTCTATTCGCTCGTCGAAGTGCGGGCTGTGAAATATTTGCGACAGCGATGCCAAAGCCGCCATTCCCGCCAACTTTGTTTTCCTGTAAGAGCGTCGACACCGCCGCGTCTATCGAGATGCCGTCGCCTTCGTTCGCGATCATTGTTCCATCCGGCAGGACACCGACAAAGTTGTTTTGGACCACTGTGTCAATGGTATTTACCTTAAATAGCCGTATACCATTTGCATGGTTGTAGCCGACGATATTCCCTTTTGCGGACGAATCTCCGCCAACCGTAGTGTTTAAGGCATTGCGGACATAGATCCCGTAATCATTTGGCAAGGCCGCGGGGCCGTAGTCGATACCAACCCCGACATGATTACCCTCGATCTTGTTGTTCTGGGGCAGCAGGTCTTGCCCAAGCGTATCGTCGAGTACGCCGACAAAAATGCCCAAGCCGAACTCACCTGTTGAGCCGCCGACGATATTGCCGAAGGCTCCTTCGCCGCCGATCGTGTTATTGCGGCCATTGGCACCAATCCCGATGCCGACTGCGCCGTTCGGCACGACATCACTTCCTTCGACATTCGTACCAACCTTGTTTCCCGTGACAACATTATTGATCGCAAACGAACTTTGACCTGCGGCACGATTTGACCTTTTTACAACCGGAGCAAGGTCGTTGACGCCAAACCCGTCACCGACCACGATCCCATGTTGACTGTTGCCGGAGACAACATTGTTCCTTACAAAATTGGTATCCGACTGTTTGATCACAATGCCGTTGTAATTCGGCAACACGTCATTCGAGGCAGATATCCCAACGTAATTGGCTGAGATCGTATTATTATGCGGACCTTGATTGAGGCGAATACCAGCGAACGCATTTCCGCCAACTAGATTCCCCTTGATCTGAGTCGATTTTACGTCTTCATACAAGTAGATGCCGATATAGTTCGGGAACATTTCACCCGTTGCCATGGCACCGATCCGATTGTTTTGAATGATGTTGCCCTCGACAGAAGAGTTCGATTGATCGACAATTCCGTGGACATAGATACCTGCGGCATTTTCAAAGTTGCTGCCGCCGATCAAATTCTGATAGTCGGCCGGATTCGCACTGCCGATCATCTGGTTATCTGCATTGACGACAATGCCGTAGTAGTTCGGCAAGAGTCCGCTCAGATCTTTCTTTACGCCGATCAGGTTCCCCAAAACCTGATTCCCCGGCCCGGCGTCCGGCCTCAAGACAATACCGGCATGCAAGGCAGTAAGATATTGGCCAGAGATCAGGTTTCTTTTGGCCTCGCTCGTTCCACCGATAAAATTATCGTGGGCGCCAGAGACGATCTCGACACCGATGCGATTGGGTAAGGCAGTCAAACCGTCCGCCTGGGTTCCGATCTGATTGCCGGTGACCTTCGTGCCCGAACTGCTGTCGGTTATCGAAATGCCTTTCTCTTCGTTGCCGGAGATCAAATTTCCACCGTTGTCCATTTCAAATCCGATCTGATTATTATCCGACGCCGAGATAACGATCCCGTTGGTGTTTCCGACCGGAACGTTGCCTGATGCGGTCGAACCAATGTAATTTCCGATGACCTTGTTGTCGGTCGAACCGGAGACAATACTGACGCCGGTCACATTCCCCGAAATGATATTTCTGTCCTCGAGCGAAGTGCCGCCGATCCTATTGTTCTTACCTCCATTTACCACAGTAACGCCATATTGTTGGCGCGGTGATGAGCTGGGAGCACCGTTCGGATAAATGCCGATGTAGTTAGCTGTAACCTGGTTTCGCCCCTTGCCAGATCCCTCGCCGCTAAGCCCTATTCCTTCTTTGAAATTCACCACCGAAAAACCACGCACCACCGAATCACCGCCGGCAAAACGCAGGCCGTACTGATTCACAGTATTGGATCCGTTGAGAACGATGAGCGGCGTATCTACGTATCCAGGTTGGGTCGTAGCGTCGATCGAAACCTGCTGATTCATCTGCGGTAACGCCGATGATGGAGTGATCGTCTGTATCCCGCCGCCAGGGATATTGAAAATGATCGCGTTCGCCCCGGGCTGACGCTCGGCCTCCTCTATGGCGGCTCGCAAAGAACATTGGAGCCCCGGCTCGACCGTATTAATGTCGCAAAGTTCGTCATCAAGATCTATATCACTCTCGTCGCTTGTAATATTAACGACTATCCCCTCGGCGCAGATGCTGGTCGCCAGAACATCTTCGGCTTCCTCTAGCGTCCGAACTGGATCGGTACACTGGCCCGCAACACATGAAAACTCAGAAGTATTGCCGAAACTGTCGGTCGCTGTCGCGGTAATGTTCAAAAACGATCCGGAAATGGTATGGGTAAAGGTTGTAAATCCGTTGCCGCTGGTTCTGATCTGCTTACTTCCAATATAGACCGCACCTTCGCCGTAACCGCTGGGATCGGCGGTCGGATTAGAATAAAAATCCAATTGAAATTCCTGAGCAGGCGATCCCCGCAGATAGCCGGTAATTGTCGTGCCGCCGTTACCATTTTCCGTTGGTTCAAACAGTAACGGGTAGTTTTGTAGCAAATTTGGGCCAAAGTCACCGTCGAGGCAATCATTCGCCGTTACACCGTCAACTATAAATACACTGAAGGCGGGATTGGGGTGGCGGCGCCCAAGATCAATTCCGACGCCGTCATTGTCATGGATCGAATTGCCGCGAATCGTAACACCAACAGCCGGGCGCCCATTCCGTCCGCCGATGAATACGCCCGCCTGGTCAGCTTCGCTATTTGCCCCGTTATAGGCGATCTGATTAGCAGTCTGTGAAGTGCCGCCGATCTGAAGAAGGCTAGCGTTAACGGTTAATCCGATTCCGCCATTGCCGAGAGGTAAGAGCAGTGTGTTTAGGCCGATAAGATTATTCGACACAGGCAAATTTATAGGAAGGGACATGAAGCAGGCATCCCCCACAGCCAATGCGTCGCCTGCGTTGCCTGAAACGATGTTTCTTGCTAGTGGATCGTCCCCTCCGAATCCACCTGTATCGGCAAAACCACGAAGTATTCCGATCGTTCCTGCAATATAACCGCCGCCAGTGTCATCAAAGCCATTGCGGATCGCATATGTGCCCGAAACGTCAGTTCCGATCTTGTTTCCCTGAATGATCAGCGACGTGCCGCGGCCCGAGCAGTCTCCGTTTGCAAAACCGCCCGAGATCCCGATAGCGGTATTTTTCTGACCTGAAATTAGATTTCCAAGCGATATTTGATTTCCAAAATCATCGCCGATCCCGCCAATGTAAAAGTCTCCCGAAAGTACCCCGGAAGTTATTCCATTGTAATTTGCGAGAGCCTGATTGCCCGCCGAGTTTACGCCAATATAATTATTGAAGATGCCCACATTGGCCAGGCCGGTATTATAGATACCAGAATTAAAATTCGAATATGGTACACCCGGTTCGGGGTTCGCCGGCCAATTCCCAGCATAGAGGTTGCAAAAACCGGTACAGGCTCCACCCGGAGTTGTTCCGCCCGGGGCACCAAAGTACGAATATGAAAGATTCAAGAATAGATCAATATTGCCAAAAATTCGGTAAAAACCACCTTGGAAATTGCGGTCGTCATTTGGCAATGAGGCCGTTCCTGTAAGATCGGCACCTATATTATTTCCTGCGATCGCACAGTAACCGCCAGGCAAGTTAAAGTCGTTTTCTGAGGTACAACGGATCGCCGTAAACCCGTTGTCACCAATAATGTTGCGTCCGCTTTGTGTGATCGAACCGATAGTCGTCTGATGAGTAGGCCCGGTGTAAATTCCGGCTCCGCAGTTTCCACGGGGCAAGGTCCCGCTGATATCTGCACCGATCCGGTTTCCACGAAATGTGGTATTCAAGGTCAAGGGTTCCTGCGTCTCGGCGTCATATAACATCGCAATGTGAACACCAGCGCCGTAGCATCTGATCGGATCGTCCGTGTACGGTTTGCCATTTCCCGAAACCGTGTTCCCGTCATCTGTATTATCGCCTCCGAACGAATTGTCAAAACCGGTCATGAAAACTCCCAGAATATTGCCGAGTTTTGTCGTACCGGTGCTGTTTAGGCCGACAATATTGTTGTGAAAGCTATTCGAATTCCCCGCAGTAACCGCGATTCCCGTCGAACCAACCGAACCGGCCGGACCGTTGTTTCCCGACATTACATTGCGAAAATTGTTCCCGCCTCCGCCAATTGCATTTCCGTCCGAATCAAATATCAACATACCCGTCGCTCCGTTTGGTCGAGCGATATTGCCCGACGCGTCGGTGCCCAAGAATAAGCCCACTATATAGTTGCCGCCATTGTTCGGACCAATGTTCGTACTCTCGATCGTGATACCGTTTCCGCCTATAACACTTCCATTTCCGTTACCGATGCCTGGCATTCGGTTGATCGCAAGGCCATAGATAAAACAGCCGCTCGCTCTCACTTTTAGCCCGTCGGCCGGTCCGCCGGTAATTTGATCGCCTGAGATCTCAACCCCACGACTCCCGTCAGGCGCCGCACCACTTTGAATCGAAGTCGCAGTCGTTATGGATGGAAGTTCGGTCAATGGCGAAAGTACGGTTCCAAACGGCAAGCCGAACCCGATAATATCGTTACCCGGATTGGCATTCGCCTCAATGATCGCACCGCGGAGGCTGCATTCACCTTCGTTATTCGCAACACAGGTCAACGTGTCATTTGTCGTATTGACCCAGAAAACTGCCGACGGTGCGCTCATTACGACACTTGGTGACAAAGACCCTTGGTGCAGCATCACGACGTCATTCATTCCGTCGAGGTTAAGCCTAACCGGCAGCACCGCGGCCAACGCCAAGTTGGAGGTTATCGTGGATACCTCGTCTCGAAACGAGCCACTCTCATTTTTCAGGCGCGACACAAATTTGACCTCGCTGTCGCCCTTTGAGCTGACCATTAGGTCGTCGAGATCGCTGTCAGACACCTTGACGGGCATTAAGTCGGCATTTCCGCCTGAGGTCTCGGAGGCAAACTTGGACCCGGTCGAGATCGCCTCGAGTTGCCATTCCTTGACCGGCGAACTTTTCGCCGAAATACTGTTTAAG
The DNA here is from genome assembly GCA_964625555.1 of uncultured Chloracidobacterium sp. Lineage (GTDB taxonomy): Bacteria > Acidobacteriota > Blastocatellia > Pyrinomonadales > Pyrinomonadaceae > OLB17. The sequence goes on from CAZVDM010000100.1 coordinate 5,399, forward strand.
AACGCGGCCTTCCGGCGCGCATCCATTCCCGGCTTTTGTTTCGCTAGTTCGGCGGTTTGCCGTGCGATCTCATCGGGCGTGAATTTCCCCGTACCTTTCGAAATCTCATCTCCGCGCCTCTTTAAATACTGATCACGGCCCATCAACTTAAGCTCATTGTGGTCTACCAACGGATTTCCCGCTGCATCCATCATGGTGCTGGCGATGCTCGGAACGATGGGAATCACGTACCTGCTGCCGTCAGCATCTGTAGGCGTGTACGGCAGTTCTTGCGACTGTGCGAGCGTTCCGGACGGTATTCTAATATTTGAAGCTCTGAACTTGCGTGACGGTTCTAACCGATGAATATTACCGTCTCCGCTCAACATCGCGAGTGAGGTGCCGCGCTTTTCGCCAAACCGGCCGATAGCAAGCGAAGAAATTGAAAACGGCATTCGACGAACATCGACTATCGCTCGGGGCCGTACGATACCGGAGTCTTTTACGATGTCCCAAGGATAGACCTGTCCACGTTCGTGAACGATCACCAGGTTGCTGCCGCAACCCACGGCGATGTCGGAATAGAAGTCTTCGTCAGTATTACCGATCGCGAGAGCCGTGGGCCGGGTTGGGAGTTTGATAATTTCGGGACGGTGCTTAAATGCACTTTCAGGATGCTCGTAGACATAGATGAACGACCCTCTTTCATTTGTGACCGCAATTGCAAGGTCCGCCTGTCCGTCACGAAGGCCGATCTCACCCGCCTCGGCCAGGACAATATTCCCGTCAACGCTGATCGAAAGCGGCGCGCCAAATTGCCCAGAGCCATTCCCGCCGAGCAAAATAATATTTCGAGCGCCTTTGGTCGCGGCAACGATGTCTTGTTTTCCATCGGCGTTGAAGTCACCGGCGAACATCAGATCGGGCGAGATACCGAGTGATGCCTCTGTAGAAACGGCCGTAAAAGGTTCCGGTTCGGCACGCTTCTGGCCGGTTGGGTCGATAGCAAAATTCGCCGGGTCTACACCCTTTAACAACTGCAGTATGCCGCTCGAATCAGCCGTTACAATATCCGCGATGCCGTCCGAATCAAAATCTGCTGAAACCAGCGCAACAGGCTGGCTGCCGGATATATTCGATCCGGTCCAAAGTTCGCGGCCCTCGTAAAAGTTGACGTGTTTCCCTCCACGCTCCGGAACATGAACGGTGACCTCCCGTTTCGAATTGTCAACTTGCCTAACATCTGCTTTTGTTTGCAAACTGGCCTCATTTTGCCACACGAACAGGAAACTTGCGGACAAAATCACGGCGAATATGTAGTGAACGTTCTGACGGGCCTTGATCACTTTATTCATTGTTGACGGCTCCAAAAATTGCTTTGCTCGTTCTATAGGGCAAGAAACAGTCGCAAATCAGCTCAGGTTTGTTCAAAATATTCCAATATTTTCATTTTGGGCTTATAATATCGACACATTTGTTCAACGTATTATGTCCGACCGTCAGGAAGTTACAGCTTTGCTCAGAGAGATCAGTGATGGAACTGTCAGCGCTCCCGAAAAGCTCTTGCCGCTCGTGTATGATGAACTGCGCAAGCTTGCTCAGAGCTACATGCAGAACGAACGCCCGGATCACACCCTGCAGGCCACGGCTCTCGTACATGACGCGTATATTCGACTTGTCGATTGGGAAAATGTCTCGTGGCAGAACCGGGCCCATTTTTTCTCGGTGGCGGCTCAAGTGATGCGAAATATCTTGGTCAATCACGCGGTCAAACGAAAAGCTCAAAAGCGCGATTTCGGACAACGTATAGAGTTGACTGAGGAGATAAGTTTAACCGGCCGCGGTGAGGTCGATCTGATCGAATTGAACGAAGCACTTGAGTCTCTCGAAGCGTTCGAGCCGACGCAAGCAAAGATAGTTGAACTCAGGTTCTTTGGCGGTCTAAATATCGACGAAACCGCACACGTTCTAAAGATCTCGCCAGCAACTGTCAAACGCGAATGGTCGATCGCGAAAACCTGGCTTTACCGGCGGCTAAAAAGTGAATAGCACAGCAGATTGGGAACAGGTCAAAGAGGTCTTTTCTTCCGTTCTTGAGATAGAACCTGAACGGCGGAACGATTTTCTGGATGAACGCTGCGGCGATGACAATATTCTCCGCGACGAGGTCGAATCATGGCTCGCGTCGCACGCCGAGTCCGAAGGATTTATCGAAACGCCCATATTCTCAACAAATTCGATCATCGATCAACCAACACCAATGGCCGGTCGTCAATTTGGTAATTACCGCATCATTCGCGAGATCGGCCACGGCGGAATGGGTGCAGTTTATCTGGCACGGCGAACAGACGGCGAGTTCGAACAAGAGGTCGCACTCAAGATCGTCCGCCAATCGATCGCCGAGAGCCAAATGATCGAGCGTTTCCGCCGCGAACGCCAAATTCTCGCCTCGCTCAATCACCCAAATATCGCAAAGCTCCTCGACGGCGGCGTCTCCGAAAATGGCGAGCCATACCTTGCGATGGAATACGTCGAAGGCAGCACAATTGCCGAATATGTGACGGAAAATTCGTTGTCGCTAAACGAGATTATCAAGGTGTTTCTTAAGGTTTGCTCGGCGGTCGCCTACGCACACCGCAATCTGGTCGTACACCGCGATATTAAGCCCGGAAATATTCTTGTCACGAACGATGGCGAACCCAAACTTTTGGATTTCGGCCTCGCCCGGCTAGTCGTCAACGAAAACTCTGATCCCAACGAATCAAAAACTGCTTTTCGCGCACTCACGCCCGCGTATGCGAGCCCCGAACAGCTGCGCGGGGAGGCGATAACTACCGCGTCCGACATTTACAGCCTCGGTGTTGTACTTTTCGAACTCGTCACCGGGGACCGGCCGTTCCAATTTGAAGGCAAAAGCCTCGACGAGATAATCAAGACCGTTTCCCAGTTCGAACCGTCGCTGCCGAGCAATTCCCTTTCAGCGAATAAACAATTGAAGGGTGACCTCGACAACATCATTCTAACGGCCCTTAGAAAGGAGCCGGAACGCCGCTACAACTCGGTCGAACAATTTGCCTATGACATCGAGCGATACCTCGCCGGCAAACCGGTCTCGGCCAGGCCAAATACTTTTGGCTATCGAACCTCGAAATTCATTAGGCGCCACAGCATCGGCGTGACAGCCGGAGCCTTAGTACTCATTAGCTTGATCGCGGGTATCGCCGGAACGCTTTGGCAATCACGTCAGGCAAGGCTTGAGCGCGAAAAGGCTCAGAGAATCAGCTCATTTCTCGAAGAGACCTTAAGATACTCAAACCCGTTCCTTAGCCCGCTGAAGAAAAGCGGACGCGAAACAACCGTTAATGAGGTTGTCGAAGAAGCCGCTCGGCGGATCGAAAACGGAGAATTTGACAACGATCCTGACCTCAAAATGGAGCTTGAACGGACAATCTCCTCGATCTTCTTTGGACAAGGCCAATATATTCGGGCTCGCGAACATATGGCTCAATATGTCGAGCTAACAAAACAGAGCTTTGGCCCCAACGATCCAAGATTCATTACCGCGTCGGTCGGGTGGGGCGGACTTCTCTTTGCAAAAGGTGACATGGCTGAGGCTGAGGCGGTCTATCGGGAATTCATCCCTAAACTTCGACTCGCATACTCGGACGGTGCGATCGCTCCCGCTTTGATGGCTGATTCACTAAACAACTTTGCATACTTGCGTCGAACGCAAGGTGACTCGCGCGAAGCAGAATTGCTTTTTCGTGAATCGCTCGACATAATCCCGCTCCTCAACGATGCAGATCGAACGGTGGTGGCAACCACTCGCAGCACGCTTGCATCGACAATTGCCGATCAAGGTAGATTTAACGAGGCTTTGGAAACCGCCGCACTCGCAGTCGACGAATATCGGCAACGCGGCGAGACGGACACACCAAGTTACGGTTTTGCACTCAATGTACTCGGCGGATTTCTGACCGAAAGCGGTAAGCTTGATGAGGCAGATGCCACTCTGATCGAGGCAGGTTCGATATTTTCAAAATACCTGTCTCCGACCAATCTGTGGATTGGCGATAACCTTCGGAATCAGGCGATATCTCTCGAACTTCACGGGAAATATGATCTTTCGATCGAAAAGGCCGACGCCGCCGCGAGTATGTATCTCGAGAACTTTGGTAAGCATTACGACAACTACCCGACCGTGCTGATCGCTAAAGGGCTCAGCCTCGCTAATTCCGGGAGGGTGAAAGAGGCCGAACCTCTGCTCACCGAGGCTCTGCAATTACGCACTTCATCTCTGCCGCCGTCACATTTTTGGGTCGCCGCGGCAAAAAGCGCACTTGGCGAATGTTTCGCATTACAAAATCGTTTCGACGAGGCCGAACCGCTGCTGCGTTCGAGCGTCGAAAGCCTGACGGCTTCACAGGAAAGCACGAGTCCACGGCTCTTGATCGCCCGCAAACACCTGGCGTCGCTTTACGCAAGAATGGGCAAGAATGATCTCGCGGCTCAGTTCCAAAATTAGCGCCGCGTTGTTACCGTCAGAACGCGTATGGTTAAATGATCGTATATGGCTGAGACAAGAAAATCTGCTGAACCTTGTGTGATGGTCATCTTTGGTGCGACCGGCGATCTGACCAAACGCAAGCTCTTCCCTGCTCTCTACAACCTTGCACGGGAGGATTTTCTCCCGCACACGTTTGCGATCGTCGGGGTCGGGCGTCAGGAGATGACCACCGCCGAATTTCGCAAACAGATCCTCGCCAATTTCAAAGAATTTCTGCCCCATCCGCCGGAGGCAAAGTTGTTGAAATGGTTCGAAGAACGTGTCTATTACACGGGCGGAGATTTTGATGAAGACAAGAAACTTTTCGACGATCTACGCTCCCTCGTCAGCGACGTCTGCGTCGAGCATCAGATACCGGAAAATTTCTTTTACTACATGGCAACGCCGCCGACTCTTTTTGCGGATGTCGCCGAAAAGATCGTCAAAAACGGAATGGGCGACGAGGAGAACGGCAATTGGCGGCGGTTCATTTTTGAGAAACCGTTCGGCCACGACCTCGAATCTGCCCAGAAGCTGAACGCCGATCTGCTGCACATTCTCAAGGAAAGCCAGATCTATCGCATCGACCATTATCTCGGTAAAGAAACGGTACAGAACATCTTGGTCTTCAGATTTGGCAACAGCATCTTCGAGCCGATCTGGAATCGCAACTTCATCGATCACGTACAGATCACCGTTGCCGAATCGCTGGGCGTTGAGCTTCGCGGCGGTTATTACGATTCGGCCGGAGCATTGCGCGATATGATCCCAAATCATATTCTGCAGCTCGTCACTCTGACAGCGATGGAACCGCCGGTCTCGTTCGAAGCGAATTCCGTTCGCGACGAACAAGCCAAGATTTTGCAGGCCATCCAGCCGTATTCGCCTGAGGACGTTCTTCATCGAGCCGTTCGAGGACAATACGCCGCCGGTGCGATCGACAAGAAAAAGGTCGTTGATTACCGCAGCGAGGAGAACGTTGCTCCGTTCTCAAACGCCGAGACCTTTGCGGCACTAAAACTATCTATCGACAACTGGCGTTGGGCCGACGTGCCGTTTTATATCCGAACCGGCAAACGTATGGCAAAACGCAAATCGACCATCGTTATCCAGTTCAAACGGGCACCGTTCATGCTGTTTCGCGACACGCCTGTCGAACGCCTCACGACAAACCGTATTGTCATCCACATCCAGCCGGACGAAGGCATCACGCTCCATTTCGGTGCCAAAATTCCTGGGCCGATCGTCAATATGGGAGCTGTCGATATGGATTTCAATTACCTCGACCACTTTGGCGAACAGGTCAGCACCGGCTATGAACGGCTGCTCTTCGACTGTATGATCGGTGACGCCACTCTTTTTCAGCGTGCCGACATGGTCGAAGCAAGTTGGGGGATAGTCACGCCGGTCCTCGACGTTTGGAGCGCCATACCGGCGCGCGATTTTCCCAATTACGAATCCGGGTCGTGGGGCCCGAAGGAATCAGACCTGCTGCTCGAACAAGATGGACGTGTTTGGAAAAACATTGAGGACTAGTCCGTTTCAGTAGTCCGCGCGTGAGTAAGGGCTCAAGCCGATGACCCTTCAGCTCTAATTGCAATCCCGACACTTGATTTCGTATCCAGTCGAACGCTTGCTCACGTGCGGGCTACGGACACATGCTATACAATTAACCGAATATGGAAATCGAGATGGTTGTTGCCGTTATCATTCTGCTCGCTTTGGTTTTCCTTGCGACGGTCGATATGGCGTTCTCACATCTTTCGGATGTCAGTCTGCGACGCATATCGGCCGACGCCGAGCTCGCTCAAAAGCAAACATCTGCTCAATTTCTACGCGAGATCATCGACAATCGGGCGAGGTTTCGCTTTGCCCTTTCATCGGTCATACAGATATTACTTATCTCTTTTGCGGTGCTGCTGACGATCATCGTGCTCTCGTTTACGAACAGCCGAAACTGGCTGCTGTTCTTTGCTCTCGTGATTGGCCTGGCAGCTACGGTCATCCTCCGTCAGATCGTGCCGCGGCTGATCGTCCGCAATAATACGGAGAAAAAGCTTCTCTTTCTGCTGCCGGCGGTTCGGCCGATATATGCGATCGCATCGATAGTGGTCGAGCCGTTCGTCACACGCTCAAATACCAGAGAATCAAATCGCCTCGAAACCACAGCCACGCCCGACGCCCAGGATGATCGCTCGGATGACAACGATGACGATTTTCAAGCCCTGATGGAGGTCGGCGAGGCCGAAGGCATCATCGAGGAGGACGAACGCGCGCTGATCGAGACGGTAGTCGAATTTGGCGACACTCGTGTCGGCGAGATAATGACGCCGCGGACCGAGATCGTCGCTCTTCCGATCGACGCGACCGTTCGGCAGGCACGCGACACGATAATCGCCGAAAAATTCTCACGCCTGCCGGTCTATCGCGACAGCATCGACAATATCGAAGGCCTGATCTACGTCCGCGACCTGCTCGTCTCCTGGTCCGAAGGCAAGGAGGACATGCCCGTCAGCGAAATTCTCCGCGACGCTCTCTTTGTCCCCGAAACAAAAACTGCGGACGAACTGCTCAAATCAATGCAGCAGGGCCATGTCCAGATCGCGATCGTCATCGACGAATACGGCGGCGTTGCCGGGCTCGTCACGGTCGAAGATCTGCTCGAAGAGATCGTCGGCGAGATCGAGGACGAAGACACCGACGAAGAAGAGATCATCGAGATCCACGTCGGCGAAGACGGCTATTGGGACGTCCTCGGCTCGACCGAAGTCGATAAAATAGAACGCCTCGTCGATCTCGAACTCGAAGACGAGGACTACAATACGATCGCCGGGCTCGTCACCAGCGAAGCGGGCTACGTTCCAAAGGTCGGCGACCAACTAACGCTTCGCGGCCTCGAAATTGAGATACTTCGCGCCGACGAAAAACGCATCCAACTCCTTCGCCTGCGAAGGGCCGAAGAGAAAGATGAAACTCGTATATCTGATATGATATAAAAAAACATCTTGGAGGAATTTGTATGGCAATACGATTAGGCGACACGGCGCCGGATTTTACGGCGGAGACCACGCAGGGGACGATCAATTTTCACGACTGGCTTGGCGACAGTTGGGGTGTGTTGTTTTCGCATCCGAAGGATTACACGCCGGTCTGCACGACCGAGCTCGGAATGGCGGCACGGCTCAAGCCGGAGTTTGACAAGCGGAACGTCAAGGTCATCGGGCTGAGCGTCGATCCGCTCGAATCACATATCGGTTGGGAAAAGGACATCGAGGAAAC
>CAZVDM010000101.1:0-13180 GCA_964625555.1 uncultured Chloracidobacterium sp.
ATCCCAAACCGCCTTTGCGATCTTGGCGATCACAGCTTCGCGGGTCTTTTCGTCGGCGGGCGAATCAGAGACGAAGACGGCGATCGCCAGGTGCCTGCCATTCGGTAGATAAATAATACCGATGTCGTTTGTCGCTCCGGTGATGCCGTTTTGTGTGCCGCCGGTACCAGTCTTGTGGGCCACAACGGTTTCCGGAGGTAACAAGTCTTTAAGACGTTTGGCTCCGGGATTTGAGTAGACCATAGCGTACTGAATGAAGTTCCAGCCTTTTGCGTTGCTCAACCGATAATTCTTTGCCTCCGCAGTATTCAGTTTAGGCAGATCTGATTCCATTTCTTCGTCCACAACTGCCAGCTCCGACACTTGGAACCACCGCAACAACCCAACAGCAGCCGACGGCGTCGCCCAGTTATCATATTGGGTCTGCCAATCCTTCCCGATCTCTTTTTCGGTGTTGACAACCTTGATGTCTTGAATGCCGATCAGCGACAGGTACGATTGGATCTCATTTGCTCCGCCCGCGACACGCATTAGGACATCGCTGGCGGTGCCGTCCGATTCAACTAGCGATAATCTAATCAATTCGCGGATGGTAAATTCGCCGCCGTTCGGGTTGGCGTCGCGAAGCGGTGAACGCTGGCCTTGGCGGACCATGTCTTCTTTGGTCACACCGATCTTTTCGTCGAGGTCGAGTTCGCCGCGTTTGATCTGCTCCATTACGGCCATTGCGATCGGCAGTTTGTAAACGCTCTGCATCGGAAAATGCTGATCTGCATTGAGCATTGCCGCATCGCCGGTTTCGAGCAGAACTGCCGCGACGCCGACCTTGCCTTTGGCTTCCTCAGCGATCTTTGCTATCTGTTTTTCTAGTTCGGCGTCGGGTTTTAATACGATCTTCGGCAGCGGCGTCGACCATGGAGCGGGTTCCGGCGTCGGATATTCAGTCGGCACCGACGCCATCTCGCGACAAGAGATCGCAAGCAAACAAATGGTCACCAACAAAAGGTAGGCCGCGATTCTGAATGGTCGGGACCTTAGTAGAACTTCTATCATCAATTCCTTCGTTCGTCCGGGTGTTGCGCCGCGAATAATCACACCTATACGACGTCGTCCGCGCCTCCGTCCCGACTCAGTTCTTACCAAGGCCGTCTCTGAGTGAAAGTTACGTAAGCGTCGCCGTCGACCACTATCATCGGATCACCGGTTTTTGGGTGATTTCGAAGTTGAATAGGATATACGATCTTTCCTCCGGAATTTGAGTACGCTGTCAATGTTGTCGCCGTTGCCGTCCAACGGCCCGTATCATATTGGGACCCGACGCTCGAACCGTTCGCGCCGCTCGATGATGTCTCGCCCGAGTATTCGTAAGTCCCGTTTTGATAGAGCGTGAAACAGCGGTCGTTTCGATACGAACTCGTACCTCCCAAACTAGAAAGATAGCACCACTTTCCGACAAACGCCGCGACAATGCCCTCACCACTCGAGAGTCCAAGGGTGCCCTTGCTTTTCGTCGGGCCGTCTGCTTTCATTCGCGTATATACGACCTCAGTCCCCTGAGCGTCGACAACCAGCGTATCGCCTTCAAGTTCATAAGGAAATTGGAGCGAACCTTCGTCACTGCTTACCGTGATGACCGAATTTTTGACCTTATAAACAAATTCGTCGTCGTTGATCTTGATAGTGCCGTCGGCACGAATTTCAATTACGGCAATGTCGCTCTTCCAACGTCCAACCAACGGATTCTTCGCCGGCGAATTCTCCGTCTTTCCCTGAGCGGTACCGGTTTGTACAAACACGCCCCCGATCAACAAAAACACAACGGCTGAGATAAATACTATCTTTCCGATCAGACTAGTTAGTTTCATATTACCTCCAAGGAATTTCGGAATATTAACCTATCTTTGCAATTATGTATATAGTTTTTGACGCTTAGGGGAGAAGCGTTCCCTGCACGCCGCACGGCACGGAATATACGCTGTCACCGGTCGCAATGATGAGGTCGCCTTTGCGTGTGAAGCAGATTCCGACGATATTGTTGCCGGCGACGAAATGTCTTGCGGCAGTACCGTCGGGCGAAACCTGGACGACGCCATGTTTTCCTTTGTAACACGCTGCGACATATAGATTTCCCGCTTTATCGAATGCGAGTCCCTGAGGCCGACCAAATCCGCGAAAGAATCTTTCGTCAAAACCCTCAGTATCGACAACGTGAACGGCGTCGTTACTGGCCAGCCCAGGCGCCGTCACGTAGAGTCTCCCGTCTGGACCAAAGGCAATGTGATAAGCGGCGACGGACGGTTCCATAACGGTGAACGTCTCAATGTCGCCAAAATCCCGCACTCGATGGATGGTACCGGCACGGTCGCCGATGTACATTAGGTTGTCCTTATCGAACGCAATGCCTGTCGCGATTCCAAGTCCGGTCGCATACACAGTCGCCGCGCCGTCCACTGAAACTTCGTAGACCTCTCCCTCGGCACGATTTGTCACAAACATTCGGCCGTCGCGATCAAAGGCGATTCCCGTAGGATTGAGTATCGGCTCCGGTAATTCATCAAGGTAACCGTCCGGCTCGAGCCGGAAAAGCGTGACCGGTAAATGCTGTCCTCGACCGCCGCTTCGAGTAAGTATAATTGAGTCCGTATTTGGATCGACTGCTGGATTTGCGACGATATGCATATCTTGGGCTATGCGTTTACCGACAACAATGTCCACAAGATTACTTTGGGCAATACCGCTTTCGAGATGAATATGCGTGTGCTCCGTTGGAATGTCGTTTGGTACCTTTGCGAGAATTCGTGATGACGATGCCGCGACCACGGCGCACTTCACTCCGCCAATAAACACCCCGCCGTCTTTGCCAGCCGTCACTCGAAAACCCTCGCAATTGACTGTAACCTCGCCTCCAGGAATCGCAAACGGCGGTTCTATCGATACTATTCTTCCTGCCTGAATCATTATTTGACGATTTTACGTTGCTTGATCCACGGTGTCGAACATAGAACACCGAAGAGCCTGTATCCATCGCCGAAAAAATCATTGACCGCGCGTCTGAATAAGTTTTACACTATTAAACAGACCGCATTGGCAAATCGGCTTTAGTATTCACGTTCGTGTTGCCGTAAATTTGCCAAAACTCCCTTGGTCTCCTTATTATGCCGACCCGAATTGATGACCTGCTGCGAATGGCGATGAGCTTTGGCGCCTCAGACCTGCACTTGCGTGCCGGATCTTTTCCCGTAATTCGCGTGACCGGAGAGCTGAAACCGTTGTCAGGCGTCGCCAAAATGACGCAGGACGAGACGCTCGAAATGGCATTTTCGATGATGTCGAACCGGCAAAAGCAGCATTTCAAGGAGGTTTTTGAGGTCGATATCGGCTATGGTGTCTCAGGCTTGGGGCGATTTCGAGTCAACATCTTTCAGCAGCGAAATTCAATTGGCATTGTTGCACGAGTGATCTCGGACACTATTCGTTCGTTTGCTGAACTTGGCCTTCCGCCGATCCTTAATAATATTGCCGAAGAAACACGAGGATTGATCCTTGTCACGGGGACCACAGGTTCCGGAAAATCGACTACGCTTGCTGCGATCGTCGACCATATAAACCAGAACCGAAACTGTCACATTGTGACGGTTGAAGATCCGATCGAATACCTCCACAAAGACAAAGAGTCATTTGTCACGCAACGCGAAGTCGATGTCGATACGCGAAATTTCGCTGAGGCTCTTCGCGGCAGTTTGCGACAAGATCCGGACGTAATACTGGTCGGAGAAATGCGCGATCTGGAAACGATCGAGACGGCATTAGTGGCTGCCGAAACCGGACATCTGGTGCTGTCGACTCTGCACACTACTGACGCGTCGGAAACGCTAACCCGAATTATCTCAGCATTTCCGCCATATCAGCAAAGATCTGTCCGCATTCAGCTTGCCGGTTTGCTCAAAGCCGTTGTTTCGCAAAGGTTGATGAGATCGGCCAAGGGTAACAGTCGCATTCCGGCGGTCGAAGTGCTTATGTCGACGCCGCTCATCCGCGACTATATTCTGCACGAAGACAAGACTTCGGCGATCCGCGATGCGATCTCGGCCGGCACCTCGCAATACGGTATGCAGACATTCGACCAGTCGCTTTTCTATCTATATCAATCCGGCCTCATCAGTCTCGACGAAGCCCTTCGCGGTTCAACGAATCCGGATGAATTCCGTCTGCGTCTCGCCGGCATCCACAATACAACGACGATAGCTCGCGAGGAAATGGAACGCTCCGGCGGCGTCGGTCAAGTCAGCGAACTCATCACCCGCAACTGAGTAGAACGCGTAACGACGCTAAAATATATATTTATCAACGATTTTCGGAGAATAAGTCTTGACACAATGACTTATTTACGTGTAACTTTTAGGTTTACACAGTCGAGCGGAAGGACCACAGGACCCACGCAATATTCATTGCCCGCCGTTGCATTTCGTTAACAGCGAATGCAGACAAAAAGGTGAGCAATGAGGATTTGTTTTGTTCAGGAATTTAGATACGGAAAACGGGACTGTGTAATAGGCTTGATAGGCATTAATCTATCGAGCGAACAAATAAAATAGGGAAGTTTAATTACCGGTAAATGACAAACGAGGTTATACAGGAAGTCGAAGAATCAACCGTCACTGATACTCCGACTGAGAATACGGCGACGGCGACGGAAACATTGGCTGAATCGCAAGCAGCTACGGCTGTTGCATTGGACGACGCTCAGGCCTCAGGAGACATCGATTTTGGTGCCATCCTTGAACAGTTTGAGCAGGAGCAAACGGTATTTCACACCGGCGAACTTGTCGAAGGCAAGGTTGTCGGCGTGTCGGACCGCGGCATCCTGATCGACTTTGGATACAAGAGCGAAGGCATCGCGCCAATTGAGGATTTCACGGGCGAAGACGGCCAACTCACGGTAGCCGTCGGGGACGATGTCGAAGTCGTGCTCAAGAGCATGCACTCGGGCGACGGGCCTCCGGTGCTCTCGCGCATCGACGCTGTCGGGCGCAAGGCTTGGGACGACATTGAGAAAGCGTTCAACGAAGAAGCTACTGTTAAGGGCATCGTGGTCGATAAGACCAAGGGCGGCCTCCGCGTTGACATCAATGGTGTCGAGGCGTTTTTGCCCGGCTCCCAGATCGATTCGCGTCCGATCTACAGCCTTGACCAATACAAAGGCCAGGAGATCGAAGCCAAGATCATCAAATTCAGCCGTCGCCGCAACAACATTGTTTTGTCAAGAAAGGTCCTGACCGACGAGGTTGTTAACGCTCAGAAGTCTGAAACCATGTCGAAGATCGACGTCGGCTACGTGATCGAAGGCACGATCAAGAACCTCACTGAGTACGGTGCATTTGTTGACATTGGTGGAATTGACGGCCTGCTGCATGTAACCGATATGTCGTGGGGACGGCTCCACCATCCTGGCGATATGTTCAAGGTCAATGACCATATTCAGGTAAAAGTGCTTAAGCTCGATCGAGAACGCGAAAAGATCTCGTTAGGCTATAAGCAACTGCTTCCGGACCCTTGGTCAACTGTAATCGAGGTTTATCCTGTCAACACCAAACTCAAGGGCAAGGTTTCGTCTGTTACCGAATACGGCGTATTTGTCGAGCTCGAAGCCGGTGTTGAAGGCCTCGTCCATGTATCCGAGATATCGTGGTCGCGCCGATCGCAAAGTCCGAAGCGCCTTTTCAATCGCGGCGACGAAGTCGAAGTTCAGGTTCTCGGTGTCGATACGGTTGAAAAGCGTATCAGCCTCGGCATGAAGCAGTTCCAGGAAAATCCGTGGGCAAATGTTGATGTTCGCTATCCGATCGGGACCAAGATCCACGGCCGAGTTCGCAATATTACTGACTTCGGTGCTTTCGTCGAGCTTGAAGAAGGCATTGACGGACTCGTCCATGTTTCGGATATTACCTGGGCCAAAAAGATCAAGCATCCTAAGGATGTGTTGAAAAAAGACCAGGAAGTTGATGCGATCGTTACCAGCATCGACAAACAGAACCAGCGTCTTTCACTGTCAATGAAAGACCTTACACCTAGCGCTTGGGAAGGCTTTGTCGCCACTCACCGTGCCGGTGACACCGTTCGCGGAAAGGTCACAAGGTTTACCAACTTCGGTGTATTTGTTGAACTCGGCGAGGGCCTCGAAGGTCTCTGCCACATCTCGGAATTGTCGGACGAGCGTGTTGATCGCCCCGAATCTGTCGCCGAAATGGGACAGGAGATGGATTTCCGTATCCTGCGCATCGACGCAGCGGATCAGAAGATCGGACTTTCGCATCGTGCTGTCGGTAAGGAAGATGAGCCGGCAGTTGATTCGAGAATGTATTCGACCGAAGCCAAAGGCGGTATGGCCAGTCTTGGCGAACTAGCCAAATTGCACTTTGGCGGAGCTCCTGAAGAAGCTCCGGCGGAGATCGATCCGGAAGAAAAGAAAAAGGCAAAGGCGGAAGCCAAGAAGATCAAGGCTGAGGAATTTGCGGCGAAAGAGGCGGAGGCTGCTGCGGCAGCCGAAGCTATTGCCTCCGAGCCAGTATCGGAAGCTCCGGCCGAAGAGTCAGCCGACGAATCAGCGGTGGAATCGGAAGAAACCCCGGTTACTGAGGATGGTCCTGCCGGAGAAGCCTCTGAAACCGAGGTTGCGGCGGAAGCAACTGACGAGGAAGCTGCAACTGAAACTGGGGCAACAATCGCTGAAGAAGCGTCGGTTGTGGAATCCGCAACCGAGGCCGAAACTACCGTCGCCGAAGACGCTTCCGTCGAAGAAAAAGTAGCTGAACCCGAAGCTGCCATTGCCAACGAAGCTCCGACCGCCCAGGCATCGTCCGAAGACACTCCCGAAGAGGAAATTGAAAAACAGTCGGCTTAGATTGACGCATTGACCAAGGGAAATTGGGGCAAACCGTTGTTGGAGAATAACTGAGAAATGACAAAAGCTGATCTGGTTGAAAAGGTTGCTAAAGAAGCTGACATGACGAAAAAGGACGCCGAACAGCTTGTCGAAATCATTTTCGACAGCATTACGGGTTCGTTGAATAAAGGTGAGAAGATCGAGCTTCGCGGATTTGGCAGTTTTCGGGTGCGCGAGCGAAATTCGCGCAAGGGCCGCAATCCTAAGACGGGCGAGGCCGTAGAGATACCTGCTAAACGCGTTGCGTATTTCAAGCCTGGCAAAGAACTCAAAGAAATGATAAACAATGTCTAGGTGAACGCGTGGATGTACTCTGGAGTCCTTGGCGGTATGACTACATAACAGCAAGCGGAAGCGCAGTCAAAAGCGGATGCGTTTTCTGCGACATTTTGAGCAACTCGGCCAGTGATGAAGAAAATTTCATTCTTCATCGGGCCGAGTTTAATTTTGTCATCCTCAATATCTATCCGTACACGTCGGGTCATTTGATGGTGCTTCCTTACGAGCACATAGCCTCGCCTTCTCATGCCGGGAAATCGACCACTGACGAAATGATGGACCTAGTCAAAAATGCAACAGCAGTGATCAGCGAAATTTATCATTCTGATGGGATAAACATGGGAATGAACCTCGGCCGAGCCGCCGGTGCCGGCGTCGCGGACCACTATCACATGCATATTCTACCGCGTTGGGTCGGCGACGCCAATTTTATGACCGCCATCGGCCAAACACGCACGATCCCGGAAACGCTACAGTCTACATACGACAAGCTGCGTGGACAGTTTTGAGAGGTTAACCGCGAAACACGCGAAAAGACGCAAAAGCAAGAAATTGTTCTTAGCCTTTCGTGTCCTTTCGCAGATTTCGCGGTTAAATTTCTTAGATCGTAGATTCGATCTTTGGCACGACCAAGTAGGCCGCCAATAGATTAATGAATATGAAGCCCGTGCAGACGATCGGCGGCAGGAATGTAAAGACGGCCATCACGAGGAATACAACGCCGAAGATCGCAACGTTGATCGCCAGGATTCCCTTCATCAAACTCGGCTCAGCGTGCTTTAACAGCAAATAGCCGTTTGTCAGGCCTGCAAACAGACACAAGAATGTAAAGCATGAGCTCAAAGCGGTAAAAAGGTCACTATAAGTCGGCGAAAATCCCGCTCCTGCATTCATGTGATACGTGGTGATCAGGGTTTGCAGTTGTGCCTCGGTATCATTAGAGGGTGGCACATTGATGAATAGGCTTAACGAATGCAAGATCGCAGTGATGAATTGAAATGACACGGCTGCGGCAAGCCAGAATGTATATCGCTTGAGCATATTGATCTACTTGAGCTTTTTGAGATCTTGAACAAGGTCGAGCCAAAATATTCTAGGTTTTCCATCTTTAATTGCGAAATTCACTAGCAGCTTGTGATCACCGAAATCCGCAATAAATAGAGGCTCCTCAATATCAAAAGGTATCATAGCCCAATAGAAGCTTATCTCAACGCTATTGGCTTTTCGGATAATGGCTGCTTCACGGCCCTTCAGTTTGCTTGTAAGACGTTCCCAGAGTAGTCGTTTTTGATCTTCTTTATTAATCCCTCTTCCGTCGAAAACTGAGCCATCGACATTCAGACTGACCGGCGTTGCTCCCCTGAAACTACTTTCGTCGCCGACCAAGGCCCAAAGAAAAGGTCCACACATTATTGCTCCTTTCCCAAACGTCGCGTCAACGTCCAAATCACGTGTCTCCTTCGTTAAAGCAAGTACGATTAGTTCCTTAGCACTGTTGTTAACTTCATCCGTCGCCTTCTTATACCTGACGCCTTTAGGAATTTCTTGCGCGTAAAATGCGGATGGAACTAAAAAGAACAGCAATCCGGCGATGAATAACAATTTCATGTATCTACACTTACAAGCATCTCGGAAATCGATTGCTTCCCAAATCCATTGGTGCATAATAGCTCGAAAAACACATTCATGTGAACCTCCGCACCGTCTAAATGCCCGGCTCATGTGTTCGGTCGATGGCCTCGTCTTCGATCTCGCCGCCCTTACTGATAGGTATGTCGGCGGGATCTGCGTATTTGGCACCGCGCTCTTCACCGTCGTCTTCGCCAGCAACAAACTTGAATTGCCCCGAATTCGGAGGCACGTAACCTGGATAATCAACGCGTGAATGGTAGATCGCGACGAGCGATTTGATCATAGATTCCCGGATCTGCGTCAGTTCACGGAGCGTCAGGTCGCATTCGCCGAGTTGATCGTCGGCGAGGATCGCGTCGATGATCCTTGTAACTATAAAGCGGATATTCTCGGGATTCGGCTCAGCGAGCGAGCGTGCTGCTGCTTCGCACGAGTCGGCTATCATCATTATCGCGGCTTCTTTGAACTGCGGTTTTGGTCCCGGATACCGAAAATCGTTCTCTGAAATTTCAGCATCGTCACGAGCCTCGGCCTGTGCTTTCTTCAGAAAATAATGGAGCGTTCGAGTTCCGTGGTGCTGCGGAATAAAATCGATTATCCTCTGAGGTAAACCCATCTCTTTCGCGAGCTTTGTACCGTAAGTAACGTGGCTGATGATTATCTTCGCACTCTGCGTCGGCTTCAGTCGGTCATGTGGATTTTTGGCAAGCTGGTTCTCTACAAAATGTTCGGGCGCAGCCGTTTTGCCGATGTCGTGATAAAGGGCCCCGATACGAGCCAACAGGCCGTTGCCGCCGACGACGCGGCACGCTTCTTCGGCAAGCTGGCCTACGGCGTGCGAGTGCTGATTCGTTCCCGGAGCACGCATCGCGAGTTGACCTAGTACCGGCAGATCGGCGTTCGAAAGTTCGAGGAGTTTAACATCGGTAAGGATACCGAACAGAGATTCACATATCGGCAGCAAAACGGACGTTACAGCAGCAGTGATAATTCCACTTGCAAGCCCGCATGCGATCGAAAAAAGAACGGTATTTAGGATAACCGGCTGTTGTGTGAAAGCGAGCAAGGCAAGTGCAAGCCCGGCACCTCCGACCCCAACGAGAGCCCCGGCGATCGTAACTGTTTGGCGGTTTCGATAACGTCCGATTCCGTAAACGGCGATCGACGACGCAATCGAAGCAAAAACCGCAAACTCCAATCCTCGCGGTGCAAGAAAACCCGCGATCAACGCGTTCAAAAGGCCTGTAAACAATGCAGTCGGCCGATCCGCAAGCAAAGTCATTAGCAAGCTGCCGGTAGCAAACGGAATCGCGAACGCCCAGATCATCGGATCGTTGAGCGGCGCTTTTTCATTTTGCAAGGCGGTAAATTCAGCAAGCCTGAATAACGCAGCGACCACGCCCGTCTGCACGACTACAACAAAACCCAGTAGAGCAAACGTCTTGCGCGGACTCAGAGCCAGCCGCGGAACTATACCGCGGTGCTGGATGAATTTCCATGAGACCCAAAATAATGCCGAAATCAGAACTAGAAGGCCGAAAAAGCGATTCAGCTGCCGCGTTGAATTGCTGTAATTTCGGACGGCCGCGATCTTCGAAAGCATCGGTTCAGTGATCTTTTCACCTTCGTTTACGATCTTTTCGCCGCGTTTCAGTGTTACATTTGGAAGCTGCGCATTTTCGATCGCGGACTGACGGGCAGATTCCGTGGCTACGCTGTCGAATGAAATGCTTGGTTCCAGCAATATCTCCGTCGCAATGAAGAAAGCGTCAGCTTCCTTTGCAGAAAGGCTTTTCACTCCGGCGAGACGTGTCTTCAGCTTTTCTCTTGCCGCTGAAAGCATTGTCCAGCTGCTCTCCGGCATCGCTACCGTCGTCTGTTGCGCCGGTTTCGCTCGGTCGAACACGACGACGTCGTTCTGAAAATACTGTTTTTCAGAATCGTCGTAGATATAACCTTCGCTGCTTTCGCGGAGCGCACTTTGCACGGCGTCGAGCTCGTTGCGGCTGAAGGTGCGTGACGCGAGCACCCTACCTACCTCGACACCGCCGGCACCGGTCCAATGCGTTTCGCTTTTCGAATCGGTATTCGATTGCTTCGCGTCGGTCGATTCACCGCCGTGACGCTGGAGTCTTTCCCAGGCTGAGACAAAACTCCGAACGGATTGCTCAGCCTTGTTCGATTCGAATCGGAATATCGGCTTGACCGATGCCCTTGCTTCGGCCTTTTTGCGTTCAGCCTCTTCCGGATTTACGAAGTAGATATCTGCAGGCGCCGTAATGTTCTCGCGGGCAATGTCACCTTCCTGATAGGCAGTATCGCCCGTTGCCCGCCATAACGGATTTTGGATCAGCAGCGTCGTCAATAAACACAAGACGGCAAATCCGAGCCAGAATTTGTGCTCATCCGAAAGCACAGAAAATGGCTTCGCGGCAACCACATAAGCCTGTTCCCACCAACGCGTGGCCGGCGATTTCAGATCTTTGATCCGTTTACTCATTTAAGTCTTTCTTAACCGCGAAATAGGCGCAAAATACTAACAATTATTTCGAATATTTAGTGTATTTCGCGGTCAAAACTCTTATCGCGCAGCTTCCGCCAACGATTCTTCACTCAAACCCTGAAAATTACGATCAATGACAACGATCAACTCGCCGATCGCTTCGATCATATGACGCAATGATTCGCGGCGGATAGCTGAAATTGCCACGCATCGTGCATCGGTGTCAAGCGTTATCTGCCTCACGAGGGCGGCGATCTCGGCACGTTGCAGTAGATCCGTCTTATTCAATACGATCAATTCGGGTATTTCGTTAAATTGAAGGTCGTCGATGATCTTGTCGACCGACGCGATCTGCTGCATAACACGCGGGTGCGAAGCATCTACAACATGCACGAGCAGGTCGCTGTCGGCGATCTCCTCAAGCGTCGCACGAAACGCCGAAACTAACGCCTCGGGTAGGTCGCGGATAAATCCGACGGTGTCGTTGATGATCACTTCCTGATCGTACGGCAGCCGCAACCGCCGCGATGTCGGGTCGAGCGTCGCGAACATCTTTTTCTCGGCATAAACCTCACTCTGCGTCAGCGAATTAAGCAGCGTCGACTTCCCTGCGTTGGTATAACCCACCAGCGAGATGATCGGCAAATGTTTTTGCACGCGTTTCTTGCGGCGTTCCTGACGTTGATGGCCGAGACTATCGACCTGCTTTTCGAGATTCGCGATCCGGTCGCGAACGCGGCGTCGGTCAGTCTCAAGTTTTGTCTCGCCCGGACCTCTTCCGCCGATGCCGCCCGCAAGACGTGAGAATGCCGAATTCTGGCCGATGACCAATCGTGGCAACAGGTACTTTAGCTGAGCAAGCTCCACCTGCAGTTTGCCTTCCCTGCTCTGTGCCCTCTGCGCAAAAATATCGAGGATAAGCTGTGGACGGTCGATCACCTTTAATTCGGTTGCGTCGCTCAGCGACCGAACCTGTGCAGGACTCAATTCGGTATCGAAGACGAGAATATCAGCACCCAACCGCATCGAACGGATCAGCAGCTCATCGAGTTTACCCTTTCCAAGCACCGTTTTCGGGTCGATCTGAGGTCGACGTTGGATGATCGTGTCGAGGATGACCACATCAGCGGATTCAGACAGTTCCCTGAGTTCTGCCAACGATTCCGCAGCAACATCGGTATCGCCGGTCGTAACGCCGACAAGAATAGCACGGTCGCGGCCGGTTTGTCGGTTCCTCGCCGTCAGACGGATGCGGGCCATTTCGTCTTCGAGCGAATTGATCAGCGACGTGAAATCGGTGTCGAGCTGCGACGGAATGTTTGGTTCGAGAAATTCGTACGGCAACGACTGTGCCTCGGCCTCAAGGCTTTCGGCAGCAGTCGGGACGAGATGAGCCGAATAGACCATTCCCGGCAAACCGTCTTTACGATCCACCTGAATGATCGACATCAGATCGAGCCGGAGAAGAGCCAAATCGGTGAGATCGTCCTGTGTTAGCTTTTCGCCGGCAAGATGCGTGTGCACACATCGCAATCCGCGAAAACGGTCTTCGGAAACGCGGGCACGTCCAAAATCCGGAAGCTCAATTCCCTTTGCTGTGCCGACCATGACGTATTCGATCTGGCCCTTGCGATTGATAAGTACCCCTATCTGCCGCCCGGTCTCATTAGAGATCTCGGTCATCTGACGTGCCAATTCCGGGGAGACGATCGCATCGGCAGCGACTCGCCGCGTACCCAGTTTCTCGATTCGCTTTAGCTGATTGTGTTTTAGACCGCGTGTGAATCCGTGAACGATATTGATAAGGTTCTTTCCTCCGGGAA
>CAZVDM010000102.1:0-7033 GCA_964625555.1 uncultured Chloracidobacterium sp.
CCATTGTGTGCCGTTGGTCACAGCTCCGGTTCTGCACGGCGGAATAAAAACGGAAAGAAATATTCAGTAAAACCGAAAGACGCGCCCCCACGGTATCGGGGAAAATCCATCTGTCTGAACAACTATTTCACCGCTTTGATGCTTGATTTATTGACGACAGTCTAGCACCAAAGCGGCTCGGGAAACAATACAATTTTTCCGCCGCACTCGTCTGTTCGCTCGACCAGCGAGGGGCCGGCAAAGGAGGCAAAACATGCAGACAAAAATGAAAACTATTATCGGTTCACTCAGGTCACGGATCAAACTCACTATTGCCGCAGCCCTTGGTTTGCTGCTGATATCGGGCGTCGTTGCCTATGCTTCGACGATCGCTGTCATTCTCGGCATCGGTGCCAATTCATATGCCCCGATCGTCGACGGTCCCGCGACCGTCACATTTCGGCACCTGACGACGACGCCCGGCGACATCGGCGCGTGGCACTACCATCCGGGCTTTGTGCATAACGTGGTTGTCGGAGGAGCGGTAAAGATCGAGGACGGCTGCGGCGAAGAACAGACCTACACAACAGGCCAGGCGTTCGAAACGTCCGAAGGCCGTGTTCACCGGGCCATCAACGAAGGAACGGTCGACGCGGTCGAATACAACGTGTTTATCAGGGACGAAGGAAAACCGCTGACACGTTTCATCCCGAACAACGAACGCCGCTGCGGCCCTGTCCGGACCAAGGCTGAATGCAAAGGCGGCGGCTGGCAGCAGTTCAATTTCCCGTTCAGCTTCGAAAACCAGGGCCAATGCATATTGTATTTAAGCGGAAGACAACGGGTCTCGCAGCTCCTTCCCGAAGATCCGCTGGCTCCGTGATCACGATCAATTTCGATCTCCCGAGGCCGTCCCGAAGAAAGTCGGGACGGCCGCTCTTGTTACGAAATGTCTTTTCCGGCAACGGTTGACCGCTAGGATCGGCCGGCAACTAACATGCGGTTCAGTTCGTCTGCGAGCGGATGTTCGAATCCGAATTTGGCATCGTCGAATGCTGGCGGGAGAAAGTTTATTTTCGTACCGAGTTTCGTGGGCACGGCGAGGTGCAGCGTGAGCAGGTGGTTGCGATGGAGAATGCGTTGACTGACGCCGGCGATATCGGCGAACGGGATGGTGATCTCGTTGAGCAGATAATTTGAGACATAAAAATTCTCATGGTCGATGCGGACGCGGCGGGCGCGAAGCCAAAGGAAATTCCCCCACAGCAGAACGCCAATTACGGCTAGCATCAGTACGACATACGGCATTTTCGATTGCGTCGGAGCGTCGAGCCAAATGTAATGGATGAACGCAAGAATGGCCGCGGCCGCAGTGAGAAAGGGCCCGGCCATCATTGCCGTAAATGTGAACGCGGATGAGATAGTTCGCCGCATTTTGGAAAGCGGCCGCCGCCGCTGCCGCTAATTTACCAATTTAACGCTCAAACACAAAATCCGTCCCGATCTACTTACTTCTTCAGCTTCTTCAGCTTTTTAGGTGCGAAGAGTTTGTCGTCGACGTCCGTGTTGTGTTTGTAGAGTTTGACGGTGGTCACGATGTTGCCGTTGCCGGCGTTATAGCTGGTCATTTTGTAGGGCAGCATAATGCCGTCGACCGGGCGATAATCGCTGAAAGTGATGGTGTACGGTATCGTCTGAGCGCTAGTGCTCGATGTGATAATGCCGGTGCGTTTGAGCAAATAGAATGTCTTGGCCGAATAATATTCCGTAAAGTTGCTGCCCTTATTCGGTTCGATATCGACGACGTAACAATCCTCGTCGCCGACCTTCGCACTTGGTTTGACCGTTACCTTTTTATACAGCGTTTTCCAATTAAGCTGGCCGTAGAAATCGGATGAAACGGCGATGTCGTCGAGACGTTTGCCCGTGTATTTTTCCGCGGGGGCGAAGCTATAGATCTCTTCGCCGCCGGTGCCGTCGAAATATTCCCAACCGACCGCGATCGTTTTGCCGAGGGCGAACATTGTCATATCGGTCGCGGACTTGTTCGGAGCCTTTGACCAGGAGAGCGACTTGCCCTTTACGCCTTGATTCTCCATATCGACATCGGCCTCGGTATAACGGGACGAGATCTTCCGCCAATTTGCGTCGCCGCCCATGGCGTCGATGGCTTTGGTCATCAGTTCGTCGGCGGTTATCGCCGGAGCCTGAACCGGAGCCGCGAGCTTGAATTCAAACTCGCCCTGCGGCTGTTTGACGACGATCGCCGTTATCTTGCCTGCGGCGTCGCGTTTTGGTTTGAGCGAAAACTGATCCTCAGGCAGCGGCGACATTGAGAATGAACCGTCGCCCTTTTCGATGAGAGCATAAGGCTGCTGGCCCGCGATGTTTAGCGTGACCTTGCCATCCGCATCCTTGATCTCGACATTGCCCATTTCGGTCGTATAGGTCCCGATGAGCTCTTTGGCCGCAGTTGTGCTTGCTGGCGTTGCAGGTTTCGGGGCGTCGCCGGTGATGCGCGGCAGCTTGCGGTTGCCTTGCGGCTGGATCATCTCAAGCTCGGCAGCGTCGCCGGTCTCAGGCGTGAATTTTGCACCAAATCCCTCAGGCAGACCCAATGCCCGGAATGTGCGCGGGGCGGTGCGTTCGAGTTTGTACGGCGGCTGCCCGGGCACGACCAGAAAGAGATCTTCGCCCTCGATCTTGAC
Organism: uncultured Chloracidobacterium sp.; assembly: GCA_964625555.1. Taxonomy (GTDB): domain Bacteria; phylum Acidobacteriota; class Blastocatellia; order Pyrinomonadales; family Pyrinomonadaceae; genus OLB17. Next base: position 2,688 of record CAZVDM010000102.1, read on the forward strand.
CTCGATCGCGCGATCGGCGGTGCCGTATTTTCCGGCCAGAAGCTGCATTGTTTTGAGCGGAAGTTTGACCGCTTCGTTCTTTGGCCCGTCGAGGATCGTCGAAAAGATCGTCGGCATAATATCGGTGCCGAGGCTCGAGCCGGAGACGTTGGTGAGCATCACGAAACCGATCTTCTTCTCAGGGATCATAGCGACGAGCGAATTAAAGCCGTCGATATTGCCGCCGTGCTGGACGACCGTGTGGCCGTTCCATTTCTGCAGAAACCACCCCAAACCGTAGTCCATCGCCGCTGACACTTTCATCTGCGGCTTGATCCATTCGGCGAAATTCGCTTCGGAAACGAGACGATTTCCGTTTACCGTGCCGCCGTTCATGACGAAGCGTATCCACTCGGCCATGTCGCGTGCGCTGGAGTTGATCGAGCCGGCCGGGGCGACCTCGTCAATGTCGCGGAACGGCAGTTTGGTCGTTTCTTTAGTGTCGAAATTGTAGTTGTAGCCAAGTGAATGATCCTTAGCCTTCGCCATCTGCTTCATCGACATGTTGCTGTTTGTCATGCCAAGCGGGGCGAAAATGCGTTGGGGGACGAATTTTTCCCAAGGTTCTTTCTGTGCCTGAGTAACGAGCTCGCCGGCGGCGGCGAACATAATGTTCTGATACTGAAATTTCTCGCGGAGTTTGGCCGTAGGCTTTGCCTGAGCAGCCACCTCGATTAGCTCGGCACGGTTTAACATGCCCGTGATCATCGCGAGATCGGTTCGGTTGAGGCCCGACGAATGGGACATCAGGTCGCGGATGGTGATGTTCTTGTCAGTGTCGGCGTCGTACATTTTGAAGTACGGCAGCAGTTTCTTGGGCGAATCGTTAAGCGCGAGTTTGCCCTCGTCGGCAGTCATCAAAACGGAAAGCGCAGTAAACGCCTTAGTCGCCGAACCGATGGCGAACTGCGTGTCGGGCGTGACGGCGACCTTGTTCTCAAAATCTTTGTAGCCGAGGCCTTTGATATAGATGACCTTGTCGTCCTTGACGATGACGAGCGACATGCCCGGAATTCCGAGCTCCTTGCGGCGTGCTTCGACCTTTTCCTCGATCGCCTGTAGTTGTTTCGAATAGTCGACGGCGGCTGTTTGAGTGCCGGTCTGAGCATAACCGATCTGCGGCAGCGACAATGTGAAGAGCGAGAAAAGAAGCAGAAACGACAAGAAAGATCGGGACAAAGTGTTATTCATTTGATGGCTCCGTTGATTTTATCAGCATTGGATACGCTTGAATTTCATTAAAAGTTCTATTTGAAATACGCCAAAGCGGGATTACAATCCTCTTAAATTTTCCAATAAAGCGGAGGAGACCATTCTATGCGAAAAGTGACCTTTGGCGGAGCGAACAGCCTCGACAATTTCTTTGCACGCGAAGACGGAGCTATGGATTGGCTGATGTGGAGCGATGAGGCGATGGAAATCATGAATGACTTTTGGCCGAACGTAGACTGCATTCTGATGGGCCGAAAGACCTATGAAGTCGCGATAAAAAGCAATCCGCCTGCCGAAGATGCAGAGGCGGACGGTGGAATGAAGACATATGTCTTTTCGCGTTCCCTCGATCCGGCGGGCGTTAAAGGAGCCGAAGTGGTTTCGGAGAACGCGGGCGAATTTGTCCGAGGGCTCAAAGAACAGGAAGGGAAGGACATTTGCGTGATGGGCGGCGGCGAGCTGGCAAATTCGCTGCTCGAGGCCGGCGTGATCGACGTGATCGGATTTAATATTCATCCGGTCTTGCTCGGCTCGGGCGTCCCGCTGTTTCACCGTTTGTCGAGGCAGGTGGATCTGGAATTGATCGAGTGCAAGCCGTTCAAGAACGGGTGTGTTTACATATTGTATCGTGTGAAAAAGTGATACGTCTGATAACGGGATTTATTTAGTAACGGTTGGCTGTAACAGTGTGAGGTGGTGCGGGGCCTTGGTTCAGAGTGTGCCTGTCTAGAACACTGTCGATCACACTGTTTCGCTCCCGGCCAGTTCGGCCGTTCTGACGCCGAATGCCATCAGTATGTAAAAGACCATTGCGATCTCCTGATCACCGAGGTTCCAGTGGACAAAACCGCTGACGACAAATCCGACCAGCGCGCCAAATGAGCCGAGCAGTATACCGAACGAACGCCAGTCGCCGCCGCGTGCTCGCGAGATACCGCGCCAGAGTGTGCGTGCGAGGATGGCGAGTACGATCAGCCAGATGAGCAACGCCGGAATGCCGCGTTCGACGGCGATCTGTACCGGAACCGAGTGAAAATGACCCATCGGCAAGAATCCGCCCTCGTACATTCCCCATTCCTGCCAGTGTTTCTGGATCGAATCCATCCCGACACCGAAAACGAAATTGCGCGGGCTGTCGGTCAGCAGACGGCCGCCGTCTTTCCACATGACAAAGCGGTAGCGGGTCGATTCATCCTTTGAATCGAAAAATCCGGTTTGCCGGCTCTGCTGAAGAAAGAACAGGCCGCCGATGACAACAGGAATTGCGATAAGGGCCGCCGTGATCGCGATCTTTTTGCCTGCACCGCGAAGGATGATCGAAAATGCCGAGATCATCAGGGCGAGCTGCGACGCGCGCGTGACCGTGAGCAAAAGCGCCAAACACGTTCCAATAAACGCGGTTCCGAGCAGCGTCACGTTCCAATTTCGCCGGCGGTCACTTGAACCGAATGCTGCGATCAGTAGGCCGAATATGAGCGATCCGACCAGCAAAAGCATTTCCGAATAGGTTACGTAATGGTTGTAAAAGCCCATCGAACGCCAATTGTGGCTGAGCTTCGATGATTCGATACCGAGCTGATCGTCGGCGGTAGTGCCCTCGAGCAGGTCCGAGCGTTTTACGTCGACCGCGAATTCAAAATCGGGACGGTAAAACTTGATGCTGGTCACTTCGTTATCCTGAATAGCGTTAGCAACGTCCTCGCTCGATTTGACCTTTTTGCCGTTGGCGGCGAGCAGCGTGTCGCCTTCCCACAGCAAGGCCTTGGCGAGCGGGCCGTCGGTCTTCAGGCCGTGGATCTCGACGCCGCGTCCCATTAAACGCTGAACCGGAGTCCAAACGACATTTACCATGCACGAGACGACGAGTGCGAATGCAAGAAAATAGGCGGCACCAAGGCGTCGGATATTGGCAGCGGCGAAAATGAATATCAAAAAGACTGAGACGCCTCGAAGCCGATCGAGCGATGTCGCCGGTTCGTACGAGAATACGCCGCTGATGAACGACCAGACGAAGAACGCGAACAACGCGATATTCAGCGGCCTGAATTTAAAAGGCGTACGCGGCCGAAAAATGAACGTGACCGCCCAGGCAAGTGTTCCGACTCCCCACGAGATCTGCGTCGCGGCGATCGAATGCGGTGCCGAAACTACCATCAGCGCCAGAAAAATGAACGCGATCCTGCGAAGCCACCGGGCGGCTAACCCATCGGTCTCGATGCCGGCGAGGCGGTCCAATTTTTCTAAGAGGTTTTGCATTAAGCAGCGGACTTTGGCATTCTCGGAAACAGCAATTAGTCTGCCAAGATTCGGCAAAATATGCAAAAATCTCAGAAAATACTCCCTGCCGGATTTCGGCAATTTGCCGACGATCTGCTGGCTGAGGTTTTGCCGGTCGAGGGATTTTTGACGCCGCGTGAGATGCGTTTTTTGATGCTCTTGGCGGCATGTCCGACGGCCGAAGGCGAGATATTAGAGATCGGTTCATTCAAAGGAAAATCGACGATCCTGCTGGCAAGATCGGCAAAGCTCGGCGACGGCGCGATGATCATCGCCGTCGATCCGATGACCGCTCCTTGCGAGACCGACCCGGATCTGAAAGGCGATGAGAGTTCGCTCGCCGATTTTACGCGGAACATTGCGGAACACGGTACATCGGATCGCGTCGTGCTGCATCAGATGCTGGCCGGACAATTAGCCGCGACGTGGGACAAACCGCTGCGGCTGCTGTGGATCGATGGCGATCACACATACGCCGGAACAAAGTCAGACTTTGATGGCTTCGCGCCGCATTTGGCCGATAACGCCATTGTCGCGTTTCATGACGTACTGCACGCGTTTGAGGGCGGGGCACGTGTATTTGCTGAAGAAGTCCTGCTGTCGCCGCATTTTGGTGCATGCGGATTTTGCGGGTCGATCGCCTGGGCACAGTTTCATAAGGATCCGGCGGCGGCCGAAAAGCACAGCGAACAAAAGCAGAAGCTCTATCGGAAAGTGAAGAGAATACTTCCGTACGTTTCGCTCGGCTCAGAGCTAAGCGGCTGGAACAAGCGTAAATACAAGATATTTCGGGCACTGATCCCGCACGGAGACGTCGA
>CAZVDM010000102.1:7133-8476 GCA_964625555.1 uncultured Chloracidobacterium sp.
GGTCTGTCGCAGACAGAAAAGGGCGAGGGCAAGAATGCTGTCAAAAGCCTCGAAAAAGCAACGACGCTCGAACCATCAAATGCGAGTTATCGGGTCAACTTGTCTTACGCTTACCTTCGAAATCGTCAGGTGAATCGATCGCAGGACGAAGCGAAAAAGGCGATCGAGATGGATCCGAAACGGTTGACCGCTTATTACCTTTTGGGCGTTGGTTACCTTGCGGAGGGAAAATTCGGCGAAGCTGAAAAGGAAGCCGAACGCGTTTTGACGATCGATCCGACGTATCCCGAAGGCCATATTTTGAAATCAGACGCCGTGATCGGACGATTGGGCTCGCAAATGGAGAAAGGCGAAGACGATCTGAATGTTTCAATTGAATTGCAGAAAGCATTTGAGATCCTGAAAAAGGGCGAAGAGGCGAGCAGAAGCAATCCGAATCATAACCGGATCGTAAAAATGCTCGAACCGCTGCAGGCATTTGTCGATTATTACAAGAACCGCAAACCGTTCGTTCCTGGCCAACTGCCTCTGCCGCCCGAGCCCGGCGTCACGCCTCTCAAGATCGTGTCAAAACCGCGCGCAGCTTACACAGATAGTGCCCGGATGAGTGGCGTTCAGGGCACTATCACGATCGCGGTATTATTTGGTGCGAGCGGACGGGTCGAAATGGTGCTGGTATTAAAAGGGTTGGATCCGAGCCTCGATAGGAATGCGATCGCGGCCGCAAAGCAGATCAGATTTGAACCGCAGACGAAAGACGGCAAGCCCGTCTCGGTCGTCAGGACGATCCAGTACAGTTTCAAGATCTATTGACCCAGACCTAACGTGAGCGCTAGTGCAGCTTATCTGATCCTTGGTTCCCTGATCTCTATTTCAGGCGGAAGTTCAAATTTCGGAACGTCAATACCATTTTCATCCCGAACGACGTCAACCTTTATATCTGATGGCTTGATCTTGGCAAGGGCTGTTTTCGGGCCGTAGAGTATCGCAGTAGCGACCTTGCCGGGCTGGCCGGGAATAGGTATTGAGATCTGACGTTCGGCGCGTTTCTCGCCGATGCGGACAAAAACATCGACGACCGTGTTGTAGATAGTAACCTTGTTGTTAGCAACGGTTACCGGAATTTGACGGGCAGTAAAATCTTCGCGGCGTCCCTTGAGCGGTATTTTATCGGTCAAAAGCTGATCGATCGCATTTACAATGCTCGCAGGGCCGCGGACCTTTACCTTTTGCGGCAGCGTGGTCGGTTCGCCATAGACCTCAAATCCGGTCTCGGGTGCGCCGTCCATTACGGCCTTTACAGCGATCTCGCGTTCCTCGATCGCCTCGATCGTAACGGCGAT
>CAZVDM010000102.1:8576-12765 GCA_964625555.1 uncultured Chloracidobacterium sp.
TCGTAGCTGAGCCTGGCGTCCATCTGAACGCCGGCGTCAATAAAATTCCGGAGTCCGATATTTCGCTCGATGACGATCAGGGCTCCGGTCTTCTCAGATGCAAGAGTTGTAACTGCAAGTACGATCTCGTCGTAGACGCTGCCGCCGAACTGTGAACGCTGGCGTTTGAGGATCGGAAAGCGAAACCGGTTTGCAAAATAGATGAGGGCTTGCCTGATCTCAGACTGAAACAAAACAATGATCGCGATACCAATGTAAACGACGGCATACCGCAGAACAAATTCGAGCGTCGAGAGGTCCTGGGCGAGGGCGAACCAGTAAAGCAACGCCAATATCACCATTCCGACGACCGTCGGCACCGCACGCGTTCCGCGAAGGAGTTTTAGAACGACATACACGATGATAAAAACGAGCGTAATGTCGAGGACATTCCGCAGCGTCGAGATCGTCGGCATGTAGTCTAAAAATTGCATGGGCAGCCCTGAAACTAACGGGCATAGGATAGCATAATCCTTCGGCAGTAATAGCGTAAATTGAAGGCCGCAGTCTAAGCAGAACTACCTAAACCTCGTACGGCATCTCGGCATTTTGAAGGACGCCGAGTTCGTTGCGGGTGACGCGTTCGAGGAGTTTGGGGTCGTCGAACATTTTTAACAGGCCATTGACCGTGGCATAACGCGGTTCTTCGGCGATCGTGACCGGAAGTTTGATAAACTCACGCAGATATTGGTCAATGCCCTCAAGCAAAGCCCCGCCGCCGGTCAGTATCACTCCGCGGTCATAGATGTCGGCGGCAACTTCGGGACGAAGCTCGGTCAGTGTGTCCTTAACGCGCAGGGCAATTTTACGGACAATACCTTCGACGATCGGGTAAACTTCGCCCGCTGTGATCTCGACAGCGCCCGGGCCGCCGGTCTGAACATCGCGGCCGCGGATCTCGATAGATCTCGATAGATCTTCGGGCAGGAATGTCGACGAAAATTTGGTCTTGAGCAACTCGGTCGTTTCTTCGCCGACCTGAAGGCCGCGATGGCGGCGAACATGCGTGGCGAGGCCCTCGTTTATCTCATTGCTTCCGTAACGGTCAGAGGTCGAGTGGACGACCGCTCCTTTGGCAACGATCGCGATATTTGTCGTTCCGGCGCCGATATCGACGATAGCCGAAGCCCGGCGGTCATTAGGCAAAACCCCGGCACCGAATGCGGCGGCGAGGCCTTCTTCCATCATGTAAACCTTTCCGATACCGGCCGAATCGGCGGCATTGACGAGTGCCCGCTGTTCGACATGCGTGACGTCAGAGACCATGCTCATGACAGCCTGGATAGATATGTTCGATCCTCCGGACCTCGCCTTTTTGACAAAGTGCTGGAGCATCTTTTTGGTGCGTTCAAAATCTCCGACCACACCGCCGATCAGAGGTGCGCGGACGACAACGTCGCGACCCTCGCGGCCGGTCATCTCAAATGCCTCATGTCCAAAGGCGACTATTTCCTCGTTCAGCTCGTTGATCGCGACGAGCGACGGTTCATCGAGCACGACACCGCGGCCTTTGACCGCGATTATCGTGCTCGCCGTACCGAGATCGATCGCCATCGAATCTGTGACAAGTTTTTTGAGCGACGAGATCTTCAACATAAAGATGGGGTTGCCAAAAGTATAATCTTAATCTGCAAATGATTCCACTAGTTTCAATTCCATTTTAACTCAAACAACTGTACCGGCTGCAAGCGGTTTTTTACCGTGAGCGGAGGCAGAGGCGTCACGGGAAAGATGTTGCCGGCGGCAGTCTGAGTTGCCTCGCTCATGAGGATCTGATTGCCGATGGCATTGGATTCGAGGCGGGCCGCGAGGTTTACGGTGTCGCCGATCGCGGTGTACTCAGATCGCTTGTCCGATCCGATATAGCCGATGGTCGCTTCGCCGGTGTGGAGGCCGATGCCGACCTGGATCGATGAAAAACCCTCGGCGGCGAGTTCGCTATTCAGCGTCTGGATCCGCTTTTGCATCGCAACTGCAGCCTTTACCGCATTCACAGGGTCGGAGGGCGTCGCTGTTGGTGCTCCGAAAAGAGCCATCATACCGTCACCGATGTATTTATCGAGAGTTCCGCCATGGGCAAAAATGATGTCGGTCATCGCAGTGAAATAACGGTTGAGCAGGCCGACGACCTTTTCGGGATTCGCGCGTTCGCTCAATGACGTAAAGCCGCGGATATCGGCAAACAGCACTGTAATAGTTTGATTGACGCCTCCGAGCTTGAACGAATCCGGGTTATCCAGCATCTGCTTTACGACATATTCCGGCATAAAACGGCTGTAATTTGCACGCGCTACCTCTTCGCGTGCCAAGCGTTTGTGCGCTTTTACCGTTTCGACCGTCACGGCGGTCTGGGCAGCCACGGCACTGATCAGTTCGAGATGGTCGGACGTAAATGCTGCAAACGGATCGAGGCGGTCGGCGTAGACAACTCCGTGAACATTCGATTGCGTGAGCAAAGGTGCACAAATTGTGGAGCGTACGCCTTGTGAAACGATCGATTCGGCGCCATGAAATTGAGCATCGGTCTTGGCGTCCTGCGAGAGAATGGCGATCTTGTCGGTCATCACCTTTTGAGTGATGGTGCGGCTGACGGTAAGTTTTTCGCCCAGTTGAGCGATGCTCTCGTCACGCGTTTTCGCTCCGATCTGATAAAGGCTGTAGCTGAGGATCTTGCCGTCTACGGTTTCGTCCGCGAGCAGAGCAATGACGCGATCGGCCGGAGTTCCGCGAAAGATCAGATCGGTCGCCTTTTCGAAGATCTGCTCGAGATCAAAGACGGTACCGAGCGTTTTACTCATTTCGTATAGCAGGTCGAGGATCTTTGCCTTGCGGCGAAGGTCCTTTATCTCCTCAGCCGTTGCCTCTCCGGACTCGATCGAGAGATGCGATTGCCGTCCGATGATCTCCTTGGCCGACATCTGGACCATCGTGTGTCCGAGCGGCGCGTCGTCGTATTTGATGCCGATCGGCACGGGGCTCGACAACGACGATTTTTCCGATGTCGATAGGGCGAGCTGCTTGAAGGCAAGAGTGCTCTCGCCTATCGTAATAATGTCGCCGTTCGACAGTAATTTTTCGAGCTGGGGCGAGCCGTTGACGAAGACACGGTTGACGCTGCGGACAAGTGTTCCATTCTCAAAATATCCGTCATTGAGTCGGAAACCGCTGCTGTCACTGGTCAAAAAGGCGTGCTTTCGCGAGACACGGCGGTCGTTTAGAACGATGTCGTTTTCCTTTGCACGACCGATTGTGTATTCGCGGCCGGCCGTGACGCCCAGTTCCCATGTGCGCCCGTTCGGTTCTGTGATCGTAAGTATTGCGTTCAAGATATTTATGATTGTAAATGTTAAATTATAAAAACGTAAACTGCGCGTAAGTGAGTGGAGAGATGATCTATTTTGACAACAACGCCTCAACAATGGTTGCTCAAGAGGTTTTTGATGCGATGAAGCCGTTTCTGACCGGGGAATTCGGCAATCCGTCGTCGGGCCATGCGGCCGCTACACAGGCCCGTATGGCGATCGTGCAGGCCCGCGAAAAGGTCGCTGAAATGCTTGGTGCCGCCGATGCGGGCGAAATAGTATTTACGTCGGGCGGCACTGAAAGTGACAACTGGGCGATCCTTGGAGCACTCGAATTACAGCCCGCCAAAAGGCACATTGTGACGACAGCGGTCGAACACGAAGCCGTGCGGAAAATGTGCGAAAAGTTGGAAAAGAGAGGCTGCGAGGTCACTTGGCTCGGCGTCAATGAGCAAGGTGAGCTTGATCTTGGTGAGCTGGAAAACGCACTTCGGCCGGACACTGCGATCGTTTCGATAATGACGGCAAACAATCAAACGGGCGTCATCTTTCCTGTCGCCGAAGCCGCTGCGATCGTCAAGGCAAGTTCGGAAGCGCTTTTTCACAGCGACGGCGTCAACGCTGCGGGCAAGATGCCGATCGACCTCAAATCGACGCAGATCGATATGATGTCGATCTCGGGGCATAAATTTTATGCTCCAAAGGGCATTGGGGCGTTGTACATACGAAACGGTATCGCCCTGCCTTCCTCATTGATCGGTGGCGGACAGGAGAACGGACGGCGAGCCGGGACCGAAGCGGCACATCAGATCGCCGGTCTCGGTGCGGCGGCGTCATTGGTTGCGGAC
>CAZVDM010000103.1:0-8361 GCA_964625555.1 uncultured Chloracidobacterium sp.
CTGTTGGACCTGGATGGGCAGGCCGCTGTCGAGAAAATCGCCGGGCGTGATGCATTGGATATCGTTCTGGTCAAAGTGGATCTTTTTGAAAAAGAAATCGATGAACTGCGGCCCTTCGAACCACCAGTGGCCGTAAAGCTCTGCGTCATAAGGAGATACGACGAGCGGCGGATGGCCTTCGAACGTCTCGCGCAGAAGATGCGCCTGTTTGATGCGTTCGCCGATGAAGTGCATCGCGTTCTCGGCGGCTTTCTCACGCGCAAGCGACGGAATGTACGGCTGTTTGTGATTTTGCGGCACGTCGCGGCCGGTGATGCGGTGATATTTTAGGCCGAGATGGCGGCGGCTGCCGTCGGCGTGAAGGTGCGGTTTTAGGTAATCGAGCGGCGCATCCCAGCCGATGTCGCGGTAAAATTCGCGATAAAGATCGTTGCCCGGATAGCCGATCTCGGCCGACCAAACCTGTTGGCTCGTCTCGACATCGCGTGCGAAAACGGCAGTTCCATTCGGCGTGACGACCGGAGCATGAACGCCAAAACGCGGCCGCGGATCGCCGTAAAGTATTGCATGCGTGTCGCTTATAAAATATTCGATGCCATTGTCTTTGAGCAGGTCTTCGACGCCCGGCTCATACGCACACTCGGCAAGCCAGATGCCGCGAGGCTGGCGATGGAAATGTTTTTTATAATTTGCGACAGCGATCTGCACCTGTGCTCGTCGCGATTCGATCGTCGAAATTAGCGGCATAAAGCCGTGCGTCGCACAGCATGTAATGATCTCGATGACGCCTTCGTCCTGCAGTTCGCGAAAGGCGTTTATCAGATTGCGATTGTAACGGTTGTTCCACAGATCGAGCGACGACGATAGGTTTTCGACGTACATCTTTGCAACGTCCTGAAACTCGTGCGATTCGGTTTGCGTGCGGACCAGCTCTTTTTTCGCGAGCTCAAGCAAGTTCTCAAGATGTGCCGTGTAGCGCGTCTGCAGCAGCTCGTCGGCGAGCATTTCGCACAACGGCGGGGAGACGTTCATCGCGAGACGCGGCTTGACGCCGGCTTCGTGAAGCGTCTGAAAGATGAAAATTAACGGAAGATAAACCTCGGTGATCGCCTCGTACAGCCAGTCTTCCTCAAGAAACTCAGGATATTCCGGATGCCGTACGAACGGCAAATGAGCGTGTAAAATGAGGCTGAAGTATCCTGTCGGCATAATCGATCGTCGTTCGTTGTTCGTCGTTGGTTGCTTGCATGATTATAGCAACGAACCACGAACAACGAACAACGAACGACTAACGAATGCTGTCCCACGCCTCAGACTCGTCTTCCCGTAGATCGGCGATGGCCGCTTCGGTCGGATCGTCGGTGTTGTCACCCATGTAGAGTAACAACGTTTCGTCTTGAAGCTGATGATAGTCCGTCGGTGAGATCTCGATTTGCTGCATATCATTAAGGCCTCACAGGGATATCCTGATTTTGCGTTGTCTAGGTTCTTATTACTTTGCGTTTACTTTGCGTTCTTGGCGTCTTTGCGTGAAACGAAATTTTTCTCACGCAAAGCCGCAAAGTTCGCAAAGGAGGCCGCAAAGTTAAGACACTAACGAATGCTGTGCGAGCTGACCGGATTGTATCGCGGAGCGTATTTCGGCGAGAGCACCTTTGTTTTTAGTGTTCGCGGAAAATTGACGAGGCTGGCTCCGTAAACGGCGGGGCCGAATTGTTCTTCGGTCCACTCGGTCTCGTCGATGTCGAAATACTCGGTCAGGGCGGACATTGCACGGCCTGCCTCAATGTTTGCGGCGTTTGCCTGGAGTATCGCGAAGAGCGCGGGGCTGATGCGGAAACGGAGTTCTTCGAGCGTCGTTCCTGATGCGAGGGCGACGAGGGCGTAGCGGATCTCTTCGGCGGCGATGCCTCGTAGGTCGTTGTCGTTGTTGCCGACGAGCCGCGTAAATGCTGTGTGCGAAGCGTCCGACGAGGCCGCAACATCGTCACCCGCCATCGCGACATCAAACGCATCACGCGAAAATCCGGCGACATCGAGCACCTCGGCAAACTTGTTTGCCGAAACGGTCCAGTCCGATTCGGTCGCGGCGCGCGGGCTGGGCGAACGACGCGGAGTCGAGATCGTGTTCGAATAGACGATGCGAAAATACGGACGGTTTGGGGCGTAAAATCCGATCTCGGCTTGGTATTCCCCGTCCGGTTCGACATCGAACCACCAGTTGCCCTCGGCTTCGCATTGTTTGATCTCTTCGCGGCCGGTTTTGGTATCGATCAGCTTGACGACGAGTGTGTAGCTGCCGAGGTCGTCGCCGAAAACGTTTCGCAGCGTGTGCCACGGATTTTCACGGACCGACCAGTAAAAATACAAACGCGTCGGCGTCTGCATCTGAAGACGGGCACGGTTTTCGCGTTTAAGCTCGGGCAAGGTCACGTCGGCGAGAGCCTTGAAGACAGGCGAAAGTTGGACGTGCGGCTCGGTCGCTGCGAGTTCTGCGGTGATGTCGAGGTTTGGTTTTTTGGCTGCTTTCTTCGCGGCCGCCTTTGGTGTCTTTTTGCTTGTCTTAGCTATTGCGGAGAGACCACGCGCGTCAGCCGAAGCGGCTGCCACTCCTCCTTCGTAAGGAGGGGAGCTTTGCTTTTTGGTTGAGCGTTTTTTGACAGGCGACGAAGTTACTGCTTCGACGGCTTTTTCGGCGAACGGGTCGAGCGTCACCGTTTTTGCAGTTTTGCGTGCTGCCTTTTTCGGCGTTTCGACGACGGCATTTGTCGTTGCCGTAGCGGCCGCTTTCTTGGTCGTCCGCTTTTTTACGCTCGTTTCTTCGACAGCCGTAGCGAACGGATCGGTCTCGATCAATGCCGCTGTTTCGTTTACTTTCTTACTCTTTGCAACCTTTGTCTTCATAACACAATATTCCGCAACGTACATTATGCGACTTTGTGAAGAAAGTTACAAGGTTTATTAGAAATTTGAGTGTTAAATCGAGGTTACTTGCTCGCCAGACGCAGCCGGACATCTACTTCGCCGTAGGTCGTGTTGATGTGGGCTCGGACAGGTATTTTGCGGTCGTCATCCATGAGCCAGATGATCATATTTCCCTTTTGCTCGATGAGGCGGCCTTTGCCGAAGATCACGGGCTCAAGGCGCCAGCACCAGACCTTGCCGAAGATCGTCTTTTGCCGCTCGCGTTTGGTTATACGGACCGGAACTTCGTAAACAAGGCCGGAATCGCTGAGCGAGACGTCAAAGCTCTGCCCGACCGCGAGCTTCATCGGCCGGATCGAGTAGATGCCGGTCACAAGGTCGTACATCGGTGCTTCGATCGCCGAGGCAATGCGGCGGGGCGGCCGGTTCGCGTCATTTGGATCTGTTTCGGTATAGCTGACACGCCGCTGCGTGTAATCAAAATCGGCGATGCTGTCGCGGACACGCTCTTTTTGAACGTCGTGTTTGGTCGTTTTAATAACGCGTTGGTTCGTAAAATCAACTATCGACTCATAGTCCTGGAGAAAGCTGAACCCGAACAGTTTGAGAAGTGTGCCCTTAGATGTAGCTTTGGCGCGAATGCGGTAATTTGTCGAATCGGGCACTTGATCGGCGGTAAACACAATGTCCGCGATCGAAATAGAGATCAGCAGACGGCTGATCTTGCCTTCGTATGTAAGCGTCTCACCGGAAGCGAACGGGAGCTGCTTTGCGGCCTTCTCCGGCTGTGCCGAAGCGCTGACAAACGAGAACGCCGCTACGAATATTAATATCGAGATCCTAAAAATCGACAGCATATCAATTGAGCTCGAAACGTCACCAACCTATTTAGAGGCGGACTTCCAATATACAGTTGCCGCTAAGCAACCGCTACGGCTAAATTATATCCGAAAAATCAATTCCGCGCCTGTTCGGTTCTGCACAGACGAGAGGCTTGATCTCGAGTTAGCATTTTCTGATTTGCGTCTACTTTGCGTGCTTTGCGGGAAACCGGCGTTTTCTCACGCAAAGCACGCAATGTTCGCAATGTTCGGAATGAACGGTAAACGGAGGCCGCTATTTTATGAAGCGCCCGCGGCCGGAATACCCGCCGAGATCCGTTGGAAAACAGCCGCCATTACCGTTTCGACGTCGGAATCCATGCAGATCCATTTGTCGCAAGTGCGGCGATGGCAATCTATTCGACAAGAAATATCAGTGCGTTCGACGCAGATGTCGCCGGGCGTGAGGCTGCCGTTTCGCCACCATTCGGTCGGGCCAAAAAGGCCGACGACCGGTGCACCGGCGGCGACTGCGATGTGCGTCGGGCCGGTGTCGCCGCCGACATAAACGCTCGCTCGTTTTGCCAGTTCGTAAAATCCCTTAAGGCTAGGCTGCGTGAGAATTAGCGTTCCCGAGCGGCTGTTGGCTGCGGCTGTGCGGGCAAGCTCGATCTCGTTCGGGGCGGTCGCGACGATCGAGATCATGCCGGTTTCTTTGTATATTCGGTCGGCGAGCGCTCCATATTTTTCGGCGTGCCACAGCTTTGTCACCCAACCGCCGGCCGGATTCAGCAAGGCAAAGACTTCGCCCGAATGAGCGATGATCTCGTTGGCCTCGCCCACATGTTCATCGTTCGTGCCGATCGGAAATTCGAGATGAGTATCGTCATACGCAAATCCAAGCGCCTGCGACGCGAGCCGAAGCTGTTTCCGGATGATGTGTGTTTTCGGCTCGATCTTGACCGTATCTGTTAGAAATAACCGGCTTGCACTCTCACGCAGATCTTTACGTGAAAATCCCCAACGCTGTTTGGCGCCCGAGATCTTGGCGATCGCACCGGATTTGATCAGTCCCTGAAAGTCGATCGCGATGTCGAATTTATGTTGCCTGATCGACTTTGCCTGCCGCGAGATCTCGGGCAGGATCTTTTCAACATTCTTCTCGCTGCGTATCGAACGCGTGTCGATCTCGATCAAATGGTCGACGAGCGGACGGTCAACGCCGGTCATCCACGCCCCGCGCAGGATCTCTACCGACCTCGCCTCCACAACCCACGACAATTCCGCCTCCGGCAGTGCACGCCTCATCGCCGCCGCCGCCGGCATCGCATGAACGATGTCGCCGATACTGCTCAGCTTTACGATCAGTATTCGCATTGAGACTATTTTAGTTGGAAAACGGCAGTTCGGTAAGTCGATGAGATCAAATGTCGCGAGGGTCGATAACTGAGATATTGGGAAACCGTTGAAAATCTTTAATATTTAGCGTAACAAGATGTTCGATCTTATGGGGAATTAACGAAGCGACAAGTTTCGCATCATGTACCTGCACACCCGAAATGTCTAGTTCAAAGACAAGTTTTCGCCAATACAGAAACGTCGACAGATCGTCCGGAAGCAGTTCGAAATATTTCTCGATAATTGAAACCTTACGTTCGGTTTGTTCCGTAGTCAGGCCGAGTCCGCCCCTTGCCGAGGCCGGACGGGTGGAAACGTTCCAAAATTCAGCCAGAACCTGTGGTGTGCAGTAGAGTCTTTGGCCTTCCGAGCGAAGTTTCCTGATAGCGGCGAGGACGATGATGCGGTGCGGACTTTGCTCCTCCGTGAGCCGGACGAAGCAGTTTGTGTCAAAAAGATAGGACATCAATCGTGGTCAAAATAAATGTCTTCACGCGACAGCGCTTGTGGCAGGCCTGCAGCGTGGCTGGCAAACTCGGCCATATCGGCCTCAAAATCGTCATTCTGTCCTCCCGAGCGCAATGCCACCTCTTTAACATCTGCTGGTAGCAATCGAAGCAGATAGTCATCCAGAGACAAGCCGAGCCGGCGCGCTTTGGTCTCGATCAAAGATAATGTTTCTTCACTCAGAAGTTCCGATACCGTACTCATAGTTCCATAAGCTTATCATCTGGTCGAGTTGATATTCAATCAATTTTTCGGCCGCCGCCGGCATCGCATGAACGATGTCGCCGATACTGCTCAGCTTTACGATCAGTATTCGCATTCGATCTAATCTTAGATCGTAATGCCAACGAAATCTAACCGTAAACTATTCGATAGGTACAAAATCGAGATCGGTGATCTCGTCAGTCAGGCCGATCAACCGCGGTGCAAACGTGTAGCGTCTCGATTGGACCGTCGCGAGGTAATTTTCGCCGGCCGTAACATCTTCGAATCGGAAATAGCCAAAGGCGGCGGTGACAGCCGACCGCGAATTGCCCTGTTCATCGGTCAATGTCACGACAGCACCTCTCAGGCCGTTACCCTCAGGCGTTGTAACGCGGCCCGATACCGAAACACCGGCGGCAGTCGGCACATAGAGTTGCAAAGATGTGAAATATTCACCCGCCGTTGGTACGAGCGAATCTTCGGCGATCACCCTGACACGGTAATTGCCCGTGGCAGCAGCCGTAACGGAGATCTGTTCGTTGCGGCCGTCGGCAAGTACAAGGCCCGACGCGACGAGCGTTCCTGACGGATTATAGAGTTCGAGTTTCGGGTTGAGCGTATTGCCTGGCAGGTTTGGGCCGTCACCCGGCGTATTTGTAATTAGCAATATTCCCTGGCCGCTGTTTACGGCGAAGCTGTAATAATCACTGTCGGCGGTATAACCGGCCACGCCTTTGGCTCCGGTTATCGGCTGGGCGGTGGCGAACGAATCGTTCGGCTCGGCGTCAAGAGCTGCTCCTGTTGTTACCAAAACGCGATAATCGATATTGCCGCCGCCGGTGACCTGAATGTAATATGTGCCGGGCGATGGCGCCGCATAGTTGCTTATCGATTCGTCGAGGTTCGTTGCCCCGGCGACTCCGGTCGCGACCACCGCACCGCCGCTGTCAAGTATCGCGATATCGAGATCGCCAATCCCGATGTTCTTTAGCCCGACACTGGCGAGCTGGCCGGCAGTGAGACCCATCGAATAAAGATCTTTCGACGGAGGCAGCAGCGGCACGGCTGCTGTCGTCGAAAGATAGACGTCGGCGGTGTAGGTTCCCGTTCCCGCCTGCGGCTGGACGCGGTGGTAATAGGTACCGGTCGTCGGAATGACATAGCCGTAAAGAGGCGACTTGCCGCCGGATCCGCCTGTCGAGCCGGTGCCGTCCTCGGTTGCGATCGCCGTCCCGGCGGAGTTGAGGAGAGCCGATTGGGGGCTAAGGCCCGCACCGGCTGTTGCCGTTAACGACACGACATCACCCGCTGTAAATTGATACGCGTAGATATCTGTATCGCCAGCAGTAATGGTTCCGGAGACGCTGTATAGATAATTGACCGCCCGCCATGCTCCGGATGCATTGTTCGCCGCAGCGGTCGAATCGTTCGGCTCGACCTCTGTCGTAAAGGTACCGCCAGTGGTCGGGGCAGTGCCGGTGTTCTCAAGGAATATTCCTAATTGGTAAGTACCCGTATCAGCGGCGCCAAATCTGTCGGCACGAACGTAATAGGTATCGGTCGTGACGATGGTGAAGCGGTGAATGAGCGAATCTGTGCCCGGGCCGTCGTCGTCGCTGCTGATAACCGCCGTTCCGCTGCCCGCCCGATAGAGGTAAACAAACGTATCGGTATTTGCGCCCCGACCGGACGGTGAACCTGATTCGGTCACCGTGATAACGTCGCCAGTCTGCAGTTGCCCGATGTTTATGTAATCGGTGTCGGTGCTTACACTTATTGATCCTGCAATCCCGAGTTGATATAGGTTTATCGGTACGGACGTTGCAGATGAGATCGTATTTGCCGTCGCGGTCGTGCCGTTTGGTTCTGTTTCGGAAATTCCGGCCTCTTCGCTATGTCCCCGGACAGACGCCCGCGAGGCACCCGTTGCAAGCGTTGTGAACGCCGGTGTGAGGTCCTGTGCCGCACCAAGCGTGTCGTTTGGTGTACCAGTGTCCGATTCGGATTCGCGGTCTGTGTTTAGCGCAGCCGAAATCGTATAGCCGCCTGTGGTAGAGGCCGCTCCGCCAACCGATAATGTATAAGTGCCGGCAACTGTTACCGGAATGTTTTGCAGCTGAGCGACGCCGCCTGCGGCTGCGGCTGAGTTGGTCACATTTGTCCCGCCCGGGCCGGTGACCGTTATCGATGGACGCAGCGACGTTGTGCCCGGCGTAATCAGCACTCCCAGCTTCTGTCCGGCATCGAGATCGAGCGTGAAATTATCCGTGTCGCCGGCAAGTCCGACTGTCGCAGTGTAGTCGCCCTCGTAGATCAACGAGCCGACCGGCTCGCCGGCCGTCAGAACGGACGGGAACGCTACAGTTCCAATATCGCTTTGGTACGCTCCGATAAAACCGTTGTTCGGGTTGCCGAATGCATCGGTCAGCTTCAATGCATCGAGGCTGATGTTTATCGGCATTTCGGTATTTATACCGCTGATCGTGTAGCGTGCCGTATCAGCATC
>CAZVDM010000103.1:8461-12576 GCA_964625555.1 uncultured Chloracidobacterium sp.
CGCCAGATCTCGCACTGATTCACTCCTCCCGTGAGTGCGGTATCAGCCGCCAAAATGGCGTCGCGGGCCTGAACGAACGACGGATTCGCCGGCTGCAGTTTCAAACCGTCCATCACCAAGCGCATCGCGAGCTTGTTGCCCGCACCGCCGGCACCGGCTCCCGTCCAGCCGGTGTAGAGGTCGCCGTCAAAGCCGTATTTGTCTATCAGAAGCCAGTTCATATCCCACAGAGTGGTGTTCCACACTGTACCGGAACGATGAACCAATGTGCTGCGGGCCAGACCGTACGTGGTTGTTCCCGTCGTTCCATATGAATCAAATTCGATCGGATTGATAGTCTTGTCAAAGCTGTACGGATAGACACGTATCCCGGTGCCGCTTGGAGGCTGATTGAGCGCGTATGTACCGATACCATAACTGCCGAGTATTGTATCCGCCGGACGCTGAGTGAACATCAGTGCGTGAAAATCGCTCCAGCCCTCGCCCATACCGCCGCTCTGGATGTTATTTAGAGCGTTCGGATTGGCCGGTCCGCCGGTCAGCCGGGTTGATACACCATGGCCGTATTCGTGAGCAATTATCCCGCCGTCCATGTCACTGTCGCGATCGGGATTGGCCGCCGTCCATTCGAACATTTGCATCCGGGGTGCAGAACCGTCTGCAGGCGAACCGAAATTCGCATTATTGACACCGCTGCCGTCCTGGGCATCGGCCTGAACTGCATCGCTCCCAAGACCGCCGAGGCCGTAATTGTTCGTCTGAAAATTGCCTGCGGCGGGCGTAAACCCATATTGGTAGTGAACGTCGTGGAGGATATTGTTCCAGTAAAAGAGGTCGGTCACGGCCGGAACGGCATTTTGCAGCGGCGTCAGCGTCGGGTCGAACGGAGTGTTAAAGTCGAGCGAGGCTCCGCCGTCCGGGCGCGATCCGGGATCGGCTACGTCATCGGCATTGCGGTCGAGATGGGCATCGACATTGTTACCTCGCGTATCGGTAAATTCAGCTCCGGCGACGCCGTTCGTATCGTGCCAGCCAAAGGGCGAAGCCGCCGCATCCGCCGGATTGGCAACCGTCCGAATAAATCCGTCATTCGGATGCTCACTCGGCATCGCCACAACTGTATAGGTTTCGCTGTCGATCCAATCGGACCGCGAGGCAAGCTCGCCGGTCTCAGCGTCGATACTCATGTCATACCAATGCTGGCCGTCGGGAGTGCGGACGATCAGGCCCCAGGACAATCTTGCAGAGCCATTTTCCGTTGGAACGTAATGTAATTGTGCCCTTATGTCGTCGAGCGAGACACCTTTGGCGGCAATAACGAGTTTTTCGCCATTGTCGGTCTCGCTGATGATCTCCGGATCGGAGTTCGGCGTCAGGACAAGGATCGCTGCGGCTCGGCGCACGGCTTCGTCAGCTGGCAAATAAGGTCTTCGCAGCAGACCGCCCGCTTCGGACAGCGCCGTAAGGCCGGGAACAAATCCGCCGCCGACGCAGATCACCTCGCCCTTTTTGGTGATATGTATATTCAGGTCGGCCTGTACGACCTCGAGTCCCGATACCATTTGCCTCAAATAGATATGTGTGACGCCGGTGTCTTCGTCGCGGTATATGCTGGTAACCTTGGCTTCAGCCAGATCGGCATTAGTTAATGCAAACCTGCCGGCGTTCGTGTTCAGGTAATCGAGTGCAATTTCCAGCGGTTTGCCATCCGCCGGCCCCGTCAGAAATCCGCCGGGATTTGTAATAAAATATTGTTCCGGTACAAAAAAGGGCGGCCGTACACCATCGTCCGTCCGGTCGATGTTTGGCTCGACTCGTCGTTCGACGTCACCGCCGGCATCGTTTGCGGTCACAAATGCAGCGTAGCTCGGTCTGAACCGGACCGCTGCGGCCGCTGCAAATACGAGTACAAATACGAGAACAGCAGCAGATCGGAAACGAACAGGCAAACGAGACATTTTGCTCCTCCTAAACGGTTCGGACGAAGATCTCTATGGAAGTGTCGGATATTCTGTGGAGTATAGACCTATTCGTCCAAAATGGTCAACGAAAATTTCACTCTCGGTTTTGAGTTCGTCCTTTGCTGTCTTATGTTTAGGTTGGCTCACTTAGAGGTCTTGATCTGCATATGCCGGAATCGTACAGTCTATATTTTCTAAGAACGGGCAGGATCTTTGACGAAGGCACATTGTTCGAACTCGCGGAAAGCGACACACTTCGGATTCCCGACAAAGGAGACGGCAGCGAGGTCGTTGTCGACAGCGAAGATGTTTTGCGATGCCCTGAATTTGCGGAGAACGTTCCGCCCGGGCAATGTCCGGTTGTCGTGACGTCGGTGTCGACCGGCGATGTCAAACAAATTGTCGTCGATCAAACGCTGCATTACCAGGTTATCGAGGTGCCGATCGCGGTCGGAATACGTGAGATCTTGTCGGTGACCGTGAACGACCGTTTACACGGATGGCAGGCTGACAGGTACGAGTCACCGACGGTCGAGGGCAGCTACCGGCTCCACATTGGGCATTTGCGGCCCGGTTTTTACGAGGCGATCTTTGAAGTCCCGGCGCGCGATCCGCTGCGGATGACGTTTATCAAGTTCTTTCCAAAACAGTTCGCCGACCGATATGCGGACATCGTCGGAAGCGAACGTTTGACTTCCGGCGGAACGGACATTCCCGAGATCCCGATCCCGGCAGTTGCCGTGAAACCGCACCGACGCGGCGACGCGTTTTCAGACGAACTGCTCAACCACGCCCTAAAACTCACGACCGAATGGGGCGAAAATTACGGGAAACCGATCAATGACCGGATCTTGCGGCTCTTTCCGGAGCTATCAGACGACGAGATCGCTGAACTCACCAAGCTCTCACGCGAAGCCGAATATTACATCTACGACCTCGCGACACAGGAACTCGACGGAAAGATACACGAGAACGACATCATCCCGCTCGCTTTGGAAAGATTCTCATGGCTCGACCGCGAAAACGCCGCGAGGCTCGCAAATATCGGGATGTATTACGCGAGACGATGAAGCTAGTTGCGGCTCAGCAGAACTACATCCCTCAATTCGCGGCCGCGCGTCAGCACAAATCGTTTTCCGTTGCGGGACCAGACGTATTGGTAGAATTTCTCTTCGGGCAGGCCTTCGATCCGCTGCGGCTGGCCGCCATCGACGGATTGCCGCCAAATTCCGTAAGTCCAATCTCTATAACAGATAAAACGCCCGTCCGGTGTCCAGCGAATGCCGCCGAGATCAAAATTGAACGTTTCCGGTACTGAGAACTGCTTTAGTTGTTCGCCCGTCGACGCAGAGACGATCGCGACAACATTTTGACCGCTAATTTTGCGCCCGCAGGCAACGGATTCGCCGTTTGGCGAGACGCGCGGGCTCCAACAGCCGTTCTCCGAAAGAACCGCAGCGTCACCTCCGGTCATCGAAACACGACGAAGCGAGGCGTCGTTGGCATCGCCATGCCGATAGACGATGGTCTGACCATCCGCAAGAAAACTGGGATTCGTATTATTGCCGTCTCGGGTAAGTTGGGTAAGATCGCTGCCATCGAGGCGAACGCGCCAAATTTCCGATGCTCCCGAACGATCGGAATCAAACACGACAAATTCTCCGTTTGGTGAAAAACTCGGATTGAAATCGAGTGCATCGGCCGGTGTGAGTTGTTTGGCATCGCGGCCTTCGCCGTCCTTTAGCCAAAGCGCCGCGTACAACCCATTTTTGGCGGTATATAAGATACGGCCGTCGTCAGAAATATCGAGTCCAAACCATCCGTCCTGTCTACCGAGACTGCCAAATGTTGTCTGGGTCAGATCGGACAGGCGGTCCGAAGGCGACGTCCAAATATTGCTTTCGGCATTTACCTCGACGGTCAATACGGAACGCGCGTCATCCGATAGGCTGAGCGCACTCGCGTATTGCTGATGGTCTCTGGTGATCTCGGACAGGGCTCCGTCCGAGTAGCTGACATGCCACATCTTTCCCCATGCGCGGTTCACCGAGCTGGTGATGGCGATCAGACCGGTGCCATCGGCAAGCCAGCCAAGCCGGAAGATCTTTCCGATCTTGCTGTTGGTCAGTTGTTTCAAGTTCCCGGTTGCGGTAT
>CAZVDM010000104.1:0-8905 GCA_964625555.1 uncultured Chloracidobacterium sp.
GTTGTATTCGCGGTGCATGTCGGCATGAGTATATTCGAGCAGCGGAATGCCCGGCGTACCACGCTGCTGCGAACACCAACTGACAATTCCGCCTTCGTCCACGTAAAGATACCTTGAACCGGCACGGCATCGCCACTTGTATTCGCCGCCGTCGACGAGCTCATCCTGGAACCAGTTCCAGCGAGCATACGAGCTCTGGCCCTTGCTCTTGATCTCCTTGTAGACTTCCTTTTCGCGAGGTGTCAGGCCTTTGTTGAGGCCGTCACCGTCATGAATAACGCCGACCGTGGATGAGAATCCGAGTTCGCGAGCGCGGTTTGCGATCACCAAAGCTTCATCGGGATTGGCAACGCCGCCGCCAACTACCGAGTTGATGTTGACCTTAAATTTGGCGTGGTCGCGAAGATTGACGAGCTTTGAATCGAGAACCTTGAGGCTCTTTTTCGAAACGTCGTCGGGCGTCACGTTGTCGATCGAGATCTGCAGATAATCGAGCCCTGCTTCGTTGAGTTTTTTGATCTTATCGACCTGAAAATAATAGCCGTTCGAGATCAAACCGGCGATCATACTGTGGTGCCGTATGCGTGCAATGATCTCGTAGATCTCAGGGTGCATCATCGGTTCGCCGCCGGAAATGGTGATAACAGACGAGCCGAATTCCGCCAGTTTATCGATCCGTTTCAGCATTACATCGATCGGCACCGGATCGCTCGTTTTGTCGTATTCGTTGCAATAGGTACACGCCAGATTGCACCGACGCATCGGTACAATATGCACCAGCACTGGATGCTTCGTCGAGGCAAACGCCTTTACGGTATGTTTGACTCCGCGTGTAAATCTGCTGAAACTGCTCGCCTTTGGCATAACTGAAAATAATCACCGTCGCTAAACCTTTAATTATAGTTTTTGGCCCGCCTGTTTTCAAATCAAAGAAAATCCCCGGACGCGATTGAAACGCCGGGGATCTTGTTTTCCTGAAAGATCTTTCTAGCTCGTAACTACCTTAACATTCTTGGGCAGGACCAGCTTG
This sequence comes from uncultured Chloracidobacterium sp., assembly GCA_964625555.1. Lineage (GTDB taxonomy): Bacteria > Acidobacteriota > Blastocatellia > Pyrinomonadales > Pyrinomonadaceae > OLB17. Next base: position 1,031 of record CAZVDM010000104.1, read on the forward strand.
AACAAGGCGTAATCGACTTTGGTGTTTTTCTCGATGCCGGTCAAGAGAACTGTGGTAGTATCATTGTTGTTTTCCGTGACCTTTGCCTGACGCGGCATGCCGTCGCCGTCTACCCATAGGTCAGCGGTCTTGTAGCTTGTTTTGGTCTTTGGCGTTAGCTGCAGATGTATAGTCTTGACGCCGCCACTGATCTGTTCCTCGGCGATATAGACAACATTGTAATTGGCCTTCAACTGATCCTTTGACATACTGACGAACGCCAACGCCCCGCCGGCTGCGGCTCCGCTTTTTGCACTTTTTGTTTCGCCTTTTATCACCTGATTGAGTTTCGGACGAAAGAGCTGATAGCTGTCGCCTATAACAACGATGTTCTCTACAACAGGCTTGGACCAGTCGATACGGACATATTTCTTACCGGCGTAGCTCTCAGGCAAAAAACTCGTCTTACCTTCGTAGGTGTCCGATTCGCCAAGTACCGAATCGGTCTTGACCATCGTCACATTCGATTTAAGCGAGGTCAGCCCTTTGTAATTTGCATCCATCCGGTTGAGGATCTGCCCAAGTGGACCTTGCGCCATTGCCGAACCCGCGGCCATCAGGCCAAACGCGGCCGAAAATATCACCTTTCTTAAAATTGCTGGATTTGAAATATTTTTGAACATAAAACTACCTTTCCGATTGTATCCCTGTTATGACGGTCGCAGCCTCGGTTTGGGTTGCCTTGTCAGGTTTGTCAAACCACGTCTTAGGAGTCAAGAAGATAAAGGCAATGATCAACAGGCAGAATATATCATACTGCCAGCTTCCGCGTTCGTGATTCCAGAGGACGACGTTCTTCATCTCTTAGTTCTCGACCCGTCCGTCACGCATCCGTATTGTCCTTGAACAAACCGCGGCAGCCTCAGGATTATGCGTGATCATGATGATCGTCTGGTTAAACTCCTTGTTAAGGTCGCGGAACATATTGAGCACGATCTCGGAATTCTCCGTATCAAGATTCCCTGTCGGCTCATCCGCCAGAATGATCGCCGGCTGATTGACTACCGCTCGGGCCAAAGCGACACGCTGCTGTTCGCCGCCCGAAAGTTCGAGCGGTTTATGGTGCATTTTATCCTCGAGTTTCAATAGACGCAAGACCTCGCGGCGGCGATCGGAATTCTTGCTGCCGCTGCGGGTGTGGATCTTTTCAGCGAGTTTCAGGTTGCCCTCGGCAGTCAGCGTCGGAAACAGGTTGAACCGCTGGAATACGAATCCGATCTTTCGTCGCCTGATGTCGGTTCGCTGCGCGTCCGAGACCTTGGCAAGGTCTTCGCCATCGATGATGATGCTCCCGCTCGTCGGGCTCAGCAAGCCGCCTAGCAGGTGCAGCAGTGTCGATTTACCGCAGCCCGAGGGGCCCATGATCGCGACAAACTCGCCTTCCTGGATATCGATATTTACACCGCGAAGCGCCGTCACGCTCATTTTGCCGACGTTATAAGATTTGGTTAGATTTTCGGTGCGTAAAATGACGCTCATTGGCGGGTTTATTGAAATTTTGTTGCGGATTTCGGCGGCTCGGTCGCAGGCTGTCCGGCATTTTTCTTTTTAAGCTCGTTGTCGAGATCGTACTCTTCGAGGCCCCATGTATTTTGAAGCATAAACGCTGCAGCCGGATATGTCTTGCCGATCGAAACTGCTTCGGGTGTTTGATATGTGAGCTTCATCGAATACTTTTCTTTCGGGCGCGTTACCTGTATCTCAAGCGGCAGGTTCGCATAATCACCTGTTTCGGTAAGCTTGCCTTCTTTGCCGTAGATCACGTCCGAATCGATCTCGCCGGCAGCGTCAAAGATCTGCTGTCTTGCCAGCCGAATTCCGCCAACGCGGTCGAACCAAAAACGTCGCGCGATCTTTAGGCTTCCATCTTCCTGTTTGACGAGTTCATCGAGCAGATAGTAGCCGCGCATTACATTGCGAAGCGGTGATTTCTTCGATTGTGTAAAGTCTTCTTCCAACTGAAAGATCGTACTCTGCACATACACATCAGCGGCGTCAGTCGGCCGTACCAGCATCGCGTCCGTAAAATGCTGCGGGCGAAGATTTGAGAACGCGTTAACGCTTTCCTTTATCTTTTGCCCGTTATCGAGATCGGCCGATTTCAGCGACTTCTGAAGTTTTGAGTAGTCGGCATTGTTTGTGCCTTTTACAAATTTCTTGTACTTACCATCGCCGCCGTCCTGCAATATCGCTACGCGAAACGAGGTTCCGTCTGATGTCATTTGGGCAACGTCCGATTTGATCACCGGAACCTGCACCTTCATTAGAATATTTGCCGGCCGCTGGACGACGATCTCACCATCTGCACTTCGGTAAACTTCCTTACTTCCGAACTCCGCGAACGAATTGTCCTCGAATTTGAGATACATCTTCGCCCGCATGGAACCGACGCGTGCAAACCGGTTGACCTCGCCGATTAGCTGCGATTGCGGTGCGTCCTCAACCTTGAGTAAACGAGGCGTTTTGTCCGGGTTCTTGACGGATATGCAGCCCGCCGAAAATAAGGCAAGAGCAATTGTGGTCAAGGCGAACACACGTAAAGAAAATGTACCCAAAAACTTCATCCCAATGTGATGTTTGGAATTAGCTTTACCGTTGTACTTACAAAGTCACCGACGATAATAACTGCACCGAACTTACCAAACCAAAAATAATAGCACGTCAAATTGCGTTAAGCTATTAAGAAAATACGCGGTTGCGAGGATAACTTATACCTCGCACCGCGTTGTTCAAAACAAAAGTAAAAATTATTGGCCAAAAACTCCGCTTCCGCGGGTCAGATAATCCTGCATCGTATATGCAAACATTATCGCCAGCCAGAAAAAACTGGCTACGGCGGAAAGCTTGATCAATTTAGGACTCCAGTATACGTGCATGAAAAAGAGCATAACGCACGTCATTTTGAAGAAAGCAATAAATAGCGCCACCAGAGTATTTGCACCTGGAAAAAAGCGCCCGTCAAGATCGGTCAGCGCAACGAAGTAAGTTACGATCGTGCCAATAAACAGAATGAGGAACACCCCGATATATTTGGGTATGTTCATGTGTTGATGATCGTTGTGATTATCCGACATCTTTTCTCCCTAATGCATGAAATGTCGCCCGAGCAAATAAAGCAGCGGGAACAAGAAGATCCAAACAATATCGACAAAGTGCCAATAAAGGCCGGACATTTCGACCGGCATATAGTACTCGCCGCTGTATGTGTTTCGGAACGCCATCCAGCCGAGCCACGCCATCAGCCCGAGGCCGACGACCATGTGCAGGGCATGAAGCCCCGTCATTACAAAATAGATCCAAAAGAATATCCGGACTTTATCGCGAAACTTATTCGCGTCGATCTCACCCCCCGAAAAATAGCCGATCTGCTCTGAAGGCGTCAGGATCTTTTCGTCCACTGCCAACTTGGCCAGCGAACAGTCCGTCCATTGAAACTCTCCGCGGGGATTGATGTATTCGTGAACCTCGCCATGCGTAACCTCCCAGCAGGGTTTCGGTGCATGTTCAGCAGCGGGTGCCGCGTGTTCGTCATGAGCCGGAGTACGGACGACCTTGTTCAGTCCAGCCACAGGAATAAGACCGTGATTATACTTGTCGGTATATTCGACCGCCTTAACGCCCAAAAAGACGGCACCAAAGAACATCGTCAGGATGATCAATATCACCTGCATATTCCGGTTGCTCTTTTGCGCGTAGTAGACGGTCAGGGCCATCGTCAGAGAACTGACGATCAGAACGAGTGTATTCAATCCGCCGAGAAATGCGTCGAGGTGATTACTGCCGGCCGCAAACGCCATCGGATACTTTGAGCGGAATACGAGATAGACCGTAAATAGCCCGCCAAAGAACATGATTTCCTGGACAAGGAACATCCACATCCCGATGGAGACGCTTTCTTCCTGCTGCCCCATGTCTTCAAACTGATGCTGAAGTCCGGGTGCATGGCTGTGTTCGTGTGTGTCTGCGTGTGTCGACATTCTTTTTTAACAATAAAAACAGGATCTACCGGTCAAATCTCTAAGCCGCTGCCGGTCCGGCCTCTCGGCGTTTTGCCGCTTCGAGATCGAGGCCGCTCTCTTCGCCAAATTCGTACGCTTCCCAAGTTACGACAGGCATTTTTTCAAAATTCTCCGTCGGCGGCGGTGATGCTGTTCGCCACTCCAGTCCGGGCAGCATCCACGGATTATCGCCCGCGGCTTTGCCGAATATCAGCGAGTGGCCGAGATATATCACCGGCATTATCAACCCAACGCCCAGGACCGATGCTCCCGCGGTCGAAAAGATATTAAGCACCTGCAATTCCTCAGGGTACGAAGCATAGCGGCGTGGCATTCCCATATATCCGAGAATGAATTGAGGGAAAAACGTTAAGTTAAACCCGACAAAGACTAGCATTGCCGAGATCTTGCCCCAGAATTCCGAATACATTTTGCCGGTCATCTTCGGCCACCAATAATGGATGCCGCCTAAATAAGCGATCACCTGTCCGCCGACCATCACATAGTGAAAGTGCGCAACGACAAAGTAAGTATCCGTAAGGTGTACAGTCAGGCCCATCGCGCCAAGGAACAGCCCCGTCAATCCGCCGATGAGAAACAATCCCATGAATCCGATCGCATATAGCATCGGCGTGTCAAACGAAACCGAGCCCTTGTACAAGGTAGCCGTCCAGTTGAACATTTTGATAGCCGACGGTACGGCCACCACCATTGTCAGGAACGAAAACACCATGCCCGCATACATCGACTGCCCGCTTACGAACATGTGGTGGCCCCAGACGAGGAAACCAAACACCGCGATAGCGATCGATGAAAAAGCAATGAACTCATAACCGAAGATCTTCTTTCGCGAGAAATTCGAGATCAGCTCGGAAATGACACCCATCCCGGGCAGGATCATGATGTAAACCGCCGGATGCGAATAGAACCAGAACAAATGCTGGAAGAGGATGGGGTCGCCGCCGATCGACGGATCGAAAATGCCGATACGGCCAAGACGCTCCAAAGCGAGCATTAAGATAGTGATCGCAACGACCGGTGTTCCCAACACCATCACCAAGCTCGTAGCGTAATGGGCCCATACGAACAACGGCAAGCGGAACCAGGTCATTCCCGGAGCACGCATCGTGTGGATGGTGACGATGAAATTGAGGCCGGTAAGGATCGACGAAAATCCGTTGATAAAAATTCCGAGGCCGACCGCCATCACAAACGTGTTCGAAAACGTCGTACTGTACGGCGTGTAAAACGTCCAGCCGGTATCAACACCGCCTTGCATCAGTGCAAATAACGTCAAGCCGCCGCCAATCCAGTAAATATACAGACTCAACAGATTGATGCGCGGTAATGCTAGATCCTTCGCCCCGATCATCAATGGGATCAGAAAGTTACCCAATATCGCCGGTATCGACGGGATCAGGAAGAAAAAGATCATCAGGATGCCGTGCTGCGTAAAGACCTTGTTGTAGGTTCCTGACTCAAGCAGGTCGCTCGCCGGTGTAAGAAGTTCGAGACGGATCGCCGCCGCATAGAGACCGCCCATAAAAAAGAACACCGAAACCGAGATCAAATACATGATCGCGATCCGCTTGTGATCTTTGGTCAGCAGCCACGAACGCAGCGTCGAGCCGTTCGCCACGTAACTCACTTTTGGCTGTGCGTCTGTTCCCGCTACTATTACTTCTTCCGTTTGCATAATCTTCTATACCCTACTTGGTGCTTTTTGCCACCGGTTTTGCAGCCGGCTTAGCCGCCGGAGTTGCCGTATTCGTTGTCGCCGGTGCCGCAGGTTTAGCACCGGGAGCCGCAACCGCGTTCGGACTCAGCGATTTGATGTATGCGACCAACGCATTTAACTGCTCTTCGGTAACCTGCCCCTTGAACGTCGGCATGATCGGCTGGTAGCCCTCGACCACCTGACCGGCCGGATTGATTATCGAATTGCGGATGTAATTATCGTCCGCCAACACGGTGTCACCACCCACAAGTTTGACCTGAGTGTTGTAAACGCCCTCGAGCTTCGCCCCTCGCTGCTGCGGCCCGCCCGCATGACACGAGGCGCAACCGAGCCGAGTTTCGAACAGGTCTTTGCCCATTTCGACGGGTGTTTGGCCCGAAACATTCCCGCTCAGCCAGTTGTCAAAATCACGCTGCTCCATCACGTAGACCCAACCTCCCATTCCGGAGTGGTTAAGGCCGCAATATTCTGCACAGTACAAATGGTATTTACCCGGCTTCGTCGCCTGGAACCACATGTATGTATAGCGTCCGGGAACAACGTCGGCCTTGGTCCTAAATGCAGGAATATCAAAATCGTGGAGAACGTCCTCTGTAGTCATGGTCAGTTTGACATTGCGTCCGACCGGAACATGGAGTTCGTTTATCTCACGCTGGCCGGTCTCGTGCTGGACCTTCCACATCCATTGCTTTCCGACGACATAGATGTCCATCGAATCCGCCGGCGGTGTAAACTGATTAAAATAAACGACCGCTCCCCCGAGAAAGATGGTCATCGAAATGACAAACGGAATGATCGACCAAACTGTTTCCAATACCATCGAACCATGCATTTCTTCGGGCGTCGCAAACTTCTCCTTTTCGCGGTATTTAAGAGCGAAAAAGAAGATCGCCGCCACGATAGGGATCGTGAACGCAACACTGACGAGGATCAGATAGAAGTATAAATAATCCACCTGCCACGCGAATGTCGAGGCCTGTTCCGGAAATAATGGTACCCAATTTGTACTCTGCATAATTCGTTAGTGGTGAGCGGTGATCGGTGATTGATGAGTCGACGATCCCAACCCGATGACTTTTCACTAATCACTCATCACTATTCACTGCCTTTCTTTTATTTCGTCGCCAAAAAACAAAAACCATTGCACCTAACCCAAGCACGGTCGCGATGCCGCCGACGCGCATTATTCTGAGGATCGAAAGCCCATATTTACCTGTCGAAGGGTCATAATGGTAACAATAAAGCAGCAATTGCTCTGCCGGGTTGCCAACCTTGTTTTCGGCCGATTCCATCAACGCGAACTTAAGGTCTTTCGGCGCGTAATCGATACCATATAGATATCGTGCTAGCGTTCCGTCTGCGGTCGTGATCATGATCCCGCCCGCATGCGCAAATTGCTGCGATTTTTCGTCCCATTTATAGCTGAAGCCCGCCGCCTTGGTTACCTTATCGATCGACTCCTGAGTTCCGGTCAAAAAATGCCAACCGCCCTCAGTGCCGGGATGAGCGTAGCGTTCCATGTAACTCGCTTTCTTGTTCTTCGCAAGATCAGGCTTTTCGTTTTCGCGAGCGTCAAAGCTCAATGCGATAACGTCAAAATCTTTTCCTGCTTCGAACGACATTCCCTTCAGCGAGCCGGTCAAACCGTTTAACACCTGATTGCAAAGCATCGGGCAGTCGTAATAAACAAGTGCGAGCACGACCGGACGCTTTCCAAAATAATCACCGAGCTTTACGATCTTGCCGTTCTCATCCTTAAATTCGGTGTCCAACGGCAAACGGTCGCCAAGCTTTTGTTCGATACCGACCTTGTCGAGCACCGGCGGCAGCCCAGTAGTGGTATCTACATTCGGGTCGTACGTCCGCGGACTATAAAGCGGTGAATTATAGTGCTCGCTCTTTTGAGCGATCAAGGTCGACCCAAACCCCGCGGCTAGTGACAGACACAACACAACGACCAACCGGCGGAACGTACGGCCGTTCCGGCAGATCATCTTGTTTTGAGTGTCCTTAATATTCACTATTTATTACTTCTTCTTGCTATCGTCTGGTCTCGGACGCAACTCGCCCCGCACTGGCATCCGAAATGAACATATGCGA
>CAZVDM010000104.1:9005-12527 GCA_964625555.1 uncultured Chloracidobacterium sp.
GTCTGGTCTCGGACGCAACTCGCCCCGCACTGGCATCCGAAATGAACATATGCGACGACTGAAGGAAGGCTTCGGCATCGGGCCCCGATTTCGCTTTCACATTCTGTGTGAGCAGCTTTGCCTTTGCATCATCGATCGGCATCATCGTAACGGTGCCTGTTTTCTCGTCTTTCGCACCATGCTTCCACAGATCACCCCATTGTTTCAGCAGCTCGCGGTATTCAGCTTGCGGTTCGCGCAACTCAAGATTTACGCGGCCTTTCTCTGAGTCAACGCCAAATCCAGGTGCACTCTGTAGACGCGGCTCAGGCGGAAGCCTCTCCTTGTCAGACATTCGCATCGGATTCTGCGGCCCGGCGGTTTCTGTCGCCTTGTTATCGTCTTTGAGCACATTAAGAAACGCGTACATCAGTCCAAATGTGATCACGATGAGCAAAAACAAGCCGATCGCGAAACCAAAGATCCCTTTCAGCCCGATCTCATTAGCCTCATAGGCCTTATCAAAATCGGCCGGAGTCATTTCATGCTTTTTTGAAGACATAACTTTCTAAAACCAAAGCTCCTAATGCTGATGCGATCGTCCATGCGATACTGCGCTCTCAAAAAACGGATCTTTGACCGGCACCAGCGGCCGCTTCATCAAGCTGCCAAAGAACCACCAAAGCCAAATTCCGCCGACCGCGATCGGTGCAACCACATCGAGCCAGCTGACGATAAACGCTCCGTTCTCAATACCGGCTGTGACTCGCGGGGTTGGTGCGATCTGATAGAACATGTCGACGAGACGCATTACCAGGATGAAAATACCAAGCGTTGCAAGCATTTTCGCCCGTCGTTTGAAATCCTGCTGCAGCAAAATGAGATACGGGAAGGCAAAGTGGAACACGATGAGGAACACACCGATATATCCCCAACCGCCCTTCATTCGCGTAAGATACCAAGTTGTTTCTTCGGGCAGATTACCCGACCAAATGATCAGGAACTGCGAGAAGTTAAAATAAGCCCAGACCATCACAAGCGCGAGCATCAATTTGCCCAGATCGTGGAAATGGCGCTTTGTGACGACGCCGTCCATCGGAGCCTTATCCGACAAATACGCGAGCATTACCACCGAGAACGAAAAACAACTAAGAGCCCAGCCGGCAACAAACAACAGTCCCCACATGGTCGAAAACCAATGCGGATCGAGCATCATCACCCAATCGACAACAGCAAATGTGACCACAAGACTGTAAATGACCATCGTCGGGCCTGAGAATTTCGAACACCTCTCAAGCAAACGTTCGGAACCGGCTAGATCGGTCGTCAGGTCCTGTGCGGCCGACCATTTGTTGAGCAAGTGAACCATCACGCCCCAGAGAGCGAAGTAAATGATCGTTCGCACAATCCAAAACCACGGCGCCATGAAAACACCGCGGTGCAGCACCGCATGATCATCGGCCGGTAAGTGCGTAAACTCCATGAATGCGTGAGTATAGACACCGATAGCCAGCGGAATGAACATCAGGAACAGCAGCGGCAAGGTCCGTGAGGCAGCTTCACAAATACGCCGAATAACAACTCCCCATGCGCCTCCGGTCAGATACTGCAGCATCAAAACGCCGAGTCCGCCTACCGTAATACCGCCCCAAAAAATAAAGCCGAGCAACCACGATCGCAGACCTTGTTCCGGGCTAAAGTATGTCCCGACGGCCCACGCGATCAGCGCTATTCCGCCGACGCCCAGTGCGATCGAGCGAAAACCGTTGATCTCCTGCGGAGCGTAATATTTGCCGAGTTCCGCCATCTACTTTACACCTCCGTGAGTGTTAGCGTCGGGCGTCGCAGCCGCGTTCGGTGCAGCCGGTTTCGACGTGGTCGTGTTGTTCATTTTGAGATTCTGATCCGGATTTTGGCTCACTTGAAGAGCTCGAATATATGCAATGATCGCCCAGCGGTCGGCCGGCTGCACCGAATAAGCATAGCTGTTCATTTTGCCCCAGCCATTTGTGATCACATCAAAGAAATGTCCAACCGGAGCATTTCTGAGACGGTCATCGTGATAGGTCGGTGGTTTCGAAAACCCGCGTCGCACGATCATTCCGTCGCCGTTGCCGACCGGGCCGTGACAGACGATACAGTAGATGTTGTAACGATCCTGGCCGCGATCGATCAGTTCTTTGGTCACGGGGACGGGAAATTCATCGATCGCATTTGGAAAGCTTGTAACGATAGTGTTTCCGGCAGCGTTCGTGGTCGTTTCGACTGGTGTTGTCGACGGATTGTCGATCTGCCCGGTATAGAACGCCTTATTGTCTTTCAACTGGCCCCGGGGTACCGTTCCTTCCGGAAGATCGCGGGACGCACGTCCGTCGCTAAAAAAGTCGCTCTTTTTATATGTTTTGTAACGCGGCTGATCTTGCATATCGAAACGCACGCCACAGCCGACTGCCAATAAGCAATAGGCAGCAAGCAATAGGCAGTAAGTCGTCCTTCTACCGACTTTGTACTTTGGACTTGGGACTTGGGACTTACTCAGGTACATCAAATACCTCCTGCGCTTTCAGGCTTTCCATAAAACTTCGTGTCGACTCGTAATCGTATTTTTCGTCCTTTGCCTCGATGATCAGGAAGAACTTTTCCCGCGTCGCGAGTGCAAATCTCGGCACATTGAAAACCGGATGGTACGGTGCAGGCAGCCCGTTCAGAAACAGCATTCCGAAAACGGCAACGGCAGCCGAGAAAAGGATCGTCAATTCATACATCGGCGGAATGAACGCCGGTAAGCTGAAATGCGGTCGACCGCCGACGATGATCGGATAATCAATTACGTGGACGAAATATACCAGGCCCAGTCCTGAGAGCAATCCGGTCAAACCACCGGCAAATATCAAGTACGGTAAAATACTTCGCTTTATGCCTAGGGCCTCGTCGATCTCATGCAGCGGAAACGGCGAAAATGCGTCCGTCTTGGTATATCCGGCATCGCGGGCTTCGCGGGCGGCATCGACGAGCTCGGTCGCCGTGTCAAATTCCGCCATTATTCCGTAAATATTATCTGCCATAGCTCTGTTCAATAAGTAGCTTACTGCCTTCCGCGATCCGACTGGTGCCTACTCGTTCGGCGGATCGGTTCGGTCATACGTATATTCGACCTCGAGTACATTCTCATCAAAATCCTGCTGGTGGCCGTGGACATTAGCTTCCTCGAGAAGCGAACGAACCTCAAATATCGAGATGATCGGCACGAACCTAACAAACAGGTAGATCAGGGTAAAAAAGAAGCCGATCGTGCCGGTAAACATCGATATGTCGATCATCGTCGGGCTGTACATCGCCCATGATGACGGCAAAAAGTCGCGGTGCAGACTCGTAACGATAATGACAAATCGTTCGAGCCACATGCCCACACTGACTACGATCGATATCAGGAACAGCCAAAATTCGCTTTCTCTAAACCGTTTGAACCACAAAAGCTGGATCGAGAGGCCGTTACAAAAGATCAGCATCCAATACGACCACCAATATGGCCCTTCCCAGATG
>CAZVDM010000105.1:0-12447 GCA_964625555.1 uncultured Chloracidobacterium sp.
ACAGGCTAAAGCCTGCACTCTGAACTACAGGCTAAAGCCTGCACTCTGAACCTTTTTTATGCATGAGCGACGGCAACTTCGCCGTGTGTCTCATGTTCGTGCTCATCGTCATGGTCATGCGGGGCGTGTGAGACCTCGCCGATGTAGATCATCGAGAGCAGCGTAAATACAAATGCCTGAACGAACGCCACGAAAACACCGAGCAGCGTAAGAACGAGCGGCAAAATAAAATGTGTGAACGGCGGTGCCAGATTGGTGATCTGTACAAACACCTGTTCGTCCGAGAACATGTTGGCAAAAAGACGAACGCCGAGCGTGAACGGCCGGATCGAATTCGAAATGATCTCGATAAAAAAGATCAGGATCGTGATCGGGAACATCAGCAGCGGCAGTTTCGGGCCGGCAAAGTGAGCGATGTGGCCGAACAGGCCGTTCTCGCTGATACCGACGTAGTTGTAATAGACAAAGGACGAAATACCGAGAGCGAATGTCACATTGACCGAAGCGGTCGGCGACATGAACATCGGGAAATGGCCCATCAGATTGGATACAAGGATCAATATTCCGAACGTAGCGACAACCGGAAAATGGCGGAAGCCGTGTTCGCCGATGATACTGACGATCATGTCTTTGATCGCGAGTACACCTGCCTCAAGCGTTAGCTGGCCCGGTTTCGGGTCATCCTGCGAGAGTTTTCCCTTCAGCAAATAGACGACAAAAACCGTCAGCAAACACGCGATCACGAACATGATCGTGTACCACGGTATCGCGTTCTCGACGGTGTAAGGGCCAAATGCCTTGGCCGCCGTCGTGCCGAATTTCGAAAAGACGTATTTATTCCAAAGCGGTTCGGTGTAAGTCACCTGAAAATGGTGCACGGGTTCACCGACGTAGTGGTTGATAAACTCGACGATCAATGGCAGATGATGACCGCCGCCTTCTGCAAATAACAACATTGTTAAGATTCCTGTCTATTAAAACTACTAAAAATTCCTATCAAACCCTCGATAACGACCGCGAACGCAAATGCCGCAAGGCCCAAAACAACGGCCACTATCGGCAATGCCCCGGTCACATAAATCGCCCAAACTACCAGGCCGATGGCCACGTACCGAAGAATGTATCTGACGCCGAGCAGCATCGGTTTTTCGCCGTTTACGGCTTGCTCAAAGATCGCCCGCGTAGAGCTTCGCTGCCAGAAATAATTGGCAAATGACATCACACCACCGACGATCACACCGGCACCGAACCTAGCCGGGCCGAACACAAAACCTGCGATCGTGCCGACAGCTATGATCACTGTCATTATCACCAGCACACGGTTTAGCGAAACCTGCGGCGGTAATTGGTCTTCGGTTGTCAATGGCTCCGACATGGTGCTCACGCGCGAATCTTAAATTTTACAAAGAAATGAGTAAAAATTCAAAAGCGGAAGTTATTTGCCGGCGTTCTTTGTTCTTTGTGACTTTTCGGGTCTGCGTTCGACACCCGTTTTCGCACGCAAAGACGCAAAGGACGCGAAGAAAAGCCAAAGAAGAAGTGATCTGACCTTTTCTTCCTTTGCGTTCTTAGCGGCTTTGCGTGAAGATTCCCCATGCACGAAAATCAGCTCGCAAAGATCATTGTCGACTGTGCATTCAAGGTCCACACGACCCTCGGTCCCGGTCTTCTCGAAAACGTATATCAAGCAGCTCTCTCTCATGAATTGAGAAATCGAGGCCTGACCATCGCCATAGAGCGTGGGATCCCCGCCGAATATGACGAAGTAAAGCTGGACGTCGGTTTTCGAGCAGATATTATCGTTGAGAATAAGGTCATCATCGAGTGTAAGTCTGTCGAAGCCCTGGCCCCGGTTCATGGAAAAATATTGCTGACTTATTTACGACTGGCAGATATGAAACTTGGTTAGTTGATCAATTTTAACGTTGACCTTATCAAGGACGGGATCCGACGGGTTGTGAATAATTTGGGAGATTGATTTCATGCAAAGGCGCTAGGAACACAAAGGGGGAAAAGAAAGAAAAAACACTATACTAAAAGAAAAAACACTATACTATTCGTCGTCATTTGTGTGCGACATCAGGGGGCTGATCGCCGGGCCATTTTTGTTGGGGGTGAAGATGCGTGACGAGATCCGGACGACCTGGACGAATCCGATGATCGAGCCTAGAACTATGCCGCCGACGAGGCCCCACGGTTTGGTGCCGAACATCCAATCTGCGATCCAGCCGAGAAGCAGCATAAACGCGACCGAGACGACAAATACTATCCCGATCGAATACGCCAAGCCGCTCTTTCGAACGGTTTCGTCAGTAGACTCAGGTGTGAAAGGCAATTGAGCGAACGGTTGGGAATCTAATTGCACAGGTTCCTCAACGGCAGGTTCGGAGTACAGATCGGCAGGGCTCGTGAAGTCCTTGAATTCCGCATCATCGTAGGGATCGGTCTCAAAAGCCAGTTCCGCAGGAGCATTTGTTTCAGGAGACAAATCAGGATCCCAAACAAAATCCTCGGCGTACGGATCATCGACTGCCGCATTTACCGGCTGTTGAGGCGGCAAAATTTCGTTCTGCCCGGCCCGTGATCCTTTTGTGATCTCTTCGTCGTTCATCGCTTTTGTCGAGTGCTAATCCGCAATAATGACAGTTTCGCGGTGCGATTTCAATTCGTAGGTAGTGCCTCGCCAGATCATCCGCCGCGAAAGCCAGGCGGCGAAGGAATTGTAAAAGAAAATTAGAGGTGTAAGAAGAAAGAGTGTCAATTGGGCAAAGGTCTGCCGTCTAAGTTCAGTGTCCCACTGCGTCAGGACGAGCCGGACGGCCTTGAGCCGCAGGTAGGCTTTGCCGACGCTGAAGGCTGTGACCAGCACAAGTGTAGTGATCGCCGCTAAAACTAAAAGATCGTTGCGGCGGCTTAAGGCCACGATAAGTATCGAGGCCATCATCACGGCATTGAACAGCCCCGAGCCGACAAACGACAGCAGCCACAGATTTGGCGCGTAGACACGCGTGATCTTCATCTGGCGCGTTGTAAATTCGATCATTCCGCGAAACGTACAGCTTTCGACTGCGGCCGTCATTGCCTGCGGGACAAAGACGATCGGGAGATTTGCCTCATCCATGGTACGAGTTACGGCGAAGTCATCTGAGAGTGTTCCTCGCCATTTTCCCCGCATATCGAGCCGTTCGAATGTGTCGCGGCGGATCGCCATTGATCCGCCCCAGCAGAAGTTTGAACTTGTATTCGGACCGAGTGCTGATGCGATCGAGGCGTTCCAGACGGAGTTCATTTCGGATGCAAAATTCGGCGCTTTGGAGATAAACCAGCGATAACCGGTCGTCGCACCGACCTCGTCGTCCTGAAGCGGGGCTATCAGGCTGCGAAGCCAAGTTTTAGATGGACGGGCGTCGGAATCGACAAAGACGAAGATCTGGGAACGATCGTTGGCGTGTAAGACCGCTTCTCGCAGGTTTTCTACTTTTTGGCTGCAATCCTGGGCCTTGGGGGCGATAACGAGTCTGGATGCAACGCCAACCCGGTCGCTATCGCTCGCGGCTCCGACAACTACAACGGCCGGATCAGCTTCGTCATCGACGACGAAGATCAACTCGTATTCGGGGACGTCTTGTTCGAACAGCGCCTTTAGATTTTCCCGCATTCCGTCATCAACTCCTCGGCATGGGGCAACTATGGTGACGAATGGCGTGTATTCGGAATGCGGACGGGCGAGTTCTTTTCGAAAGAACTGCAGATATCTGATGCCGCCGACAAATGACTTGTAGCTTAGCAAAATGAGGATCGCCGCAAAAATGTAATATACGAAGGTCATTAATGCGGTCCGGGAGCAATGAGCGTCGTCAGATATTCGATCGTGCGATCAGTCGCACCGCGGTTGTTGTTCATCACGGAGAGGGCGTTGCTGCCGAGGGCTTTGCGTTTTTCGTCATTTTTTAGCAGGTCACGGAATGCGTCAGTAAGCGTCGCGACGACTCTTGCTTCATCCGTTTTGTCGAGTTGGACGAGGGCTTCTTTGCTCAGAAAGTCGTTAATGGCGTCGGCGAAATTCGCGGTGCTCGGGCCCGTAATGATCGCCCGACCGCTTGCTGCAGGCTCAAAAATGCTCTGTCCTCCGTGCGGAATGAGGCTGCCGCCGACGAAGACGATCTCGGCCAGCGGATACGCCGAGCGCAGTTCGCCGATGCTGTCGAGTAGAATGACCTCGGCCGTTTTGTCCCGCGAAGATTCCGTCTCGGTGCGGCATGCCCACTCGAAGCCGGAACGTTTGATCAGATCTTTGACCTCGGCAAAGCGCTCGGGATGCCTTGGTGCGATCATCAGACGCGGCAGGCGTTCGCCGCCGGATTTCCAGATCTCCTTGAAGGCCGCGATGATCCACTTCTCTTCGGGATCATGTGTGCTGGCAGCGATGATCAGCGGAGCATCTGTCGTGATGCCGAATCGACTCCGAAATGCGGCGGTCAGGTCGTTTTCTGACGCCTCGACGTTGTGGTCGAATTTCAGATTGCCGCAGACGCGGACCTTGCTCGCTCGGATGCCGAGGGACATTATGCGTTTGGCGTCTGAATTTGTTTGCATTAACGCAAGGTCGAGGTAGCCGAAAATGCGCCTGATCGAGCCCCTGAATCGGGCGTACCGCGCATATGAACGTGCGGAGAGGCGGCCGTTGACAATGCAGATCCTTGCTTTTGAGTGATCAGCTTCGCGGATGAAGTTGGGCCAGATCTCGGTCTCCATCAGCATTACCACCGACGGGCGATAGTGCCGTAATGCCCGTCGCACGCTGAAACGCCAATCAAAAGGAAAATAGAAAACAGCGTCTGCCGTTTGAGAAAAAATGTCCTTTGCGAGGTTTTGTCCGGTCCTCGTCGTTGTTGAGACGACAAGGCGGTGTTGAGGAAAACTCTGCTTAAGAGCATCGGCCAACGGACGGGCTGCGTTTGCCTCGCCGACGGAGACACAGTGCAGCCAGAGAACCTGCCTTTCGTCGAGTTTGAATTCAGGCAGCCGCCCGAGCCGTTGGGCAAATCCGGACGCATACTTGCCGCCCGTTAAAAGGTCAAATAAAAACCGCGGCGAGAGCAGCAAAAAACCAATTGTGTATATGAGGCTGTAGATTACAAACATAGCCCAAAGTTAAAAGTCCAAAGCCCAAAGCCTCTTGTAATACTTTGGACTTTGGACACGGGGCTTTGTGTGAACGACTATTTTACCCGTTCCATATACTTTGCTTCGGTCGGATTCACACGAATCCTTTCGCCTTCTTCGATGAACGGCGGCACCGAGACCGTGACGCCGTTTTCGAGCGTCGCAGGTTTGTTCGAGTTTGATGCGGTCGCTCCTTTCAGATTCGGATCGGTGCGGGTGACGGTGAGTTCCATTGATGCCGGCAGAGCGACGCCGATCGGCGTGCCGTTGTAAAACTCGACCTCGATCACCAGGCTCGGCATCAGCCATTGGGCCGCATCGCCAAGTTCGTCCTCGGTGAGTGCGACCTGCTCGTAATTCTCGGAATTCATAAAATGATGGTGCGAACCGTCTGAGTACAGATACTCCATTTTATGCTGCTCGAGAGTTACCTTTTCGAGCGTGTCGTTCGATCGAAAGCGGTATTCGAACGAATTGCCCGTGAGCAGATTGCGTAGCCGTGCCTGGACCATTGCTCGCAGATTGCCGGGCGTGTGATGGTGAAATTCCATCACTTTTACGGGTGCTCCCTCGTGCAGGATCACCATTCCTTTTCTGATATCGTTTGCTGAAATAGCCATAAAAACCTATCCGATCTCCGTTATGTCGGTACTCTCGCGTAAACACAAAAGAGATAGTTTAGTTTTCCGAGCGTTGATTTGTCTAGCGGGCCGTGACCTTGAACTTGAAAATACCGCGCCACGGGTCGGCCTTGCCGCACTCGGTAACAATTATCTTGTAAACGCCTTTGGCGGTCGGCGTGACCTCGTTTCGGTCGTGGCAATCGGCGGCCATGTCCTGTTCGAAGGTCGATCCCGGAGGAGCCTCGATAGAGATCGTGATGTAGTTTTTGCCCACGTTTTCGGTCGTGATCGTCTGGCCCTCGCCGACGCGGATCGTGTGACACGCTTTGACTTGTAGCCGTTGAGAGTGCCGGTGACGACCGTTTCGTGCGTGCCGCGGGCGAATCTGATCGTCGTCGGCCGTTGAGCGAGAACCGCGGTCGAGCAGATCGACAGCACGACAAAGGCAAACGTAACAAACAGCAGCTTCTTCATCTATTTGTCCTTTGTGAAGGGAAGCGGCGGCGGCTCTTCGCCTTCTTTTGGATAACTCTTGTTTAGGCCGTCGTAGATCATAATGATCTTGTCGACCCACTCTTTTGCCTCGGTTTTCGTTGGGTCGTTCTTAAATGCACGGCGATAATCGCCGATAGCACTGGCGTATTGGCGAGCGTCGGTGAGGGCGACGGCGCGTTTGAAATATGCCTCGGCGAGTGCTTTTTTCAGTTTGTCGTCAGATGATTTGGCCGCCAATGCTTTTTCGGCCGAAGTGACCGCGGCATCCAGTTCCTTTGTGTCGATCGGCTCGCCGCTTTGTGTCCATTTGCCTTTTTCGCCCGGAGCGGGGGCCGTGTTTGGTTGTTTGTTTTCGCTGCTATGTGCGATGACCGTCTGCGGTGTTCCGGAGGCGGCCGGATTTGTCTTCGCGCTATTGTTTGACTGAACCGGCGACGCGGCGTTGTTACAGGCGGCAGCGACAAATGATAAGAGACAAATAAGTGCTAATTTCATCGGTTAACTCCTTTTACTTTGCGAACTTGGCGGCTTTGCGTGATGGTCTTTTGATCTTGCGAAATATTTCACGCATAGACGGCAAAGGCCGCAAAGAAAAACAAGAAGAAATTCAATCTGATGACTGTTCCTTCGCTACAATTCTACCAAACTATCCACTTGTAACTGTTTACTGAACAGAAAGAATCTCATTTTTTTCACTGAATAGTGGTTAGTGATCAGTGAATAGTTTATTTCTTGTCGATATACGGCCTCGATTGGACGACGTAGATCTTGTTATTCAGTATTCCCCATTCGATGTCCTGTTGGCGCTTGTTGCCGAACGCGACCTTGATCTGTATCGCAGCCTTGGCGAGGCTGCGGGCCTGGATGTCGGTGAGGACGCGTTTTTTCGCACCGGCACATTTATCGGCGGTGACCTTGAGATCGCCGTTTTCGTCGAAGGCGAGGGCATTTTCCTGTTGCGATAGAGTCATTACAATGACCGAATTCGATCTCGGATTGAACAGGATCTGCTCGGGAATACCCGCGTTGTCGACGACCTTAGAATTATGGCCGCAGACGGCGCTGATATAGACGGAATTTATGTTGCGGTCGTCGAACGGATCTTTGGTGATCATCACGCCGCCTTTTTCCATATCGACGCCGACTTGAATGAGCGCGGACATATAGACGTCGGTCTGGCTGACGTAATTGCGGACGCGTGCCTCGTACGCCTCAAATTTCCAAAGCGAGCCCCAGACCTTTTTGACGGCCTCGATCAATTTTTCTTCTTCGATGACATTCGGCACGCTCGAATACAGACCGGCACCGCTGAAATTGGGCAGGTCTTCGCTGTTCGACGAGCTGCGGACGAAGACCGGTTTTCCGCCAAGCTGCGTTTTCCAGCGGGCGATGATGTCCTTTTTCAATTGCTCGTCAAACTTACCTTTCTGGATCGTCGTTCGAAATTCGTCGAGCTTTTGCCGCCGGAATTTTGGGTTGTGGACAAAATCGTTCTCGTCCATCAAGTTTATTATGGTGTCGTAAAAACCGTTGTCCTTCATAAATTTGTCGTACCAATAAAATGGCACGGTAAATCCGTCGGGCACGGTAATGCCGGGAATTTTCTTGAACAGCATCTCGCCGAGGTTGGCCGATTTTGAGCCGTATTTGACGCTGTCGGCCTTGCGCATTTTACCGAGCGGGCCGAGAGCCGTTGTTTTGAGATCGGACGGCGGTATCACCTCGTCGGGCGGCCGCGGTATGTCCTCGGGCTTGGTCACGCGGTCGAAGCTATAGTCGGTCAGATTGGCTTCGAGTTTGATCCAATAGGTATCGAGGTCTTTGAACAGATTGTCCGCGTCCTTGATGTAGATATTGGGGATGTTCCAACCCTTTGCAAGAATATTAATGTGCGAAAGCGGGCTTGAGGGCTTGGCGACGATTATTCCGCGAACCGGAGGAAGCGTCAGCGGCAGTTCTTTGAGTACGATGATCTCGTTCTCGCCGATCTCGACCGTGTCGTCGAGTTTGTCGATGATGTGTAGGCGGCCGGTCGCTTTTCCGGTGTTTAGAGCAAGGTAGGCCTGATTGCGATTCAATTCGTCCTGCAGTATCCGGTCGACGCCGATATTGACCGATACATCTTCCTGACGGATCGAATTTGGTTTGTAGAACGCTTTTTGAAAGAACGCTTTGTTGATCGTCGAGTTCGCTGTCTTGATCATTGCGGCCGACGCCATGTCACCTTCCCAAAGTTCCCACGTGAATTTTTCGACCGGTGATTGCCAGGCGATCGTTCCGACGATAAAACGGCGGTCCTGATCGACATAAACAGCCTTAAATATCTCGGTGCCGCGAGGGATCATGTAGGTCGCAAGAAGGAAATCCTTGTGAAAACGAAATTTCTGAGAGTTAACAAAATAGATCTTGTTATTATCGCGGCGGTCGATGACGAACATCACGTGCGGCATCGCGTAGGGCGTGCCCTTGTGATAAACACGGGCGATCGAGTCAAAAGCGTTTCGAGATTCGAGCTTGGGCAGCGAATTGCGGTTCGAATCGGGCTTTTTGGCCATCGCCCCTTCGGGCTCGCGGGTCGGTGTCGGTTTGCGCGACAACTGAGCCGAACCGGCGGTACAGAGTGAAAGGAGGAAAATGGCGGTGGCTATTAGACGCATATAATCTTGTCGGAACCGCCTGCGCAAGCGGGCGGTCGGGCGCTGATCTTGAATCAGCGTTGTTTTTTTCGCGAGTACACGCCGCCCGCTGACGCAGGCGGTTCTGACTTAGGATGCCGGATCGGCGCTTCGGCGTTTGTCGTTAAAAAGAAAGGCCTTTCGCAACCCCTTAAGTGAGTTCTCGCTGCTGATCGAGATCTCGAGGTCGCGGACCTTGCCGTCCTTGAGGCCGTAGATCCAGCCGTGTATCTCGAGCTGCTGCCCGCGTGACCACGCGTCCTGGACGATGGTGGTCTCGCCCACGTTTTGGACCTGTTCGACGACGTTGAGCTGGCAGAGCAGATTGAGACGCTCGTTCGGATCGGCGATAGACTCAAGCGCGGCGGCGTGCAGGTTGGCTGTATCGCGGATGTGCCGCAGCCAATTATCGATCAGACCGTGCCGCTCGTCGTCCACCGCGGCCATAACGCCGCCGCAGCCGTAATGGCCGCAAACGATGATGTGATCGACCTTAAGCACTTCGACAGCGAATTGGATGACCGACAGGCAGTTCATGTCGGTGTGATTGACAAGGTTTGCGACGTTTCGATGGACGAATATCTCGCCCGGCAAGAGGCCGACGATGGTGTTTGCCGAAACGCGGCTGTCGGAGCAGCCGATCCACAAGTAGTCAGGATTCTGCTGGTCGGCAAGCGCGGAGAAAAAGTTCGGATTCTCACGCGTGACGCTTTCCGACCAATTTCGGTTATTTTCTAAAAGTTCCTGGATGTTTCCCACAGATATATCTTATCTATATTGCTCATTTACGCAAAATATCTTCGATGGCGTCGCAGGCGGTCGTGGTGCCGTGTTCGCCGTCAACGATGCGTTTTAGAGCAGCGGCATTTTCGCGATATTTGGAATCGGCGAGAATTGGCTTGAGAGCTTTTGCGGCAGAATTTGCATTGTAACTGTCGCGGCCGATGACCTCGGCGACACCGGCACGACGGCAGCGGGCGGCATTGTCGGGCTGATCGTGGCTGTACGGCATGATCAAGTGCGGCACGCCCGCACGCAGGACCTGAGCGGTCGTGCCGACGCCGGCCTGATGGACGACACATGCGGCCCGCGGGAAGACCTGTGAATATGGTGCGTACTGGAACGCGGTAATATTTTTATCAAGGCCCTTCGGCGGCTCATTTTCGCGGCCGTAGAGCAGTAGAGCCCGTTTGCCAAGCATTTTCGCGGCCTTTACACTTTCGTCAAAGAAATCTCTCGCGTCAAGAACGGCAGCGGAACCTAGCGTGAAGACGATCGGCGGTTCACCGGCGTCGAGAAATTCGGCGATGTCAGCATCGAGTTCGGCGGATTCGCTTTCGTCGAAGAAGCAAAATCCTGTTTGCAGCGTAGGCGAATACCAATCCGATTGCGGGCGGCCGATGGCCTTTGAGAACATCGCAAGATGGAGCAATTTGGAGTATTTATTGTCGAAGATCGGGTCGTGGTCTTCGCTCAGGCCGAGGCCGCGGCGAAACACCTTGTAGGGCTCGTACCAACTATTCAGGCTCAGACGCATCACGCTGAGCAGGGCACGATGCATAAATGCGGGCATCGGACGCAGGTATTCGAGCCATTCGGCGGTCGGATAGACGTTGGGATCTTCGGCTGAGAACAGAGACAGCGGAGCAAGGCTGGTCGAGATCCATTTGATATTTGTCTTTTCGACGAGCGAGGCGGTCGCGTAAACGATCTCGCCATTGATCAGCAGGTCGGCGCCGTTGCACGCGGCAGTTAGATCCTCATACATGTCGCCGAGAGCAGGGAAGATCAGCTCTTTGATGACCATCTCGGGGCCGGTCCTGGCGTCCATTGTCTTGCGGAGCAACTCGCGGTCGGTCGGATCGACGTTAGGGCGAAGCGGATGAAGCTCAAGGCCCAGACCTTCGACTTTCTCACGGTAGCCTTCCCACGTGTTGACGACGGGCGCGTGGCCGCGTTTCCGGAGTTCGATGGCAAGAGCGATCATCGGATGCAGATCGCCGAGGCTGCCCATGGTCGCTAATACGATACGTGCCATTCGGTTAGAGATCCTCGTCCTTTTCGGTTTCGGCGGCTGCGTTCAATCGCCGTTTGATCGCGAACCTCATTCCGAGAAATAGCGCACAGATACCGACGACAGCTGCCGCAAAGGTCCAATCTGAATTTCCGGTCGAATAAAGATACGCAGCGACACCGAGGAGGACAACACCTATGATCTGAAACATTATCTGCATCGGTCTATTATTAGCATTTGCGGGAGCAGGCTTCAATTTGAGCACCGGTTTCGGCGGTTGTTTTCTTGAAGAGTACATCTTAAGTTGTTATCTTTGATAGAACCTTTACACGACTGAAGGACCTATCATGAAAATTCGCCTGATATCTCATGCGTCCGTAGTCATAACCACTGATATCTCGATCTGGACGGACCCGTGGCTGATAGGCAAGGCGTTTAACGACTCGTGGTCGTTGTTCCCGCCGGCCGTGATGGACGAGTCGCTCTACGACACGATCGACTATATATTTATTTCGCACGAGCATCCGGACCATTTCCATATTCCAACGCTAAAGTCGCTGCCCGAGGCTTTTAAGGAGCGCGTGACGATTCTCTTTCAGGAGAACAACTCGGACAAGGTATTCAAGGCTCTCAACAAATTCGGTTTTCCGAATACGAAAGCCCTGCCGCACGCCGAGACCGTTCAATTGACGGATGCCACAAAAGTATTCTGTTATCAGGCCGGGAGTATGGATTCTGCGTTGGCCGTGATGAGCGAAGGCAAGACGGTTCTGAACGTAAACGATTGTGAGATCAATGCGAAAGACTGTCGACGCATCGAACGATCGATAGGAAAGATCGACACGATACTTAATCAGTTTTCGATCGCCGGTTACAGCGGATACAAGGAACGAGAGAATTACCTTCCAGCTCAAGCTGAAAACGTGCTCAAAAAGATGCTGACAAATCATGTCGACCTTGGAGCGGCGGTGACGATCCCATTTGCCAGCTTCATCTATTTTTCGAGCGAAGATAACCGCTATATCAACGAATACGGCAACAAACCACAGGATGCTGTCGATTATTTTACCAAGAACGGACAGGATATGGCGGTGCTGTATCCCGGCGATTCGTACGAAGTTGGTACTGTTGGATATGACTCGGCTCCGGCCCTCGAAAGATTTCGACAATTGTACGAGAAAGGTGGGGAACTGACGTTTGACGAAGGTGCGGTCGTGCCGCTGGACGAGATCGCCGCGGCATTTGATAAGCTATCGACACATTTGCGCGACAAATATCCCGCGACACTGCTTCGTTTTCTCAAACCGGTTACGGTTTCGATACCTGACCTCGAAACGACCATTATATTTGACGTTTCAAAGGGCGAATTTCGCGAAGCTGCGGATGCTGCAGATGATGCGGACCTGATTGTCAGGTCGCAGCCGCTGCATTTTGGATTTTCGTTTCCGTACGGAATTCAGACGCTGGGCGTTTC
>CAZVDM010000106.1:0-12446 GCA_964625555.1 uncultured Chloracidobacterium sp.
TGTCGCGCGGTATGGAGGTCGACACCATCGACCGCCAGATCAAATCGATTGACGAGCAGATCAAAACGGAACAGACGAAACCCGATTTGCAAAAGCAATTGAGCGATGCCAGGCGAAAGCTCGATGAGGCTTCGCGTAAAAAATCGGCTCAGGATACCTCACCATCAACGTTTGAACAAGAAAAGGCCGCAACTACTAAGCGGCTCGAAGACCAAAAAGTTGCGCTTGATTCCAAGAAACGGGCGTTGCAGGAACAAATGCAAAACGCTTATCCAAAGAAAAGAACTTGGCTCGAATGGGCGGGCGATTACGATATTCTCACGCTCGTATTTTTTATCTTTCCGCTCGGCGTCCTATCGTATTATCTGGTTCGCGTACTGATCTCAGGTCGGTTACCAGAGAGAAATCCATTTTCGCTTACTGCATTTGAACGAAAATCACTGTTGTTTTTTATTCTGTCGATCATTGGGTCTACATTTGGATTTCTGCTTTTTGTGTGGATACTGACCGTAAGATCGAACTTCTCATGAAAGCTAATATCCTATTTTTCGGAGCTACCGCCGATATTACCGGCAATCGCCGCGTCGACATGGAATTGCCGCCCGGGTCAAAAGCGAGTGAAGTTTTCGAACAGCTTGTCGCGGCCCATCCATTACTTTCAAAACACCGTCTCCATTTTTCGGTTAACCAGCAATACAGCAACGGCGACGAGATCCTAATCGACGGCGACGAACTAGCGATCTTCACAGCGGTTTCTGGTGGCTGAGAAATGGGTTATTATCGCTAGTGTAATGACTGGGAAGCAATTCTATGATTGGCAAACACTTGGCGGCACCGATGACGTGATGCGTTTTGTGGACGCACTCGAAAAAGCGGACGTGCTGTGGTGCGCGATCGGCGGCATTGCCGTTAACCATTGGGCTGCTGAGCAAATGGTGACGCTGGACGTAGATTTTGTTGTGGCAGCAGACTCCATCGAAAGGGCGGAATCTGCTTTGATCGAGGCGGGTTTCTCTGCGGAGGAGTTTGATTGGTCGATCAACTTCAAGGGCTCGTCAAAAGTCGCAATTCAATTAACTACGGAAGATATGTATCGTGATTACGCGTCACGAGGAATTGCAGCAGATGTGCATGGAATTCTAATGCGAGTTGCTTCGCTTAACGATACACTGACAGGAAAGATTCGAGCCTGGAGCGATCCAAGACGTCGACAAAGTAAACGCCTCAAAGATCTTGCTGATATTGCCCGTCTAGTCGAATCTCATCCTCATCTGTGGGAAAAATTAACCGACGCTCTAAAAGAACAGATCGATCGGCCGGCTGCGCTGTAGATGGACTTTTTCGAACTAACAACCCAGCCCATCGACACCACCGGCGTTGCACGCCGCGTCGTTCCGCCGGAGTGCGGGGCGACGGTTACTTTGGATGGCTACGCGAGGAAATTTACAAAGATCAAAAAAACTGGTGAGATCCGCGAGACCGAGTACCTCGAATACGAAGCGTACGAACCGATGGCTCTCAAAGAAATGAAAAAGCTTATCGAGCGAGTCAAGGCCGAGTTTGAGATCTCGAACGTCGGCATTGTTCACCGTCTCGGCCGGCTCGAGATCGGCGAAACGAGCGTCGTAATCTCTGTCGCTTCTCCGCACCGTAGGGCTGCCTTCGCCGCCTGCGAATGGCTCATCAAAGAGCTAAAACGAACCGTCCCGATCTGGAAAAAAGAAATATATTCCGGCGGCGAAAAATGGATCGAGGGCGAAAGTTAACCGCCCCCGATCGCCCATCAATTCCGTTATCGAACAAATGCGTTCGGCACCGGCTGATCACCTGCCTGGCCAAACTGCTGGATCAGTGTGCCGGCAGTTGAACGGTTTACATACCAGGTCGCGTTGGAGGGCCGGAACACCCCTGCATCAGATCTGCCGTCGCCGTCGTAATCACCCGGAACGGGGATATCTCCGAGGCTGCCGAACGGAAACGCATAAAAGCTCTGATCCTCGCTACGCAGAACATACCAGTTGCCGCTCGCCGGCCGCCAAGTCGCGATATCAGCCTTGCCATCGCCGGTGTAATCGCCCTGAACCGTGAAATCGGTTGACGCACCGAATTGTGCCGCATACAGCCCGGCCGACGTGCGATTGATCCACCACTGGCCGACACTCCGTCGATAGATCGCAATATCGGCCCGTCCATCGCCGTCGTAATCGGCGGGAACGGGAACATCGCCGGCCGCACCAAATGCCTGTATCGTAATACCGCCCCCGGAATTACTTATGAACCAGGTCGATGTCGATGGCCGGTAAACAGCCGCGTCGGCCTTACCGTCGGCGTCAAAATCGGCCGGCGAAGGCAGGTCGCCGTTTGAGCCGAATGGGAATGCATAAAATGAAAAATCTTCGCTCCGCAGCACGAACCAATTACCATTCGTGGGGCGCCAGACTGCAATGTCCGATTTACCGTCGCCAGTAAAGTCGCCCGGAACCACCCTATCAGTCGAACTGCCGAATGTCGCAGCTCCGTTCGTGCCGTTTGATGACCGCAGCCACCACCATTCTCCGGGAGCGGGTCGAAAGATCGAGATGTCCGTCTTGGCATCGCCGTCAAAATCCGCAGCGACCGCCGATCCGACGACGAAGGTTTGCTCATAGGCGACCGAGTTGAATGTCGCACGGAACTTCCAAGCACCGCGCGGAGCGTTTGTTGGCAATGTCCATGTCCAGTACCAATAAGACGAGGAATACGTGTTTGGGCTGTTATGCGACCACGTCTGAAATGTCGATCCGTCCGGCCGGAGAATGGAATAGTTGGTGCCTTGACCGGTGACCTGATCGCGAAAATAAGCGGCCGATAGTAGCGCGTCGCCGGGTTTGAAAACGCGTTTTTCATTGGTCGTTTCGGTCGTCGGACAGGCATTAAAGACGGGCGGTGCCGAGTGCGTGATCAGACGGTTGATGCGGGAAACGCGATAAGGCTCTTGCACCGCCCACCACGTGAAATTGTTCAGCGTGTTGCAGGTGCCCTGATAGGTATCCTGCAGCTGATTTGACGCGTTATAGAGTTCGAAGTGAAGGTGAGGGCCGGTCGAATTGCCCGAACTGCCGATCACGCCCAACCGTTCGCCGGTGACGACAGTGTCTCCCACGACCTTAGGGTTGAGCGAGCCGCTCTTCATGTGGCCGTACCAGGCAACGGAATTGTCCGAATGCCTAACGTAAATGGCGTTCCAATTCCCCGATCCGAATCCACAATTACGGTCAAAATTACCGTCGGCTTTGTTGATTATTGTCCCCGGAGCGGCGGCGATCACCTCAGCCTGATCATTGTCCATCTTATGCCAGGAAAATGGCCAGGTATAGATATCGATCCCGGCGTGATTGTATCCCGAAGCCTGATCGTAGGTACGATTGCCGCAGTTCCAATCGAGCACTTGGTTTGGAAACGCAGGATTTTGATCAACATAATTTGAGATCGCGTCGGCGTGGAAATGGTCGAGCCCCGGAGTCTTGCGGACCGGCCACGAAAGCGCCACCACCTCCGGACTTACGGCAGGCAGGCGGCCTTCGCGGGACAAACGCTCGATATTCGCTTTATTCTCGGCCTGTATACGCTTGCGCTGTTCGTCAGTGATGAGATCTTTTGGCAGAGATTCAAATTCGCCGCCGCCGGACGGCTCGATCGAAGGTGCGATCTCTTGGGCCGCAGAGCGGGTTTGTTGATCGAACAATAAGAAAGCCGCGAGAATTATGATCGAGAAAACGGCGAAAAAACGGAAAGCCGATGGTCGAGTACGCATATCACCTCCGTTGGTTGAAATAAATACCGGGAAAAACCACTGATGCTTTTCCCGGAATTATATTCACATTTGCCCTCAGGAGCAAGAAAAAATGCGCACGCTCCGCACCGAGTATCGACGGCATGGGTCGATCATCGCGATGACGGCGTTGGTGGACGCCCTAATCCTCGTCTGCCAGCTTCTCTTTGGCCAAGCCGACAACTTCGTCGAAAAGTTCGTCGAGCTGATCGCTCGCTCCCCGCAAGCCCTCCACGACATTGACCGCCCATTGCACGTACTCTACACGACGCTGCTTGTCCCAATCTTCGGCAGGGCTGGCAATGACGTCGCGAACGTTGCTGATCTTGTCGGCAAGTTTAATGACCTTGGCACCATATGAGAGATGCGGTGCGTGCTCGATCTGGAGCTGTTTGCGTTCGTGTTTCGGCAACTGTTTGTCGTCCGTCACCTCCATAACGTAAGCGGCAACCGTCTCGCCGAATTTTTCCGTGATCTCTTCCGGCAATACGCCGCAATCCTCGACAGTGTCATGCAGCAACGCCGCCGAGAGGATGTCCTCGTCGTCGATCATGCCGACATTGGCGATCAGATTGGCTACTTCGATCGGGTGGTTGATGTATGGTTCGCGTCTCGAACCTTTGCGAAAATGCCCGGTGTGTTTTTCAGCTGCAAAACGGGCCGCGTGCAGCGTTTTATTTAGGTTATTCACATTTTAGATTGCCAAATTTAAACAAAAAGGTCAACGTTATTCTTACCGTGGACCTTACTTGTTCAAATATTTCCGCTTTTACCTAACGACCTCGATAGCGATCGTCTGCGAACCTGCGACAACATATTCCGAAGCGGGCATTACCTCTTCAAAAAGCACTTTCTGAGTGGTCGGCTTTGCGCCGCCTGCAGTTCGGTCGTTATTCATCGTGGCAAGCACGGACGGCGGCAAATTAGGCATTTCGCTGGCACCGACGACAGCTCCTGTCGACGTTCGATAGAGGATCGCGTACACCCGATCCGATCGTTTCAGCGAATTGATAACGCGGATCATCTCGGCGGCGGACTTCGGAGCAAACTGCTTTGTCACGGCATTTTCCTGTACCGAGCTCCCGTCACCGACCATAAGCGACATCGGCCCGACCGGTGCGTCTCTCGGAATTGCGATCGAAACTGGCTGCTCGATCAATTTTCCGGCGTCGTTGCGTACGAAGACCGAAAAGTTCAGCACTTCTCCGGCCTTTACCTGCAGCCTGTCTAATGAAAGGCGTTCGAGAGCGGCAGTTTTGCTTCCTTCGCTAATGGCGTAGGTAAGATTTACGGCCGTAATATCAAGCCCCTCGAAATTTGCCTTGAGTAGCAATGCCAAAGGAACCGAGGCGGCCGCCGACGCAAAAGCAGTCGCTTGCGGACCGGCAAAACGACGCTTGATCTGTACGCTCTCTTCGCCTCGGACCGCTATCTCGCCCTGCACGTCAATGGTCATCTCGCCGATACCGCGTTCGTTGGCTTGGATCGTGTTCTGCGCACCGATGTTCATTATCAGCGGCGTCAGAAAATCGTCGATCGCAGATTCAAAATTGATCTCTTCGCTTCGTCCGCGGCTGTTTGTCACCTTTATCTTGACCGGCAGCATTCTCGGTGCCTGGCCGAGTCTGCCGAAAATGCCGGTCGCTCGGTCCTGAGTCAGGGCTCCGACAGTGGCATCCGCAACCGCAAGTTTGAACGAATTATTGGTATTGGGTACGACCGTAACGACGTGCGACTCATTCATCGGCAGTTCGGTCGAGCCGAGGCTGAAGAACGGATGGCCGAAGGCGTAGATCTTTTCACCATCGCGCAGCGTTACAGTACCCGCGGCACCGATCGAAATGTCTCCGCGGGCCAGTTGTACAATGACTGACGTTCCGCCCACCAATGTCGATTCGTTTGCTTTTTTGATCGAATCTATCTTCGAACCGCTGCCGAGGGCGGCAACCGGAAGTATGCCTGCACGGGTCAGTTCTGGTGCGAAAATGTCGAGTGTCGATTGAGAAATGCCGGCAAACGTAATAGGCGTCGAGATCCTCGCGATCTGTTGTCCCGCAAACTGTGTCAAAGCCGAGTTGGCTGACATGCCGCCAAGTATCGCCCGATCGGATCCGTAATTTCCCGCCATTGCAATATTCCAACGGTCCGCCCGCAGGTCATCGATCGAAACCGTTCGCGGCTCGCTCGCTGCCGGCTTCATCACCGGCCCTTTTTCAAAAAGCGAGATCATCTGTTCGATCGGAGTGATGCCGCAGATCGGCTCTTTTGCAAACGGAAAACTGTACGAGATGGCCCCGACGATCTTGCCGTCGATATAAACAGGCGAGCCCGACATTCCGGCAAAAACGAATGTTCGCATTGCATTTTCGCCACTCAGCTTACCGATGATCAGGTCCTGATGCGGGCCGATCGAACCGGGCACGACACCGAGAATTTCGACGCCGAATTCCTCCGGCTCGGTACCCCGAAAAACAGTTCTGGCTGTTCCGCGCTGGCCCTCTTTGATCTGCGAAAGCGGGAAGATCTCAGATCCCGGAACGGTCGGAATTACCTGTGTTTTCTGCGAAAAAGCGGTGCCGCAAAGCACCGAAAATATGACAAAATATAAGGCTGTTTGCAACGGTTTTAACATTAAAAAATCCTATCGAAAAACTGCATTTTATGTTAACATCTAAGGTGTCATATCGAAAGCCTTTTCCGTTTTGGCTTTCTCCGTCTGCTCTCACGCTTTATTTCGATTAGAGTTTCACCTTCAACATTTTTCCCTATGGCTAATTCGACACGTTTATTCAAAAGCTTTTTCCGATTGCTATTTCCCGTCGTTTTGATCATTGCTGCGGTAATGGCGGGCTTTTCGGTATGGCTCGTCTACAAAACCTCGCGCCCGCTGACGGCGTCATATCTGATAACGCCCGAAAAATTTGGCCAGCTCAGTTCGCGTGCTGCCCAGATCACTGACGAGAGTTGGACGAACCGCGACGGCTCAGGTGCACGTGGATGGCTGCTTCGCGGTGCCGAAAACGCGCCGGCAGTAATTCTCTTTCACAAATACGGGGCGGACCGGTCGTACGTTTTGAATCTCGGTGTGAAGCTCAACGAATCCACAAACTTCACCGTTTTGATGCCCGACCTACGGGCACACGGAAACGATCCGAAGATGAAGATCTGTTCGTTTGGAGGCTGCGAGACCGAAGATGCGACGGCTGCGATAGAGTTTGTTCGCGGATTGAAAACTCCCAATCAAATATCGTTGGTAAACAAGGACATAGGCCTTTACGGTGTCGAATTAGGCTCATTGTCAGCCTTGAACGCGGCGGCAAAGGACCAGTCGGTCAAGGCACTGGCACTTGATTCAGTGCCGGGAAACTCGGATCAGTTATTGGAAAAGGCTATCGACGGTCGGTTTCCATTTGCCAGCAATATAACGGCCAAATTCGCCCGGCTCGGCACATATCTGTACTTCTTCGACGGTTGCTACAAACACGAATCATTCTGCGATACGGCCCGGCTTATTGAAGATCGCAAGATCCTTCTCGTAGCAGGGCTCGACGCACCGGAATTTCAGGATTCGACCGGAAAACTAGCAAAGTGTTTTGCGGTAAGCAATAAGATCGAGCAAAAACTCGACCTTAGTCCATCCGGCGTTAGCATTATCAACGCCTCGACTGAACAAAGCGAATCATATGATCAGCGCGTGATCGATTTCTTTAGAGCTTCTCTTCAGAACTAGATATCGAGCTTTTTCTTGCTGTGACCGTTGGTCTTCGAAGACGAGTGGATATTTGCACTTTCTTCCATTTGATCGACCATTTTTCTTAAGATATCCCGCAATTTTTCCAGGCGTTCAGCGGTCGACGTCATTTTCAGAAGTTCGTATTTCAGTTCATTTTCGAAGTTGAACGCTGCGGTCACTAGGAACGACAGCTGTTCGGCGTCACCGCGGTGTATTTCCGGGAGTCGCCCGCGGCCGCCACTCATCTTGTATGCGGCTTTTGCGATGCGTTGAAAGAGAGCAAAAACCTCGTCCGCGGGCTCAGCGGTTTCAGCTTCGTCCGCTTTGTCATCCTCAAAGAACTCAACGTCACCTACAAAATACGGTTCATCTGCATCGATATAATCGATCAGCCGAAAACGCACGACACCGAGCGTCACTATATTCGCGCGTCCGTCTTCCATTTTTTCCGAGTCGCGTATTTCAGCAACGCAACCGACCGTGCCGAGATCCGGCCTCTCAATAAAATCTTCCTTCGGCTCGAACAGTAATACGCCAAACATTTTGTTCGCCGCCTCAACGTCACTTAGCATCTGCTGATAGCGATCTTCAAAAATATGCAGCGGCAATATCTCATTCGGCAGCATCACGAGCGGCAGCGGAAACAGCGGTAACCGTTCGATACCGAGGACTTTTTCTAAGGCTTCTGACATAGGTTGTTAGTTTCGAGCTCGAAGTTCCAAGTTTAGAGTCAAATAGAAGATCCGTCACTCGGAACTCGAAACTTAGGACTCGGAATTGACTTCAAACCAATAAACTCCGCGATCTTTGCCGGTTCGTCGTCGCTCAGCGCCATACGTTTGGCTCCGATGACGGCGTCGGAAATGTCGTCGATGCGTGTTTTGAATCGATTGTCACGCATTACGAGATCGTCGATAACGCGTCGTTCGAGTCGTTCGCGGCCGGCGTCGTCAGTTTCCTCGGGCGTTTCCAGGTAGTCGGCAGGGACCGAATGATTTTTTATGCGGACATGAAGTGCGTCAGTGATCGCTTTTGTTTCGTCGCGGATCTTCTGCATCTCAAGCAGCGAATTCGGAAAGCCCAGCTGCCCTCGCAGCGAGATCTCGATTATCGGCTGCGGCTTGCCTGGCTCGGCAACGCGGGCTTCGACGCGGATCATCTTCAGAACATCTTCGGTCACTATCTTGGCGTCGGCATATCCCGTAATATTGAAAACCAATTGCTGGAATGGCCGGAAATGATAATCGGTGACGTGGGTGGCGTTGACGTTGTTCTCGTCGTCGACCTCGACGATGAACGCACCGCGATTCTCGCGAAACTCACTAATGTTCGTGATCTCGATCGAGCCCGGATTGAACGCCCAGTTGTCGATCTCGTAGTGCTTGTGCGTGTGGCCGAGGCCAACGTATTCGACGGCCGACTTCAGCTCAGATAATGCCGCGATCGACAACGCCGGTATAGGGTGCATCTGGTGTCCTTCGACGTCGGTGTGAAGCATCAGAATGTGAAATGCCCCATCGCGTCGATTCTCCTTTATCGTCTCGGTGAGCATTGGTATCGCCCAGTTGCCTGATGCACCGAACCACTCAGAACCGAATATCCTTGCCCGCCCAATGTCGATATAGCCGCCTTTCTTCGCCGCTTCGTCCCACGGCGAATACGTCATCTTGTTGTCAACGAGCTTTGGCTCCAGCAGCTTGACCAATCCCCAGCTAGAGAGCGAACGCAGCCAGCTAAATTCGTTGTCGCTGTGCTTCTGGTCGTGATTTCCCTCGATCGTGACGACCGGAATCCCGGCATCGCGAACCTTGGTCAAGCCTTCGACCGCATAATTCATCGTTTCGGGCGGCACCGATCTCTTATGAAAAAAATCGCCGCACATAATGACGAAATCGACCTTTTCGTCGATCGCGAACCGCTGCAGAACATCGGCCCACGCGTCAAAAAAATCACGCGGACTCTCAGCCAGCTGATACCTCGTACATCCAAGATGCACATCGGCGATATGCAGGAACTTCATAGTTGAATCTTAACATAGGACGATTTAACCGCAGAGACGCAGAGATGCGGCGAAGACAAAAGAAAATTGCAGGATCTTTTTCTCGGCGTCTCTGCGTCTCTGCGGTTAACTTCCATCGTGATAAGATTCAAACTATGAACAAAGTCGTACTCATCACCGGTGCTTCGACCGGTATTGGCCTCGAAACCGCCAAGCTCTTCCAAACAAAAAACTGGAAGGTCGCCGCTACTATGCGATCGCCCGAAAAAGCGGAGGATCTGCAAAAGATCGTCGATGTCGAATGTATGTATCTCGATGTCACCGATGTTGATTCGGTCAAAACTGCAGTGGCAGCAACGCTCGAGAAATTCGGACGCATCGACGCCGTCGTCAACAACGCGGGCTTCGCCGTCGTTGGACCTTTCGAGGCTGCGACACCTGAGCAGATCGAGCAGCAAATGCAGACAAACGTATACGGCGTGATGAACGTCTGCCGCGAGATATTGCCGATCTTTCGCGAACAAAAAAGCGGCACGATCATCAATGTCGCTTCGATGGGCGGCCGCCTGACATTTCCGCTTTACAGCGTCTATCACGCATCAAAATGGGCGCTCGAGGGCTTTTCCGAAGGTCTGGTTTACGAACTAAAGGAATTCGGCATCCGCGTAAAGATCATCGAGCCCGGCCCGATCAAAACCGATTTCTACGACCGCTCACAAAGCATCTCCAAGAAAGTAGGCCTGACCGCCTACGACAATTTCGTCGCCCGTGCGATGCCGAGTCTGCAGAAAGCCGGCGAGACGGGCCCGAGCGCCTTCGTCGTCGCCGAAACCATATATCAGGCGGCAACTGACGATTCGTCGAAACTGCGTTATCAGGTAAACTCGCGTGCGATCCTCTTGGCCCGCCGCCTGATGCCCGATTGGCTGTTCCTGCCGATCATCAGAAAGGCTATTTTAAAATAGCCAAATCCCAAAAAAGGTGAGATGATAGGGATCTGTTGTTTATTTAAACCTTTTTTTCAAAAACATTTTCCTTGGTTACGTGAGCCGGCGAAGTTGGTCCGGGCAGTTGTTTGTTACATTGACCTCGAATGAAGATTCTTCTTTACAATCCCGATAACGGCATTACGCGGAATTTCATGCCGCATCTTTGGATGTTCCTTTTACAGTCCCTGACTCCGAAAGAACACCAGGTCATACTCATCGACGGTAACGCAAAGGCGATGACGCGGCCGGAGTTGGTGCAGTTTTGTAAGGACGAAAACATCGGCCTCGTCGGAATTGGAGCAATGACGCGAATGGTCGCTCGTGCTTATCTGGTCGCAGATTCACTTCGTGAGGCCGGATTCAAGGTTGTTATGGGCGGCCCGCACGTGACGGAATGCCCGGACGAAGCCCTCGGCCGTGACGGCGGCCCGCGTCACGCCGATGCCATCGCTCTCGGCGAAGCTGACGAAACCTGGCCGCTTATGGTTGCCGACGCCGCCCGCGGCGAGCTCAAGGATATCTACATGCCCGAGGTCGATCCGGCGGGCAACGACAAAAAACCAAATCTACAGCCGTATCCGCACATTCCATGGGAAACGCTCGACCTCGATCAGTTCAGCCTCGTACCCAAAATGCTGCAGCCCGCACTTTCACGTATGGGCGAAGGTTGGGGCAAGTTCTTCGTTGTGCCGATCGAGACCGGACGCGGATGTCCTTACGGCTGCGAATTTTGCACCGTAACGGGATTTTTTGGCGATTCGATACGTTTTCGTTCAAATGAAAGTGTTATCGAAGAACTGCTGAGATTGAAAGCACGTGCAAAGAAGGAAAAAGGCCAGATCGCCGTCTTCTTTATCGACGACAATCTGGCGATCAACAAAAAGCGTCTCAAAGGCTTGCTCCGCGACATGATCGCCGCCGATGCGACGTTGCCCTGGGTCGCTCAGATCAGCGCTAATCTCCTGGCTGACGAAGAGCTCGTCGACCTCATCGCCGACGCCGGTGCCCGCTGGATATTTATCGGTATGGAGTCGATCGATCCGGCGAACATGGCCGACGTCAACAAGACATTTTCCAAACCTGCTAATTATCAGGGAGTTCTTGACGGTCTCGCTCGCCGAAACATTTACGCCATCACGTCGTTTATCGTCGGAATGGACAATGACACCGTCGGTGTCGCCGACCGCACGGTCGATGAGATCGAAAAATGGGCTCCGGGCCTGCCGGTATTCGGCCAGTTGACGCCGTTTCCTGCGACACCGCTTTATGACCGTCTGGAAAAAGCGGGCCGCCTTAAACGTCCGAAACACTGGCTCGATTTTGCTCCGTTCGTAATGGCCCACGATCCGCTCAAGATGACGATCGAGGATGCTAAAAAAGAAACATTCGCCGCGTGGTCTCGCTCATACAGTCCCGAGCGCAATTGGGAAGCGATCCAGGCGATCCGCACCGCACCTATCGATACACGTATCGGTCACCTTGTCGCACGGCTTTTCTTCCGCGGCATCTATTTTCCGCAAATGAGCAAGATGGCGTGGGTCAAATTGCTCTTCGACAACCGCAGACCGATCCTAAGCCTCACGGCCGAAGGTATCAGTACCTGGCGAAAGGCCCGCAAACGCCGCCGCATCGAAGCAAGAGAAGTGCAAATCGCACAGTGATCAGTACCACCTTTCGTAGCGGTTGGTTTTTAGCAACAAAGAAATAGCCACACAACACACAGAAATTACGGATAAAGAGGAACTCTTATCCGTTTTTGTCTGTGTGTAACTGTAGCCAATTTCCTTCTTTCTTATCTGACAAATGCACTCGGCACGGGCACGTCGCCGGTGATGCCGAATTGTTGTATCAGGGTGCCCCCGCCGGATCGGTTTGCGAACCAGGTCGAGTTTGACGGGCGGAAGACCGCGGCGT
>CAZVDM010000107.1:0-12401 GCA_964625555.1 uncultured Chloracidobacterium sp.
CGTCAGCGGACTCAGGCGCGAACCCAAGCCTCCGGCTAATACGACACCTTTCATAACCTGTGAATCTAATCAATAAACCTCTGAAACCAAAGTTCGAGCATCAAGAAAGACCAGATCTGAAACGCATGGTCAAATTTTCCGTTCGTGTGTTCGCTGACGTAGCGCTCAATCGCGGCAGGCTTGAAAATACCGCGCTTGAGCGACGATTCCGAGAGCAGAACCCCGCGGACAAAGTCCTTCATCTCGCCGCGGAACCAATTCCCGACCGGCACCCCAAATCCCATCTTCTGTCGATAAACAACCTCTTTCGGCACCAATCTTGCAGCCACCTTTTTGAGCATCGACTTGGGGCGGAATCGGTTCATTTTTATGCTCTCCGGCAAGCTCGCGGCAAACTCGATCAGTTTGTGATCAAGAAACGGCGATCGAGCTTCGAGCGAATTTGCCATCGTTGCAATATCAACCTTTACAAGCAGGTCATTTGGCAAATATGTCATCTGGTCGGTGAGCAGCGAAGCGTCCAGGATGCCCGAACCGTTCGCCCGGTCAAACCACTGATCCAGTAGAGCCCCGGTGTCTTGCTGACTGACTTTTGCTGCAAAATCGCTTGAATAGATATTCGGTTTTACGGCCGGCTTAAAGGTCGACATCCAACGGAAATATCGCGCGTTCACGTTTTCATTAGCCGAGGTGAAAAAACGCTGCACGTCACGGAGTCGAGTTTTCTTGATCTCGGACGTCGGAAGAAAATTGATCGGGGCTTCGATGAATGCCTTTCGCAAAGGCTTCGGAATTCGTTTGTAAACTTCAGCGATCTCCATCGCCATATAACGCTCGTAACCCGCAAAACTTTCGTCACCGCCATCCCCGTTCAGGGCAACGGTCACGTGCTTCCGGGTCTCCTTCGCCACGTAATACGTCGGTATCGCAGACGAATCAGCGTAAGGTTCACCGTAGTGATCGACCAGCGTGGGAATTACGTCCAAGGCGTTTGGCCGGACAATAAATTCGTTATACTCGGCACCGACGTGTTCGGCCACGCGTTTGGCATATTTCAGCTCGCTAAAATCCTGCTCTTCAAAACCGATCGAAAACGTTTTGACCGGCGCCGAACTCTCCTGAGCCATCAACGCGACCACGATCGACGAATCTACACCGCCGGACAAAAACGCACCCAGCGGCACCTCTGAGATCATTCGCATTTTCGTCGATTCTCGCAAAATGCGCGTTGTTTCTACGATCGCCTCTTCCTCGGTGATCTTTATTTTCTTTGAGAAATCGGGCAGCCAGTAACGCCGCATCTCGATCTCGCCATCCTTCCATTTGAGCCAATGTCCGGGCTCGAGTTTGCGTATCTGCTTGAACGCCGTCTGCGGGGCCGGTACACAAAGGTATGACATATAGCTGTCGATCGCCTCATAATCCACCTCACGCGTGATCGACGGATGCTCGAGCAACGCCTTGAATTCCGACCCAAAGATCAGATCGCCGTTCGCCTGATGAGAATAGAGTATCGGTTTTTTTCCAACCCGATCGCGTGCCAAAAACAGAGTTTTCTCGGCGGCGTCCCATATCGCGATCGCAAACATTCCTCGAAGATGCTGGAGACAATCGACACCGTATTCATCGTACAGATGAATGATCGCTTCGGTGTCAGACTTCGTGTAAAATTTGTGTCCGCGTTCCTCGAGGCCCTGCCTGAGCTCTTGATAATTGTAGATCTCGCCGTTAAAAACGATCCATTTCGTCCTGTCCGCATTATGTATCGGCTGCTTCCCGCTCGCCAGATCGATGATCGCCAGG
Source organism: uncultured Chloracidobacterium sp. (assembly GCA_964625555.1). Classification (GTDB taxonomy): domain Bacteria; phylum Acidobacteriota; class Blastocatellia; order Pyrinomonadales; family Pyrinomonadaceae; genus OLB17. The sequence goes on from CAZVDM010000107.1 coordinate 1,804, forward strand.
CGCCGCATCGCAAGGCCAACGTTCTCATGAACATAAAACCCGTCATCGTCCGGCCCCCGATGCTCGATCGCCAGGTTCATCGCCTCCAAAACCCCACGATCCGCCGCCCTCGTCCCCTTATTTACAAAACCCGCAATTCCACACATTCAAATTATAATTCCACTATCAGTTGTGCCGCTAAATTTTCCGTACCGTCTCTTTTCGTTGGCAATTCTTAATAACTTACGGTCTTCACGTTTTTCGCGAAAAAGAGCCCAACCGACTGACACAAAGATCAAAAGAAAGACCTGTATCTGCGTCCGTTGCCTGTACGCCGTTCCGACATTTCCCTGAAAAAATGCGTAAACGATCGTTAGCAGCGCTGAAAAGACCAGTATTGGGATCGCCGGACGCAGACGATTCCTGATCGTATAAAAGGTCCCGATTACCGCTAGCGGCAGCATACTCCACCAGAGAAAGACTTCAGGTAATGTTACAGCCTGTCTAAAGTTAGAGACCTGCCAGGGAAACGGCGCCAGCATCAAATAGATCAACCCTACCGGAAATACCGTCAAGGCCCCGCCGATTGTTCGTACATCCGCATCGCTCGAACTCGTAAACCCTGAGCCGGCCACGTCGCTGGCCCATTTACGACTGTTTTCAAAACGGTCGACCGATGCGAATTGATCAAAGTCCTTAGTTGCTGTCTGAACTAAACCCAGATACATGAATGCGGCGCTAACAAATACGACGACAGATATCCTTTGCCATAACGACGTTCGGTTTGTGCCAAGCCCGATGACGATGCTTCCAAACACCGCGGCCGCAGCCATATAAAAGATATAAAAACGAAGCGAAAAGATCGCAAACAAAGACACAAGTAATAAGCCTACAGATAAGAGATTCAATTTCTTTTGGATCTCTAGGACCATCGTCATGGTCAGGATCAAGAAAAATATCATCAATCCATCCTTAAGAAACTGTGACGACCAGACGATCATTGCTGGGAAAAGAGCGACGCAAACCGCCGAATATCTCGCGACCCGCTGATTACTGTAAACATTTTTCGCACACCAGTAAATTGTCGGTACGGTGGCCGCGCCAAAGAATGAACTTACCGCTTGCCCAATGAGCATATTTGGACCGAATGCCCAATAGAGAATTCCGGAAAAATAGTTCATTCCCCATCCCGGTCCCCTGGTACGCATTACAATACGGGCAACCGTCGCGGAGGAGTCGGCGGTTCCGTTCCAGACCCCGGAGATTATCTTTCCGAATTCGACGTATGTTCGGGCATCGGGCCCAAAAAAGTCAAAAAGATCGAATACGTTAATTATTGCTGCCAAGAGCAGCCGCACGATCAACGCGATCACGAACAGGTCCGTTAAGAAGCGCGCGTCGTCCCCTACCTTGTGTATGGCAAATGCCATTCCGACCGAACAAAGACCGACCAATACGATCGCGATCGCCCCTTCGGGCATCGCAATAAAACAATACGCGATCGCAAAAACACCAGTAAAAATGGCTAAGAGTCGATTCATCTAAAATGGCCTTTTGGCCTGACAGCTCAATCTTATCAGCCTACAATTTTTTCAAGCGGAAGCACATCCAATTTCCCTTTGCTTCGTAAGTCAGTCGCGTATTCTAAAATCTGCCGAAGCCCGGAAAACATTCGTTCGATCTGATCAGCCATATTAGTAGGGTGAAACCAAAGATGGAATATCTTCCGTTGCTCAACCGCCGCCGTGAGGCCCTTCTTTACTCGCTTAACACGAAAACTTATCGGCAAATACCGCCTAAGGCCATTCATTGGAAAGTACATCGCCGACCCGGGAATATTCCACAATCCGGATGGATCCTTCTCCGGAACGACAACCTTTGGCGTGGCCGCTCTTATTACGTCGATCAGTCGCATCGCCCTTCGAAATGAATGCGGAACACCCGGCTTTTCGAACCAATTGGGCTCTACGCCGCGATAAATATCAAATCCCGCCTGCCGGACCAGATCCAGGTGCCCGATGTCATTTCGAGGGAATACAAACGACCTCATCGAAATGTCCATTTTAGTCGCGGCCTCGACACAGGCCGCCAAGTCAGTCGCCGCCGCCCCACTGGTACATCCTTCGTCACCGTAAATTATATGAGAAAAAGAATGCGAGCCTATTTCCTGATAGACCGGACAGTCCCGGATCCGCTTCACCAGATCCGCTCCGTAGAATTCCGGTGCATTTTCGATATTTCCACAGGGATCATTTACAAACCAGTCCCCGCGATGCCAGGTGTGCACAGGGCGAACGATCTCAGGGTGCTTTATCCCATTTTTTTCCTCACAGGAATCTAAGAACAGATGGCCAAGTATGCACCAAGTCGCCGAAATGTCGAACTCTTCGAAAAGATCAAGCAAGCGGTCAATGACGACCTCCCGTTCAATTCGGCACTGTTCTCCGAATCCGTCGGTCCCGAGAAGATCAAGCGTCCCCCAGATCAATTCGAAATCCAGACTGATCGTGAAAACGCCACGATTTAGCTTTATCGTTTCCGGCATATATCAGGGTTGCGCTGGCTTTTTCGCAACGGCCATTAACATGTTCGAAAAATTGCGCAAAATGGGAGCGTCCGACGTTTCGTTATCGAACGGTTCCCAAACCTTAATAAGTGTCGGCACGATCTTTGGCAACACACGTTCAAGCCAAACGAGCGAGCCCCCGTAAACTCCGTGTATCTTGATGTCGGAAAAACCCGCCGCCCCAAAATCCCTCCTTAGCCGTCCCGCCCCGTGAAAAAACTGCCGCAAATTTGTCAGACTGCCGATCTTAAATGTCGATGTCGCGAGATTTACCAGAGGATAAAGATTGGCCTGCAATGGCGGTGCAGCCGTGACGACGGCGACGCCACCAGGTTTCAGAAGCCTCTCGATCTCGCTGATGTAGGCTTTTGGTTGCGGCAAATACCGTATCACCTCTATCGAGACGACAAAGTCGAATTGGCCCGATTCGAGCGGTACATCCGTGACATCGCTTTGATGAAACTCGATCTCCGGATTTATCTGCCGTGCCTCTTTTAACATTTCGGCTGAACCGTCAACGCCGGTCATTTCAAAACCGCGACGGCGGTAATTTGCCATGTGATAACCCGTTCCGCATCCGAGATCGAGCATCTTAAGGCCCGTTCCGTCTTGCGGAATAACTCGATCCAGCCATCGGTCAAGCTGATATCTACTGTACCTAAAACAATTCGCATAAGGATCGTCGACGATCGTCGAATAACGTTCCGCGAATAGCTCGGCCTGTTCGGAGTGGGTCTCGACTGCAAGCTTTTTCTGTATTTGATCGGACTTGGACATTTTATCTTCTTGAACCTACTAATTCTTCTCGCGAGACAATTGTATCGATTACAGCATCACCAAACAAAGAAGCACACCGTTCAGCCGAAAAGTTCTCAACAATTGTATGCCTACCAGCATCACCAAGCCTTGCCCTCAGTTCGGCATCTGCGGCGAGACTGTTAATTGCCTCCGTCCACTCTTTGTAGCTCGTGCAAAGCAATCCGTTTTCACCATGTCTGATCACATCGCGATTTGCTCCCAGATCACTGCAAACAGCTGGAATACCGAGCGACATGTAAAGCAACGCCTTCATAGCGCATTTACCTTGCGACCAAATTTCGTCGGGCATCGGCATCAACCCAATATCGAACTTGGAGATCACTTCAACCTCGGTTTCGGGCGACCACCGGTGCCACACAAATGGGGTGTTGGGCAACGATGGTTCCCTATCCGAATGGACATGAAGTTCTACATCCTCTCTACCTTGAAACAATTCCGAAAGCATCGGTTCAAATAACTCAAGATAGGTCATGGAGGTCGAACTTCCTGTCCAACCGACTATCACTTTCTTCGACTTATCCGTCCGGCCTCGCGGTTTGTACTTTACAATGTCGACGCTCGAAGGCACGATGGTCACGTTCTTGTTGAATTCTAGCGCGTAGTTCGCCAAAAATGAGTTTCCGACAGTTATATGATTGCTCAAACCACATATCGCTGCGGTCTTTCCAGAAAATTTTGCCCATCCAAATAAACTATTTGCGGTCGCCGTGTGCGTCAAAAATATCGCGTCATCAAAATCATAGATTATTGGTTTTCCTGAGAATTTGATCAGCCGCTCAAAAATTGCTGGCCCCACCATAGCCGCTGCTCGATACAGATAGATAACATCGTATTTCCGAAGCTTCGAAAGGTGACCAATGCGTCGAAGCACCGCCTTCATCAAACCAAATGCCTTACCAACGAAATGTCCGTGTCGAGGCATTAGGTCGATAAGGTTCGTGTCAGCAAAACCAAGATAATCGACCACTATACCTTTCCGATTCAAAAACGGCTCCCATTGTTCGAGCCTAAATCTCTGCCCGGGAACCGTATCATATGGATAAAGAACCAACGCACAAATCTTGATGCCGCCTTTCTCCTTCATTTCCCTAAATGGCCCTCATTTTCTTCGAGAAGTCTATGATAAAGTCGACGATATCTCGTCCCGGCAATCGTCGAAAGTTCGAATTCCGCGAATGCTGCTTCCTTACATTTTTCGCGTATGTCGCCCATTTCATTGATTCGAGATAATGCCGCTAAATAGCTGTTCTTGTCGAAGCTGTCGATTATTACGCCGACGCTATGCCTTTCAATGAAAGAGTCCACATCGCCGATACCCGCATTGCAAATTACCGGCAAACCGCATGCTAGGTACTCGGGTATCTTCGTCGGAGAACGCGAAAGCGTCGAAAAACTACTCTTTACAAAAGAAATAGCAACATTCGATGCGACCAGATAATCTGGAACTTCGTTGGGGGTAACCCTTTTGACTAAATAGTCCGAACTTGCAAAACCTCTGTCTTTCAACATGCCGACAACCTCAACCGGATCACTCTGCGTCAGTAGCAATAGAAAGGTCTTCGCATTTCGCGAACGCTCGGCGGCAGCCAGTTCAACGATCTCTTTGGTCAGGTAAAGCCCGCCCAACGCCCCGAGGTGCACTATCACAAACCGGTTTTCAAATCCGAACTGTTGACGGAGATCATCACGTGATACGCCGACGGAGTCCGAAAATCGCACCCGAAAATCAACGCAGCACGGAATAACTTCGATGGGTCGTCCACTTTTATCGTAACCCGTTTCGGCACTGCCTTGAAACAAAACTTCTCGTGCCTTTTCAGTTAGAACAACAAAACCGTCCGACTCGCTTAGCAGCCATTTTTCGATCTGCTTTACTGTGCGATAAACCAAACCGTTTTCCGGCCAACGGCCGGCGTCAGTATATTCCTCGGGAAAGAATCCTCTTATATCAAAAAGCACTTTGGGATTTTGCCGGCTGAACTTGCGGGCCAGAGCTGCCATAAGAGTTGGTGTGTGCACGCGGCCGTGCAGCACATCGACGGCTTCCCGTCGCATCAGATTCCACGTAAAAAACGCTCCGCGAAAAATATCATAAGCCGTCGCGATAACGCTAAACCGCTTATGATATTTCAGCTGATGCCACTTGATACCGTCTGCCGCAAGCCGCGATCTTATGCCGTTGGCCTCATCTGCATCGATCGCTGATGACTCAAATGTTAGCAGTGAAACCCGAATTCCCGTATCTGCCTCACCCTCACCGCGGATCAGCTCACGCAAATAAGGCAACACCTGAGTCTGGACAAGCGGCTCTCGAAGCCCAAAATAACAGAGATAGAGAGTATGATATTTGGGCGATTCACTCATTTTCGAATTCGACAAGTACGATCGAGCGGTACGCCATTTCCGACTTAGCTTTGGGAAGTACCGGAAGCAAAAAGCCAGCGACGATATTACCGACAAAGTACAAATACCGCGACCGCAACGCGGCCCAGCGCACGAGTTTGGACATTACCAAGGCCTCAGAATAGTGAACCGAAGTACTTATCCGACGACCGCGAAGCGACGCTTCCGCTTGAATCGCGCTCAAAATTTCTTCCACCTCCGGATATTGATTCGCTAGATGTTCGCTCAGCCAATCAGGCACCGGTTGCCCGGTGGCCTCCAGTGACTTACAAAACTCTTCGTCGATCTGCCTTGCCTGCTTTCCGCTTGGAAACGTAATAACGACAGCCTTACGTGAGACTTCGACAAGCTGTCGTATCGCATCGCTTCGAAGCGGCGATGGAAGATGCTCAAACACGTCAACTGATGCTGCAACCGAAAAAGCACGTTCGGCAAACGGCAGTGATGCAATGCTGCCAAGTACAAAAGAAGAAACTCCCGACCGATCCTCTGCACTCAAAATGTCCAATCCGATCACGTATCCCTCTGAAACAAACGTCGAGAGCCCATATTCTCCACATCCGGCATCAAGCAGTATCGAGTCACCTGAAATAAACGGCCGCAATATGCGCGCAACATCGGCGTTACGGCATCTAGTGCCGTAGGCCCATTTGTTGAACGATCGTCGGAGTGACATTGCAGCCATAGATGATCCCAGATTCGCCGTGTGTCGCTATCGACGTATCCCGATCAGATTCAGCGATGGATTTGGTCTTGAAATGTCGCCAACACCTGCTTCTTTCATCGCATCTGACGCCTCGGACTCTGTCATGGGCTGATCGTAATGCGGCGAGAGCATATCAAATGTGTCCAGAACCGCCCAGACATAACGTTGTTCACTGCTGAGCTGCTTCTCATTTACATAGTTCGCCACCGGGATCGCAAACTGAAATACGGTACCCACAACCGGTAGTTTGAACAAAACATTCGTGATCGGAAACGCCACCGGCATTACAAATTGAATTGCCTTTAGCAGAGTCTCCTTTTTCATCCTTTTAGTTACCGGCCGGAGCCAATATTTGGAGAACAATTTGGTGTACCAATGATTGCGGCCATAGATCGTAAAGGCTACCTTTCCTTCTTTCTTGACCATCTTTGCAACCGACCTGATACTCGCGGGCGGATCTGGCGTATGCTGGATAACGCCGATACAATAAGCAAAATCGAACGTGCCCTCGCGAAACGGCAGTTCGTAAATGCTCGCCTGCACAAAATGTACGTTTTCTCGGCCCTCAAGATTAGTTTGGGCCGCATCGATCGCACTGCTGATATCTATGCCGACGATCTGAGCCTCGGTCTTAGAGGCAGCATCCAAAAATCGACCTGCTCCGCAGCCCGCGTCCAAAACCCATTTCCCCTTCAATTCGTCCTTCGTCCACTTCGTCTCCGACCAAAGCCGGTCCGCCGACAAAGTCGTCCCATTATGCGTGTCGATCTGCTCCTTCCGAAACAAATTCCACTGATACCCAAACGACGATGCATAATTATCGGGTTCGACAAACCTGGGGATACCTGCAGTTACGAGATAGTCTTTCTTACACGTAGGGCAGCTCAATGTCCCTGATTCGGCGTCGCCGGTAAATTCGCGGTCGAAGACCAACGAATCTTTACAACTCGGACAACAAAGTATACTGAGCAATTCCTTCTTCATTAGAACCTTGAGAAACTTGTATTTCGATCCAATCAGAAAACTGACAGGATCCTTAAGAAAAATTATCTGCACTTTTCGACAATGACTATTTCGATCTAACCGCTCTTAATGGAAATGCGGCAAAGTACTTGATATTGTTCGGTGTAAACCAGAGACTTTTAACGGCGCTTTTTAAGAACTGTAGATAGTGTCCATTTCGATAATATGAGCCCGCCAATACCTGATGCAGATTTCCGTACGATTTACGTTTGATCGATTGAATTGCACGATCTTCGTCTCTAAAGATCTTTCCAAACGCATAGAGCAATTCACTTTGCATCCGCGGAATATTCCCGTGCATGTTTGTACCGTGCATTCGGTAATTCACCAGGGTATCGCTAACGAAGCCAATTGGATATCGGCTGGCGATCCGATAAAAAAGCTCCCAGTCTGCCGATGTAGACAACTTTGGGTCGAAGCCGCCAACTTCGTCATAAACATCGCGCGGAACCATCAAGCCGCTGCCCCCGCCTAACACTGCGGAGCGAAGCAGCAGCAACTCGTGCGAGATCGCCCCTTCCATTCCGTCGCGCCTGATTTTCAATGTGTTTCCGACAGCGTCCGTTTCATTTACGCCGACATGAACCAATCCCAGATCTTTTTCCGTCGAAAATCTTTCAATTTGTCGTTCGATCTTTCTCGGCAGCCAAGAATCATCGGCGTCGAGAAAAGCGATGAACCTGCCTCGGCTCTCAGAAACACCTCTGTTGCGAGCGACCGAAACACCGCTGTTGGTTTGTTGAATTACCCTGATTTTCCCATCATAGTTTTGTAAAATGTCGATCGAGTTATCAGTTGAGCCATCATCGACGACAATTATTTCGATATTTGGATAGGTTTGAGCAAGAACGCTGTCGATAGCTTCCGGCAAATACTTGGAGTAGTTAAAGTTCGGGATCACTACTCCGACCAACGGCAAATCTTCATCCATAATTCAGTTCACAATAGATCTTCATTTATGATTATAGTATTTTCGCCCCTCGTGCTAAATGAATAGTGTTCGAAACAATTGTTGATCGCTTTGAAGAATGGCTTTGAACAACCTTTTGACATCCAATCGTGCAGCTCGATGACGATGGCTTTTGTTTTGGGGAGCCAAGATTCATAATTTTTACTAAACAATTCTCTTTCAGCGGTCTCAATATCCAACTTCAAGAGGTCGATCGAATCTAGATTGCCGATCCTCATGACGTCGTCAATAGTGAATGTTTCAATTGTCGATTCGTCGATTCGATTCTCGTTTTCTTCGACGATCATCGCCCACTTTCCCAACTGATACTTGTCAGATATGGTCAGGTATGTACTCGAATGCCAAAGCCCGCCCTCGATCAATTTCACACCCTCCAACTTCCCGACGTTTTTTTGGAGCATTCGAAAGTTATCTTTGTCAGGCTCAACGCAAACGACCTTTGCGTTCGGAAAGCGACTTTTCAGAAACAGTGTCGACAGGCCGATATTCGCACCGCCATCGATGATGGAGGTTGGTTCAAAAGGCAAATCAAATTCGAACTCTCTCCCGACGAAGATCTGATAGAAAGTCGGAATATCCGACGAGCCAGGGCGCAGAGAAAACGAGTTGGGCATTCCATGTACCGCAAGATCTTCAACTTTCCCAAGCTTGATTTTTGCCGTTAACAATAATCCATTTATAAACCCGACGTTACCGCAGAGCTTTAGACAGTTCTTAATTTGAGTAAATGCCATTCTTTCGAAAAGAACCTTTAATATATTTTAATAGAATTTATGACGAACTTAGACCATTTACAAGAATACTATTTAGAACGGATCTACTTAGTCATCACTCTTTCATAACATTCCTCATATTCCTTGGATGTGCGTTTGGCTGACATATAATCCAGCAAATATGACTTCCCGTTTCGTGCCCGTTCGATGGCCCCTTTGAGATCATCGATGGTCTCCCGCAACCCTTTTTCAAAAGCCTTTGAGTTGGCTGGTTCGACAATTTTGCCGTACTTTCCCCCGTCCAGAGTGTCGGCGGCGCCGCTGATGTCGGTCGCGACTATTGGCCTTCCGAGCATCAAGGATTCGATCAATGACTGCGACAATGCATCTTCGAGCGAGGGGTGGACGATAATGTCGGCACAAGCGATGATCGGGAGGATGTTCGGTTGGAAGCCGAGAAATTCGACTGCATGTTCGATTCCAAGCTCTTTAACCTTTGATCTCAGGACCGTTTCATAGTCACCGGTTCCAAGCAAATAAAGCTTTGCTTTAAGCCCTTCCCGTAATAGTGGAGCCAAGGCCTCGAATAAGTAGATATGCCCCTTCCTTACAAATAACCGCGAGACGCATATTAACGTTAAGTTGCCGTCCATTTTCAGTTCGGCTCGCTTTTTTGCGACTACCTCCGGTGTTACCTCTGCAAATCTCTCAAAGGTCTGTCCGTATGGTATCAATGAAACTTTCTCAGGAGAGACTCCTTCGTCATTGACCAGAATGTCCCGAACCATCCGTGACGGAGCGATAATATGGTTCGCCTGACGATTCAAATATCGTTCGATCATCAGATAAAAGCTGCGCTTAACTGGTCCCTTAAGGGCTTGAATTGCATCCGAGTGATGCCTGGTAAAGACGGATTTCTTGCCCTTTATTTTTGCGAGCGTGACCCCCAAAAGCGTGGGAAAAACCAAATGCGGATGGATCACGTCGATCTTCTCCTTTTCAATGATCTCCACCAACGGACGATACGCCCTCGGAAGATCCAGCCAGTCAATATTTTCATTTACTTTTGCTATCCCCATTTTGTAAACCGGCGCACCGCGTTCTTCAAGCTGCCTCGAAAACTCTCCTTCACCGGTAAATGTCGCAAAAACATACGTCACCCTATCATGATCCGTTTGTTCCCAGAGGTTATTAAAATAGGCGGCTCCCGCAAGAAGCGAAGAAAAATGGAGCACTCTGATTGGTTTTTGAATTCCCATCTTCCAACTAGTCTCGTACACACACGTACATCATCATATTTCCACTGATCCAACGCATAAATTTAACTATCCATCCCGCTCCTAGTGCGGTATCATCCTCGACAACTAAGACGCGTTTCAGATAGGAGATTTTTGGTTCATTACTTAACAATTCAACATC
>CAZVDM010000108.1:0-12341 GCA_964625555.1 uncultured Chloracidobacterium sp.
TACGCCGGCGGCGACCGATACGTTCAAGGAATCTATTTTTCCATACATCGGTATTTTTACCAAGACGTCACAATTTTCGGCCACCAGACGATGGAGGCCCGAACCTTCACCGCCCAGAACGAGTGCCGAAGGCTGCCGCCAATCCCATTCATAGATGTCCATCTCGGCATCGACGCTGGTGCCCACGACCCAGATATTACGGGCCTTGAGGTCTTCGATCAGGCGGTTGAGATTCGCGGTCTTGGCGACCTTAACATACTCGATCGCACCCGCCGAAGATTTAGCTACAGTGTCGGTCAGGCCGACTGCACGGCGTTCAGGAATGATCACGCCGTCAATGTCCGCACACTCGGCAACGCGAAGTATCGCGCCGAGATTTCGCGGGTCCTCGACGCCGTCCAGGATGAGGATCAGCGGCACTTCCGAAGCTTCGAGGATTTCTTCGGTATCGACATACCCGGCCGCCGCGGTGAACGCCAAAACGCCCTGATGATTGACTCCCGACTCGAGATGCTTAATAAAATAATCCCTGGGCACGCGGCTCCAGGCGATCGAACGCGAGCGGCAAAGATCGATTATTTCCTGCAAGCGTTTTTCATGAGAGCCGTCAGCGATCAGCACCTTGTCGACCCGCCGCGAATCGGCGCGAAGAGCCTCGAGCACCGGCAAAACGCCGTATATTAACGATGATGCCGTCGATGGCCTTGGGTCTTTGGCTTTTGGCCTTCGGCTTTCGTCGCGAAATTTGGGACCTGAATTATCGGACTTTTTCTTCATAAGAGATGCCACTGCATCCGTGAGAACTTGTTGAATTGCTGCAGGTTCGACGACGTTTCAACCTTTCCGAATTCAACCTTGCCAAAGCCTGATCGCTTGAGGCCTTGCGGGTCGGTCCGCGATTCGATCTCCCATATGCCGGCCAACAGGTGACGGACCTTGGCGTAGCTGTCGATAAGGAGTGAATTCGCTGCCGAGTCGAGAAGAAGTGCCGCTAATCTCCTCATGTTTTCGCCGGCAAGCAGACCTTTGCGGTCGCCAAGGCAAGAAAAATCGAAGCCGGCAAGGTACACGCGATACCCGACTCTGTCCGATCGCGTGTAAATGTCCAGAACTGACTCATCCGCGGACGTCGCCGTCTCATCAATGACCTTTGTCTCGGCCTTTCGGCGGCGCTTTTCGAGCATCTCCGTTCGAGTTTGGGTTAGCCGACCCGTAACGACCAGCGCAAGTTCGGCAAATGGAATTTCGGTAACGGAACGGGCGTTGAAATCGATGAATTCGAAGTTCCGCTCCGTGATCCGTATGCTGCTAAGTCTAACCGGAGGCCGTTCGGCAGTGAGGTCCGCATCGCTGATGATGGCACATCGCAGCCCAAGGCCGTGGTACTTTTCAGCAAGGATCTCCGCCAATTTTAGCGATTCGACGCGGGCGATCGGCAGGGGGATTTGGGACTCGATTATCGAACCAAGGTCGATCGAACTGTCAGGGGTAATTGATGGAGTGTGATCAAGTGCACTGCCAATAGCCGACCGTAGTATAATATTGAATCCCGATTCCCACGCCTCAAGACTTCTTGTTATCGGCTTCGTATTTTCGAGGTCGACAGCCTTGATCACCAGCTCACGGCCGCAGTAGAGGCAATTGGTTCGATTTGGCGGATTCTGCCTGCTGCAGCCGTCGCACGTTAACATTTTGTCCGGCGAATAGGCAAGATTCTCGGTTTGGATGGACGGGTCAAACGTCGATACTTCTTGTTTATTTGATTCCGGTGAGTCTGGCATATGCACATTTGCAAACACCAGATTTTAACACCATTGAGCCGAATTTGCTTGACCCATTTGACACTGGGATGCAAACTGTAAGTTGGTTCAACCTCGGTTGATTTAAGTGTTGATGAGTGTGGCCTTCTTAGAAAAAAGAATAATTTTTGTATTTGACCAAAATTTTTAGCATTTGACATATTCGATCCGACGAATTGATTCTCGTTTTGCAAGTAGAACTTCTTCGCCACCGCTCGATCTTTTCACTTTAGCCAACCGGACTGTACCAGGATACTTTCAGTTTGAGGTATAAAATAATGCAGTTCGATACAACTACCAGATCGTCCTGGCAGTTTGGCCATCGAGGCCGGGTAGCCGTTTTTATCGACGGTAACAACCTGTTTCATGCCGCTCGTTTTCACAACATCGACATCGATTACAATAAATTGCTTCGGGTATTGCTCGGAGATGGAAGACTGCTGCGTGCGTTCTTTTATACAGGCGTTGACGTTGGGGCCGAACGCCAGCAGGGATTCCTATTGTGGATGCGCAGGAACGGATTTCGAGTCATCCAAAAGGAATTAAAGACCTTTTATGACGGCACTCGAAAGGCGAATCTGGATGTTGAGATCGCCGTGGATATGCTGAGCCTAGCGGGGCGTTACGATACCGCGGTTCTCGTTTCGGGCGATGAGGATTTTGTATACGCGGTGAATGCGGTCGCATATAAAGGGTGTCGCGTCGAGGTCGCCGGATTTCGATCCAATACTGCGCCGAGGCTGATAGATGTAGGCGATTTTTTTATCGATCTGGGCGATATCGCTGATCTGATCAGAAAAGATATTTCGCAAGGTGGGGAATATGACGTACCGTCATTCGTGCCGCCCGACGAAATTGGCGGCCCGGTTTCGATCGAACGAGACTATCAGGATGAAGACGAGAACGACCCGCATTTTGCCGGTCGGCATTTTGAACGATGAAGCTATTTACACTGAGCGAGGCCAATAGATTGCTTCCGTCAATAATACCGAAACTAAACGAGATAAAACGCCTCTATGCCGCAATAGACGGACAGCGCGAATCATCGCGCGCGGCCGCTAGTGCGTCGCATTTTGGAGGGGGTATGGAGGGCGGAGCAGGTTATGTAAATACCCTCTATAAGGTCGGTGAATTCACGACCGAGTTGAGCGATTTGGGTATTGAGTTAAAGGACTATAAACGGGGTTTGATTGATTTCCCATGCATGCGATCTGGCCGCGTAGTTTATCTTTGTTGGCAAATTGGTGACTCTGACGAGATAGAGTGGTGGCACGAAACAGATGGCGGATTTGCCGGACGCCAGCGTATTTGAGAGGCGCTTAAGGCGTAGCCGATTTCCACAGGTCACGTAACATTGCCTTAATCCGACGAAACCTCAAGTTTCTCTGCGCTTTACTGTTGACTACTTAAAGTAACTTCTGATATTATCAGCTAGTTTTTGCCGAAACTCGCTTAACAAATTCCTGTCGAATCATTTGGAAAGCCTATGAAATGCCCCGTTTGCAATCGTGATTTGGCGCCAACTCTGTCAATTTGCCTGACCTGCGGCGCGATGATGAATGATACCGTCCGAGAAGAGCTGCAGCCCAAAATTGCTACGTCGGGCCCTTTGCCGGCGGTCGAACAGGATGCGGCAATGTTCTCACCGCCGCCGTACGTGAAAAAGTCGAACCCTTACGCCGTTCCGCCGCCGGCAACGGTCGCTCAGTTGCCTGCAATTTCGGTCTCAAGATCGGCCTCTCATACACCTGCATTATCTACTGCAAAACGAGTTGAGACCGCCGGACTAGCAGTTTCGAAGACAAGCCCGACGCTGGTTGAATTTCAGGCCAAGAGTACGACGATCCCCGAATGGCGGCTGCAGATGCAAAATGCGGTTCGGCAGCGAAAAGGAACTTCGGCTGATGTCAATGACCTGCCGCAAACGGTCGCGGCCGCTCCGCGAATCACAAACGGAACCAAAGAGCCGAGGGCAGAAACCGTGCCGCAGCCTGTTCCTGAAAATGCCGATCCAAGACTGAACAACGCCCTCCGCCGAATTGCAGACTCACGAAGTTCGTTTTTGCCGAACGAATCGACGAAGACCGTTTTTGCGCCGCGTGAGATGCCGGCGAAAAATTTTCGTTTCGATGTGATCGAACCAAGTCCTAACGCGATCTCCAGGGCCGCTGCACCACAGCCGGCGGTCAACGTGATGCCTAAGCCAACACTTGTGGCTCCCGCGAAAGTCGAAAAGCTTGATACAAATAAATTGCCTAAGCTCGACGAACTTCAACCAAAAAAGATCGAGAAGGTTGAAGAGATACCGGCGGTCCACCAGACAATTCCCGATGCGGAACCGACGGAATTTCAGGGCATCAAACGCATATTCATCAACGCTGACAACGTAAACCTTGCGGAGTCTGACCTGATCGAGACCGACGAGATCGAGGATCTTGCGCCGTTTTCAATGCGGTTCAATGCGGGACTTTTTGACCTGATCATCGGTTCTGTCGTTACGATGGCATTACTTTCGCCGTTAGCATTCACAGGAGGAGATTGGTTCTCGATCTCAGGCCTGCTCATTTTCGCCGCGGTGCTTTCGATCGTAATGTTCGCATATTTGACTGCGTGCGTCGGATTCTACGGTAAGACGTTGGGTATGCGAATCTTCTCGCTTGAAATAGTTGATGCCGAGGAGAATGAATATCCGACGATACATCAGGCTGCCGTCCATTCATCGATATATCTTGCCACGCTGGCATTAGGCGGACTAGGGTTCATAACAGTGCTATTCAACGAGGAAAAGCGAGCGATCCACGATTTGCTATCCGGTACGATAATAGTACGAGAGTTCTAGGTCCGTTTGGATCCAACGAATACTAGGCCCAACGCACCGTTAAGTGCTTTGGGCTTCTTTGTGTCTGTTCTACACTTGATCTCATGGAAGGACGTCAAACGAATAGCGATATCAACGAAAATGCGTTTGATGTTCGGATCCAGCGATTAGCGACACCTTTACGGCGCAAGGAGATGCGCATAATTTCAAAGCACAAAAAGCTGATCGCAAATCTCCACGGTGATCTCGAAAAGCATGGCGATCCTGAAAAGTGGAAACGCTATGGCGATCTGATTCTGGCCAATATACATACGGCCGAGCGGGATGGCGATCTGATCAAATTAACAGATTACTTTAGCGACGATTCACCGATCATAATCATCGACGGTGAGCGGCAGCGTTCGCTGAATGAGATCGCTGAGAGCTATTTTAGACTTTATACAAAGGCCCGCAACGGCCTGCTCGTCATCGGCGATCGAATGGAGGCCGCCGCTGCAGAGATACGAAAAGCCGAAGCGCGGCTTGACCGGATCGACAAGGCGGTGGAATCTGGTGATGAAGTATATTTGGCATCGCTGATCGAAACGCCGAAGAAGAAAGTGATTCTCGGTAAAAAGAAGAGGGCAGAAGCTGAATTCAAAGGTGCTAGGCGATTTGCGTCATCGGACGGTTTTGAGATCCTCGTCGGCAAAAAGGCGAAAGACAACGATTTTCTGACCTTTCGTGTTGCTCGATCATTAGATACTTGGATGCACGCAGCAGATTATCCCGGGTCGCACGTTGTCATCAGAAATCCGAACCGAAAAGAAATACCAAACAGGACGCTGATCGAGGCGGCACAACTCGCCGCTTTTTATAGCAGCGGCCGCGAACAAACCAAGGCGGCTGTTCACTATACACAGCGGAAATTTGTCAACAAACCTAAACGCTCATCGCCCGGTCTCGTCAGTTTGTCGAGCTTCAAAACGATACTTGTCGTGCCACAAGTTGCGGTTAAACTTAGCGATTGATCAGGATTCGTCGACCAGCTTCTCCACTGCGGATTTCATTTGACCGAGCACTCTCGGGCCTCCGCCCATAAAAACGCCTCGGATTCGTCCTTCCTTATCTACAAGTATGCTTATAGGCACACCATTAAATTTTGTAAATCGATAGAACTCACCGGTCGTCTCATTCGAAATGCGGGCCAACTCGTAATTGACCTTATATTTTTCACCGAAAGTCTTGATTTGCTCGACCGTTTCCTGGCCGCCGTCTCCATCACCGACATCAAGTCCAAGAACCTGAAATCCCTTTTCGCGAAGGTTATCCTGCATTGCGACAAGTTCCGGGACCTCGGCCCGGCAGGGCCCGCACCACGTTGCCCATAGGTTAAGCAAAAGTACCTTGCCTTTGCGGTCGGCGATCTTAAACTTTGATCCGTCGAGCAATTCGATATCGGCCTGTGCGATAGCGGCTGGAAGCGGCGGATATTCAGACGACTTTGTCTGATTGGAATTGGCCTTAGTGTTCGTGTTGGATGGTTCCGAATTTGGATTCACCGTCGGCGAGCCCGGACATCCGGTCAAACCAGAAAACGCAGCTGCCAGCACCACAAACAAAAGAATATTAATAAATACGTTTCTCATAAATACGAGCCGCTTCACCGAATGTCCTTTAACCGCAGTACGATAAGGGTGGCGATGACCAGCATTCCAAACATTAGCATCAATACGATCTGATTTACAATTTCGTTCATCCACGGGTGAAGAAACGTGACGTAGTTGCTCAGATTCTTAGGCAATTTCTTGGCCGGAGGGATGGCCGGCGGTTCGTCAAACTTCGGTATCGATGGCTGCCAACCCAATCTCAATTGGTCTTCAAGATCTTTCAGCTTACTTTCCGACGACTTTTTGTAATCTTCCAGATTCTTACGCGAGTCGGCGATGATCTTGTCATTGTCGGTCTCGATCTGTTTATATAGTCCCTGGCCGCCGGTCATTCCCCTTGGGTCTGCTCCTTCCGGTTCGAGAGTGTCAAGCGTCGAAAACCGCTTCATCGTATCGAAGGACCAAGCCGCCGGCACGATCATGCTTGCCGGTCTTGAGATCCCGCCTGGCACTCCGAATATTCCCGACAAGAGTATTTGCGGGATCAGGATCAGCGGCACCAGGCTTGTTGCCATTTCCGACGTCTTTACTATCGCCGAGATCAGCAATCCTATGGCGATCCCGACGGCGCCGGTAACGAGCATGGTCCAAAATTGCGGTATTCCGCCCAAATCGCCGGGCATCGGCATCAACCCTATGATGTCGAAGAGTTTCAGTGGCAAGAACAGCGTCAGGCATTGAATGCTGACAATGATCGCGAGAACAAGGAGTTTAGATGCGAGATACGGTATCAGTCCTAAATTGACCATACGTTCCCGGATGTAGACGGGGCGTTCGCGAATGATCTCGCGGGCAGCGACGCTCGTCCCGAACCAAACTGCGACAAGAGCGATGACAAAATAAACCAGGTCGCGAGGCAGGTTTTCGCCCAAAACAAAGAACGTCAGCATTGCTATGACCGGAGCCTGAGCAAATAGAATGACAAGGTTCAATTTGTCCTTAAGCAATACCTCAAAATATCGTCGTGATAGCGTTATCCATTGGCGAATTGAGCCAAACAACCCAAGACGGCTGCGTTTGCCGATACCGCCTGACGCAACGGCCCCTAGCGATCGCTGAGGCGCAGCTACGTATTCACGATACTGCGGCGTTGCGGCAAATTTTGTCTTCCATTCATCCGCCGTCTTGTCGGTCAATTCTCGGCGGACATGTTCGCCATGCTGGCGCACACCGGCGGTTACAGGCTCTTCGAGCTTGTCGAAAAGGTCCTTAAAACTTGATGCTCCGAGATGCTTAAGCGCGTCTTGCGGAGGTCCATAGAACACCAGGCGGCCCCGCATCAGGACGGCGACCTTGTCAAAAAGCTTGACGTTTTCCATCGCGTGCGTCGTCAGGATGACAGTGCGGCCGGATTCGGCGATCTGGCGGAAGAGCTTCATTATCTTCTCTTCCGTTCCTGGATCGAGGCCCGATGTAGGTTCGTCCAGGAAAATTATCGACGGCTTAGTGACCAGTTCGACAGCGATCGAAACGCGTTTTCGCTGTCCGCCCGAAAGCTGATTGACCGGAACGTCGCGCCGATCCGCTAGGCCCGTCACATCGAGCACCTCGTCAATGGTCTGATCGATCTCGGCCGACGAGACATCACGCGAGAGCCGCAGTTTTGCGACATAATAGAGCGTCCGGTAAACAGTCAGCTCACGATGAATAATGTCGTCCTGCGGTACGTAGCCGATCGCCTGCTTCAGAGAATCAAGATGCTGATAGAGGTCGAGATTATTGATCAGAACGCTGCCGGACGACGCAGGCCTCATACCGTTCAATGCGTCCATAAGCATTGATTTTCCGGCTCCTGAAGGCCCCAGAAAACCCACGAACTCATTCGGCTGGATCGTAAGCGATATCTCGTCGAGCAGCCGAAGCCGGCCGCCTTTTGCCCGAACTTCCTTGGTGATGTTCACGGCATCGATACGGGTTTTCGAACGGGTGTCAAAGACGCCGATGTTGCCGGCTGTATCGATCCTTAGTTCGAATGAACCGATCTGAACCTTGTCGGTCGGTGTGATCGATTGCCGCGAGACACGGACACCATTGACGAAAACGCCGTTTGTCGACCCGAGATCATCGATCACGATGTCTGAGCCTGAACGCAGAAGACGGGCGTGGCGGCCTGATATTTGCAGGCCGTCGAGTGTGATGTCATTTGCTTCGCTGCGGCCGATGGTCAATTCCTTTTTGTCGCCAATAGCGAGCGACATCATCAACTGGGCGTCAACAGAGCCGGTGCTTTTCATCGACGCCGGCGATTTGTCTACGCGGAAGACCATCGTCTTCGATTTGATCGCTTCGGGCGAAACGAAATCTCCGCCGGCATTTGAGACCGAGATCGAACGCTGGCCGGCGAGGTTTGAGCCCTCAGGAGCAATACGCGATGGCGAGTGAAACCTCAGAATTGGGCCGCCAATGCCCAACTGGATCTGGTCGTCGTGATAGAGCGGTACGGCGGCAGCGATTCGCTGTTCGTTGACATATGTGCCATTAAAACTGCCATTGTCTTCGAGTATAAATTTGCCGCCTTCGAGCCTGATGAGGGCGTGTTTACGCGAGACCATTATCTTATCGGCCGGGAATGGGATATCGCACGAGGGTTCGCGTCCGATGGAAATGGCACTGCTGCCAAGATCGAGTGCCGGCCGAGCCGGATCGTCCACAAACTCAAGCCTCGCGGCTGACACCTGAACGGGCGGCGGAACCGCCGCCGGTACACTCGGAACCGGCTTGGCCTCGACCGGCGTTTTTGGCGTGTCGAACGGATTCACGATCGGGGCTGCAACCGGTTGAACCGGCTTTTTATCGGCTTCGGGTCTCGGTGGGTCGGGCGGCAGCGATTCGATAAGGACCTCAAACCATACGACGCGCATGCGCGGTCCGTCCTCACCAAAGCGGATGGTCTGGCCGGCACGAAGTCGGGCCGGGGCCGAAACCCGGTCTTCGTCGAGAAAGGTTCCGTAGCTCGAATTAAGATCGACCAAGAACCACTTGCCGTCATTCCAACGCAGTTCTGCGTGCTTTCGCGAGACCATTGGATAAAGAGCGCTATCAAAGGCGATCTCGCATTCGC
The DNA here is from genome assembly GCA_964625555.1 of uncultured Chloracidobacterium sp. Classification (GTDB taxonomy): domain Bacteria; phylum Acidobacteriota; class Blastocatellia; order Pyrinomonadales; family Pyrinomonadaceae; genus OLB17. The sequence goes on from CAZVDM010000108.1 coordinate 9,328, forward strand.
CGACAGTACGGCCAATGCGGATCACGCCTATGTCGAACGAACGTTCTTCTGTCTCAACTCCGCCGTTACTGATTTCCGAGAGAATGATCTTCATCTGAAGTTACGTTGAAATGATTGGAATAGATTAGCAGACATTTCGAAAAAAATGCGCGGCTTTGAAGGGTTTTTTGGTATGACCGATCGTGTATTTTTTACTCATTCGGTCAATTTGTGGTACGTACCACAAATAAATTAACAAAAACTACAAAACGACCGTCATAACAGTGTGCTGCGACAGTCAAAAGGGCTGCTTGCGACAGTATTTTAGGGCCTTGCGACAATAAAAAGCGTGGTCTGTGACAATAGAAACACCTCCCTGCTACAATTGTAAAACCTGTCCTAAAACCCGTCACAAGCCGCCTTTTTTGTCCTCTTCCATCAAAATCCCATCGCCGTCCAACACGCCCATCCCATCCGTGTTCCAACTCGGCCCTAACATCCACGAGCATTCATTTGCTGCCCATATGAGCCGGGAGCTGCGGCTTTTCATTATTGTTCCTCTGATCATCGTTAAGATTACTTAAAGGCATCGTGACATGAATTGTGATTTGGCGGAGCATAGGATATAAAAAATGAGCGGTCAACGTGCGCATATATGATCAAACAGGGCGGTAATTTTATGGAAAAGGTAATACAAAGGTTCGGAGCCGTCCTTTTGGGCTCTTTGTTGATCGCGGCGTCCGTATCGACGGCTGCGGCGGATGAAATTGACGACCTGATCAACGCGCAGATCAAAAAGCGCAATATTCCGGGGCTTTCGATCGCGGTTATCCGTGACGGCAAACTGATCAGGGCGGCTGGTTATGGGTTGGCGAATATCGAGCTTAATGTAGCGGCAACTAAAGATACGGTCTATGAGATAGGTTCGATCTCAAAACAGTTCACGTCCGAAGCCGTGATGCTGCTGGTCGAGGACGGCAAGATCGATCTCGACGACGCGATCAACAAATATCTGCCCGCGAATGCGCCGGACACCTGGAGATCTGTGACCGTCCGCAATCTGCTCAATCACACATCCGGCATCAAAGACTGGACCGAGCTCAAAGATTTTTCGTACCGCCGCGAATACACGAGCGAAGAATTTGTCGATCTCGTCAAAGGGCCGCCGCTTCAGTTCGCACCGAACGCGAATTGGGCATATTCGAACACGGGTCTGCCACTGCTCGGGATAATTGTCGAAAAGGTGAGCGGGATGCCATTTGAAACGTTCGTTACGAAACGGATATTCACTCCGCTCGGATTTCCGACGCTGCGTTTTCGTCATCAGGGCGAGATCGTCGCAAACCGCGCGAGCGGTTATCAGGTAAAGGACGGAAAGATCACGACCGGTGAGCCTTTTCGCCCCCGCGTGATCGCCCCGAGCGGTGGTGCGATGGCGAGCGCGGTCGATCTGGCTGGCTGGTTCACCGCGGTGCTTGAGGGAAAATTGCTGAAACAAGCAAGCCTCGAACAGATGCTGGCGCCCGTAAAGCTCGCAGACGGACGGAGTGTGACGCACGGATTTGCGTTCTTTACCGATTCATTTAACGGACGCAAGATGATCTTTCATCATGGATCGACGGTCGGCGGTTTCGGCAGCGTCGTCCGCTATTACCCGAGCGAACGTCTGACGATCGCCATTATTGGCAACGTCGAAGACGGCGGTTGGGGCCCCGAATACCTGTCACACCGTGTCGCCAACCACTATATCAAGGGAGCCTACATTGGCGGCCTGACCGAGCAATCCGATCCGGGCACAAATGCCAAATACCGCGAACTCCTTCAAAACATAGCCGATAACAAACCGTCCGACCTTATGGCAGCAACATATCCGGCGAAGATCTCCGCCGATTTTAGAAAGAATCTCGCCGAAAACCTGAAGTCCGGCGTTAGATCCTTTGCCTACCTAGGCCAGGACCAAGTCAACGAAAACCACTTCGTCCTCGACCCGACACTCGTAAAATTCGTCCACTACAAACTTACCACCGGCAGCCGAACGGTCTTTTATACGTTTCGGCTGGATAAATACGGAAAGGTTGGGTTTATTGTTGTGACGGAGGAATAAGGATGTGCTCAGCGTAGCAGTTTCAGAAATCCCCGTTTACGCTCCAGGCTTTGCATTGAGGAAGCCGTACTCTTATGGACTTTTCCTAAAAAAGCGCGCGGAAGAATCAGGATTATCTGCGTAACGTCAAACAGAGGATTTTCAATTTCGCGGGGAAATGCGGTACACTGCTTTTGCTCAAAATCTGCCCTAAAATATAGATATCTATGCTCTTCCTGACGCAGTCGGCTGCGGTTTATGGTATCGACGCTTTGGTTGTCGATATCGAGGTGAATCTGCGGCCTTCGAGTGAGAATGACACTTCGCCGGCGATAACCATTGTGGGGTTGCCGGATACGGCTGTGCGGGAATCGAGGGAGCGGATACGTGCAGCGATCACTAATAGCAGGTATTTTTTTCCGATAGACAAAGCAGTGGTGAATCTTGCTCCGGCGGATGTTCGTAAAGAAGGTGCGAGTTTTGATCTGCCGGTCGCCCTTGGGATATTGGGTGCGAACGGTGATCTGCATAACGGAACAGGGCTCGAGAGCACGATGAGCGTCGGCGAACTGTCGCTCGACGGGCGTGTGCGTCCCGTTAGAGGCGCGTTGTCGATCGCTCTGGCGGCAAGGGCGAACGGCGTGCGGAATTTGCTCGTGCCTGAGGAAAACGCGACCGAAGCGGCGGTCGTGCAGGATGTTAAAGTCTTTCCTGTCAAGGATCTGCGTGAGGCGGCAGAACTGGTGCTCGACCTAGACGCCCAGCGTGACACGCGGATCAAGGCCGTCAAACTCGACATCAACGACATGCGTTCGCGGGAGACGAAATACGGAATCGATTTCTCTGAGGTTCGCGGACAGCAGACGGCGAAACGCGCTTTGGAAGTTGCGAGTGCGGGCGGGCATAACATCCTGTTCATCGGGCCGCCGGGATCGGGCAAGACGATGCTGGC
>CAZVDM010000109.1:0-12263 GCA_964625555.1 uncultured Chloracidobacterium sp.
CGTTGGCGAGATATTCGTAGCTGATATTATACTTTTATTCCAAAAACTGTCGAGTAGTTTTTGACGTTTTGCCCGAAAACAGGGAATTTAATCTTTCTTTGGACAGATCTTCTCCCCGGCAAATCTCATGAACACCTGCCTGTATTTGCCGCAGTCACGCCCCAGGATCATGCCGGCCTGCTGGTTGTCGCCGTCGAGGGTTTTGAGGAAGCCGAGCATGATATCCGGCTTTTCGAGGCGTTCTTTGCTTCCGAGGTCGGCCATTAGTTTGTTAACGCTGACTTTGCTGAGCAGCAGCAGTTTGCTCATCACCGCTGTGTTGTACGCGGCGCCGACGTTATGGTAGTCGATCGTTTTGGCGCCGGGTTTAATAAAGATCATTTCGGCGTCAAATCTGGTTCGAGTTATGAGTTGGCCCGGCCCGCTCGTCATTTCGGTGTCGAAATATGTCTCGGGTTCGGTCGAATAACGCTTTAGCTCTTCGCTCGTCATGCCGGTTGCGCGCTTGATCACCACGTCATACAGGTTCTGTTTGAATTTTCGAATCGGTTCGACGAGTTCGTCGGGGATCGCCTTTGCGATCACATCGCTTAATTTGCCGCTCAGGCGTCTAAGATCCCCAACTTCGTCCGGCGGGCCGGACATCGAGATCAGATGACGATTTACATAGTCGTCGAATATTGCCTGTGCTTTATCCACGTCAGTCTTTTTCTCCGGATTGAAGAAAAGCGCTTTTGCGGCGAGGTCGCTTGTCGTCACCCAGGCCTTTAGCCCGACATCGATGTCTTTGATCCAGGCCTTTTTGTAACTCGCCTCGGCTTTAAGAAATAAAGCACTGCATTTCGGATTCCACGGCTTACATTTCTTGGCATCAGCGGTCAGTTTTGCGACGTCGGTCTCAAGTTCTGCACGCAGCGTCGAATAAACGCGCGGTATCGACGCATCGGTGCCTTCGCCGTCTTTGATCAGCAGCTCTTTATCAAGATATGTGCCCGGACGGGCGTCGACCATTTTTTGATAGATCAGATCTTCGACACCGGCGATGCTCGCACTAAATGTCGGATCGGGCATGCGTTTGCCGACGTAGCTTTCGAGCAGTATGTGCTTTTTTGCGTTCTCGGGCGGCTTGAATGTAAACGCTCCGCCGGTGAAATTATTGATGAACGTATGTCCGTACATATCGCCTGCGGCATGCGTCAGATAGCCAACGACGAAAGCCTTGACCGCCAGCGAACCGTCCGAATTTGACCACAGATATTCGAGCCAGCGGTTCGAGCCGTCCGGATTTGTCGGCGGATGGATCACCTGCTGGCCCGTCAGAATGTCGGGATACGCGTCCGGCCCGAGTACGCCCGCACGATACTGGTTAGGATTTTTCTTCAGAGCATCGAGTACCGCCGCATCGACCGCATATTCGCCTATGACGCCAACGATCTTGCCCGTCGCCGGATCGAGCCGTTCGATCGTTACCTTGCCATCGTCAATCGCGTCCTCGAGTGCACGCTCGGCAAGATAGACGTGCATGGCAGGCTTCCACGCGAACGCAATACCCGAATTCCCGAGTAATATGCTGAGGCCCAATGCGATCGAAATAGAGAACTTCCTTGATCGCCGTACGGCGTGTTTCACGCTTTTCATATTGGTTCTTTTCTCTCTGAAATGCGGCCGAAAATAACGTTGTCAAGATATTAGACCAAAACGTCCATTTCCGTCGAGAAAGTTTGTACCGAGAAACTCAGCGCCATTGCAGAAGATCGGCCATTTATACCTATCGGATCGGTCCGCCGCCATCAGATTCGTCGTTTTCGACGTGTTCATCGGTATTTACCGACAAAGATGTATTTTCGGACTATAAATACCTGATGATCAGTGAAATGAATATCAATGTCATCGCATCGGTAAGACTCATCGATCTCATCATTGTCTTCTGACGGCCTTCAAAACGCCTCTTATTAACAATTTCGCCAATAGATGTTGTCGCAACAGTCTTTTGCCCTCAAAAATGCATTGTCGCAAGGGCAATTTTTATTGTCGCTGGCCTCGTTTTTGACTGTCGCCGGATCTGTTTTATTGTGTTGCAAGGCCTATGAATATTGTCGCAAGCCATATTTTTACGGCGTTTTTGGCAAATGCTTGCACAAATTGTGGTACGTACCACAATTGAAACACAATGTGAAAAATACACGTTTGGTTTTCCCCCGAAAACGTGATGTGACTGCAGATCTGAGCGGTTCTTATGGTAGAAAATAATCGCCGCCGCAGATCTTCCAATATTCAAAGAAAGTGCTGGCAGGACCAATGATGTAACCGTAATCGCGAAGCCCGGTGGCATGGGCCCATTTAGCGAGACGAAGTGTACGCTTATTGAGAATCGCATCCGGGAAGGTCTTCGAATCCAGCATCTTCGCGGCCTGATCCATCACCACGCGTTTTTGTGCCGCGCGCTCGGTCGTCTGATACGATCCCGCCCATTGGTAAGAGAGTCCATTGGGAATCGGGACAGGGCACGGCACATGGCCCGGATATGCCTGCCACGGCACACTCTTTACGTAAGGCGGAAAATGATCTAGCAGCTTTACATAAAGCCGGTGCAGCAGGCATTTGTCGATCGGAACGGCGATTATCGCCGCGATGAACGAACTGTCAAAGAACGGCAGCTGAAATTCCAGCCGGTGCCGATCGATATTCTCAAAGTGCTTTGCGAGTTTGCGGTGCTGGTCATTGACCAAAAGGTGGAGATAGAAATTGCGAGCCTTGTCTTTACAGTCGAATCTGGATAACTCCGAACGAATGCCGTCATGTATGATCGTCGATATCCGCTGCGCCACGTCCTTGCGAAACAGCTTCGGCGAGACCTGAGCAAACTCCCTTCTCAAATGCTCGGCGATAGCCGCGTCAATCTCGCCGTTTCGCAGCATGTCAACCATTTCTTCCGTCAGATGAACATGGCCCAGAGCAACGCTTCCGCCCTCCCCGCTCCAAACGATATTCGGCCGCGGAGCCGACGTTCCGACGTCTCGTTTCGCCGCCCATGCGTCGGCCATAAGCTCCGAGTAGTCGGGCACAAGGTCGCCCGGCTGCTTTGGTATCTCCTGATGCTGCGATCCGGCGGCAAGTGCAAATTCGCGGCCAAATACCTGATCCTGTGTAGCCGTCCGCGAAAAATTAAAAGTGTGAACGGCCGTATTTTGTTCGATCAAGGCGGCCACAATGCAGCGTGAATCGAGCCCGCCGCTAAGATACGCCGCCGTGGCAGTATCGCCCTGGTTTCGCATCGCAACGGCATTAAGGAAATTGGCATACAGGCCTGCCAGGATTTCATCTTCCGGCCGGTCTGATTCTTCGATCAGGTCCCATCGCCAATACGTTTTGCTCGTAACCTCCGGGCCTGCGACGGTCAATATCTCGGCCGGGCGAAGCAGACGAATATCCGTGTACGGCGTAAGGTCAGCAAGTGGATAACCCAGGCCGACAAGTTCTGTTACTGCTCGAACATCCAGCCGTTTCGGTATTGCGTCAACGTTCTCAAGAATGCGCATCGCGCTCGAAAAAATAACGTATTCGGGGCCTATCCAATAATAGAGAGGCCGTAGTCCAAGCTTGTCGGCGACTAGGCTGATCTCACCGGTTTTCGACCGATAATGGACCGCGCTGAACGCACCATTCGCCGCCGATAAGATCCGGTGGTCGTTTTGAGCAAATCCGTTGTGGATGGCGGCAGTATCAGCTTTTCGACCGCCCAATGAACGATCGTCAAGGCCAAGAAGCGGCTCGCCGGTCAGAAGTGTGATCGACCCGTCTTCGCCCGCCAACGCAGCCGGTTCGCCAAATGCGCCGATATCCAATTTAATAAGGTAGCTGTTCTCGTCTGAAAACACCTCGACCGCGTCGCTGACATTGCGCGATATCGCCTGCCGCAGCGTCTCGCAAATCGAGTATGGCAACGGTTCAAACTTTTTTCTGCTGACTAATCCGGCGATCAGGGTCATCTAGTAATTGCTAGCATCCGCAAGCTTATAAAACACTTAGTAGGCGGCGGCTTTCACAAATATCTTTCGGTTGATTCGGCGTTCTAGACAAAATCGAGCGATCTAGCCCACTTTTGCCGCAGAAAGGCGTTTACTGAAGACGTTGACTGCAAATGTAGACAGAAACGCAAGCCCCGCGGCAACTGTCACGCCGTAGAACGCGAGCGTGTAATCGCCGTTGTTCATACTCGCCAGCCTCCCGGTGATAAGCGATCCAAGAAAACCGCCCGTCGTCTCGATCAATGTGATCGCGCCGAGGATCTTGCCAATGTCCTTGAGTCCGAAACTCTCGACCGTCAAAAGCTGGATCAACACGAACGTGCCTCCGTAACCGAGTCCGAACGGGATCAAAAAGACAAAGATCGTAGCGGGCGAAATAAATCCGACCAGCATGACAGTTGAGAGAAACATAACTAAGCAGCAGACCATTATCACCTGACGCGTCGGGAACCGGTCGCAGAGCCAGCCGAACACAAATTTACCGCCAACGCTCGTGAAAAACAGGATGCTTTGAGCTGTCGCCGCTAGTTCCTTTGAAACGCCGACATTATTTTGTAGGTAAAGATTGAATTGCTGGCTTATCGTAAATATCGGATAAAAGATAAGGATCGCGCAGAGGCCGATCATCCAAAACAGCGGGGACCTCAGAGCTTCGCCCAGCGTAGAGCCTTCGGTCGGCGCCGTTTCTTCGCTTGCCTTGAATTCAACATCGTCCCCGTCGAAATTTTGGCCGATCTCCTGAACTTTATCCTTAACAAAGATAATGATCCCGGGCAGCAAAACCAGCCATACTAGGAGGCTAAGCAGTTGAATTGCTGTTCGCCAGCCGTAGCTCGATATCAGCGGCGTTGCTACGATCGGGATCAAAACACCGCCAAAACTGGTGCCTGTCAGCACTATTCCCATGGCCAACCCCCGTCGCCGACGGAACCAGTTGGATATAAGGACGGTCTGGATCATTACACCGACCAATCCCAGAGAGAGCCCAAGCAATGAGTGCGACACGTATACGTCTAATGCATTGGTGGCAAATGAATAGTAGACAAGCCCGCTGCCAAGGACCAGCGTTCCGGCGATCATGAATCTCTTAGATCCCGAACGGCTGATCAAAAAACCGATCAGCAATGAGAAAATGCCTGCCAGAAGAAAGGTCAGTCCTGCTCCGAGGCCCGTGACAGCGTCCTTCGTCTGAGCGGTCACAGTGCCTAACGAAAGCAGGTCCTCTTGGATCGGTTTGTAAAAAACAGGCAGGCCGCCGATCGACAGTCCGTTACTGATCACCAATGCCAGAGTGGAGATCGCAACGATTATCCAGCCGTAGAAGAATCCGGTCCGTCCCGTTTTACTCATAATACTCAAGCAAAGAATGCCCCAATCATTATAGAGAATCTCCCGGCCACAACGCGATGCCGTGTCAACCTATAAGGCCTCTTGTAGGTGCGAGGATCGCCGATCTCTCGATTGACCTACAAACAGCTCGGGACGTGTTATGAGATTCGGTAGGAGAAAGTGGGTAGGTAAAGGCGAGGAGCGGAGCCTTACTTACGCGGAACATCGGCGGCCATGACAGAAAGATCATCGAGGCCTAAGTCACCGAATATCGGGCATAGATTTACATTGCATCCGGGCCTAAGTAAGACGATCGATACAGCAGAACTGCGCTTGGTCACGAAAGTGGTACGTACCTCGATCCACTGTCCTTTTGATGGTTGAAACTTGTCAGAGCGGCCAAGCACCTCAGATGTTATCTGGTCCTTGATCAAGATGACCGGCAAGCCGGCGGAGATCAACTCGGTTGAGCGGGCGTAGAAACGCAGTTCATATTTCTCAAATGGCTCGAGAACTACCAATTGCGAGATCAACGCCCGATCGACTTCAACATTCCCGTTGAATTTCAAGCGCAGTGATCGCTTTCCGCCGTGAACGTCCTTTTCGTCAAGTGACACCGAAAGCCCGGTCGCCTTTTGGTCGATCTGCCACCCAAAACCGTCGGGTTCACTTTCCGAAATCCTCTCGAATCCGCCGTCAAAAATCGGTTCAGTACGTCCGCCGCTTTCAATTTTGCGTCCTTCCAGCCAAATATTTCTAGCTAAACCGAAATCCTCTTTGCTGATCAAAAGGCCAATAAACTCATTCCTTTCGGTTCCGGTTAGTTCGTCGGAGAAAAGGAACGCCTTAACGTTCTCGGTCATTAGGCCGTGCTTTATGAAATATCGTGCAGTGATCTTTTTGGCATCGACCGATCGCGGCCGAACCGAGCTTTCGATCGCCTCTGCGCTATTCGGAAAACTTTTGCGGGCTAGATCAAGTACTAACGGATAGAGCTCAGGATCGTATTCCGCCGCCGTACTTAGGAACTCGAACGCCAATTCCGGCTGCGATTCTTTCAAGAGCAGCATTCCCATATCAAAATTCGGCTGGCTGTATCGCGGCGCCAACAGGATCGCCCTTTGATAACAATCACTTGCAGCCAATGTGTCGCCTAATTCTGAATGGGCATAACCCAACAGAAGCCACAAGTTATAGTCGCTGTCGCGGAGAGCAATGGCATGTTCGAAATCGTTCGCCGCGCTTGTGAAATCGCGATTCCGCAAATTTATCAAACCGCGTGTTTTATACGCGTTTGGATTGCCGGGCTGGAGCGAGATCGCCAAGTCAGCGTCCGCTGAGGAACCATATGAAATGGCCGAATCGGCATAATAATTCGAAAGCCCCTGAACAGCCCCCGCGATGCCAACATACGCGACAAGCATAATATAGACCAGTGCGACGAGGTGCGTCTGCCAAAAGCTATATTTACTGTTCGTGTTTGTCATGTGACGGTTTTCTGACAGCATCAGCATCAAACCGGGTCGGGCGTAACCTCAGGAGCATCAAGATCTTTTGCCTGGATCATGCGGAGATCTGAGCACGAGATGACGACGAGTACCGTGAACACCAGGGCGTTTAACATTATATGAAGACCGAAATCCACAAAACTATGGATAAGCACGCCAAATATCCCGATCGATGCTCCAAAACAAAGTGGTTGTAAGACATGATCTGCGGATCGGAGGTTCTTTACGATTCGAATCGCGACAAGTACAAAAAATACAACAAAGAGAGCAAAGCCGACGATTCCTCCGTTTGCCAATAATTCCAAGTAATCGTTATGGGCCTGTTCCAGGGCAAAATTCCCGTTCGTTCGGTCAAACCTCGGGATCGCTTCGGCATATGCTCCAAATCCACTTCCTAAGATCGGCCTTTCTTTGATCGAATCGAGCGTGGATCGCCAAATGATGTTCCGGTTTACTCTTGTTCCGTCATGCACGGCTACTTCGTTTCGGATCTTCTCGACGCGCGAAACTACGTAATCGCCGCCAACAAAGCCGATGGCCGCCCAGATCAGAACGACGATGAGAAACGATGAACCAACGGCGGCGGCGACCTTTCCGATCGTTAATTTTGTGAAAATATGGCTCGAGCTGCGGAGCGGGCTGTTCCCGGAGATATGACGGTTTCGAGTCAGGACGTGAACAAATACAGCAAAAGAACTTAGCGCAGCCAAACTGATCAGGCCGCCACGAGAACTTGAAGCTATGATACCGGCGAACATGATCGCGGACATTATCCAACCGGCCAACTTTGCTCGTCTCGGAAGCTCTCCCTTTATCAAAATACCGAGCAGCAACCCAAACGACATTTCCAAAAGAACTGCAAAATGATTGCGATTTTGGAATTGGCCAAATCCTTGTTCGGGCGCGATGATTCCCGCCAAAATGCCCGGCGGGAATTCGGGAAACGATCCTCGCAAAATACCGAACAATGCACTACCCATACCTATTGTGATCACCAACCCGGCGAGGGCTCTAACTCGCCAGACGGAATTTGAATAATGTGAAAGTACTTCGAAGGTTACGACAAGTCCACCAAATGTCACTATGAAGAGCTCGGTGTTATAGGCGTCAACGCTGAAAACAGAAAATCGCGGGATCTGTGCGGCAGCCAGGAGTAGTATACCCGTTAGCGGCAAAAGCAGAATCGGGCGTGCGATCGTGAATGCGCCGCGACGTAGACCGTCAAGAACCCTGAGCACACCAATGACGGAAATCAAAACGACAAATAACGAGCGGCGCCAAATATCGATCGTTCCGTACGAGACCGCAACGAACAGAATAGCAGCCAGCATTCCATAGAACGCCGACCGGCCAATGAATGTTAGTTTTGATCTGGGTTTAAGCTCGCGTTGGGCCAACCCATTAGGTATGTTTGTACTTTCCGCTCCGATCAAATACATTGCTGAAGAATGATCGTACCTACTCGGCAAACGACCACTTCATTTCTTCTTTCGAAGGAGGTTTTACGGTTGCAGGAAAAGCAACTGCCCTGATTGTGCGGGCCCCGATCCTTATATCCGTCTTCCAGCTCTTGTCACGAACGAAATTGAGATAGCCGCGAAGTTTGTAAGGCTGGACAACCTCGCGATAGTACCTTTCCTTGTCCGCGACTTTTGCAAGTAATTGCTCCTCGTTCCGTAATCGGAGCGTGACCGGGTCCGTTATTCCCGGACGGTGCGTCAGTATCTCCTGCCAAACCGGATCGTCAAGGTCAACGAACTCGATCACCTCCGGACGAGGCCCGACAAACGACATATCACCACGAAGTACATTCCATAGCTCAGGTAATTCATCAACTTTGCTTCGTCGCAAGATCTTACCGATCGGCGTCACACGACAGTCATTAGCAGCGGTGATCCTGGGCCCGTTTCCGGAAATACTCATCGTTCTCAACTTAATTAGTTTGAACGTCCGACCGTTCAACCCGACCCTATCCTGACGGAAAAAGACCGGCCCGCGGGAACCCAACTTGATAAATAAAACCGATATCAGTAGTACGGGAGAAACGAGGATCAGTCCGAATGCTGAAAGAACGATTTCAAAATGCCTCGGGATCGAGCGTTGGAGCTTTTTGGTTGCCATAAAAACTAGATCACGCGGCAAAAGCCATCCTGCTTACTGAGTACCTCGAGCACAGGGCTTTTACCGTGTCGGCAACGTGGGCCATTTCTTCAAATGTCATGGCTGAGAATATCGGCAAACTGATTATTTCACCCCAACGTTTGGTCGCGGCCGGCAAATGGTGCTCGTTCCAACCAAGCCTCTCGTTATATAACGGGTGCATGTGCAGCGGTCGCCAGTGAACCGACGTTCCGACGTTGTTTTGATTAAGTTCCTGAATGAACTCGTTTCGATCGATCGATAAGGAATTAAGGTTCAGCCGAATCGGAAACAAGTGCCAGGAGTGAATGCGATCCTCGTCATGCGGCGGGAGTTCGATCTCATCAACATCTGCCAAAGATGACAAGAAGTACTCAGCAATTGCCTCGCGCTGTTTTCTCATCTCCTCCGCACGCGACAACTGTTGCAGGCCGATGGCGGCTGCGATATCCGTCAGATTATATTTGTAACCGGGCTGCATAATGCGGTAATCCCAGCTTCCGCCTTTTGCATATCGTCCCCATGCGTCGTGGGAAAGTCCGTGAAGTGACATTAGACGTATGCTGTCCGCCAACGCCTTATCACTTGTTACGGCCATACCGCCCTCGCCCGTCGTTATCGTCTTATTTGCATAGAACGAGTAACACGTGACCGACGATGTATCGTCGCCACAATACTTCCAAGGGCTCGTCGGATTTGGCCGCCATGCCGCCGGAAACGAATGTGCCGCGTCCTCAATAACCCAAAGATCATGTAGACGGGCAAATTGTTTTACGTCGTCGATGTTCATCATGTATCCGCCGACGTGAACAGGGATCATACCAACGACCTTCAGGTCGCGACCGTGAAGGAACGGCAGTGTTCTTCGATTTAGCTGAGCGATCTTTCTCTCTGCATCGGCGAGATCCATATTTCCTGTCACCGGATCACAATCCACGAGAAGCGGAATCGCCTTTTTGTATAGAATTATTTCTGCCGTAGCTGCAAAGGTCATTGTCGGGATCAAAACGGCATCGCCTTCACGCAAACCGATCGCTTCCACTGCCAGGTGCAAGGCCGCCGTGCAGGAATTTACGGCGACGGCATACTTGCCGTTGACGGCTTTTGCAAACTCTTTTTCAAATTCGGTTACCTTCGGCCCGGTCGTGAGCCAACCGCTGCGAAGAGTCGAAATTACCTCGTCGATCTCTCCGTCCCCAAGATGAGGGCGAAAAAATGGAACCCGAAATTCCTCAAGCGTATCGTGAGACACTTGTGTATCAACCAAAATATTTTCTTGCATAAGCCATCGCCATTTGGCCGTTATCGGTCATTTGAATGAAAAAAAAACCGTTCGAGCCATCCTCAAAAAATCACATCGTCGGATGCGATAGACACAATACTCCCCGCCTTTACAACCGCCCCAAGCCAACAAAAACACGTCGTTTACGCCTGAAACCGTCGAAACCGGGCCTTTAGAAATTCTAGTATCAAAAAAGGTAGCAGTTTTCGGGTTCGGATATATCAACCATATGGATAGTTTTGTCTGGCATAAAATGCCTATACAGGTAGTACACTCTTTCGCGCAATGTAGTATTCTTATTGTTGGCCTTGATTTCCGGGTTCGGCTTAATGACAGGGGACCTCCGGAAGGCAAAAATAAAAAAAATGGAAAATCAAAGCGATTATTCTGGAAGCGGTGCTCAATTGCGGGTTTTTAAACATTGTGTAACTAAATTAAAGAGCATTAAAGCTTTTCTAACACAGTTCGAATCGCACAAACAACTAAATCCGTATGCGCAACCATTTTCCGATCTGTGATCGAACGGAAAACATTCAGCTGTCCGAACTTACGCGATACAAGATCAAAAGGTAAAAAGACATTTTCTGGCGAGTTTAAAGACTCGCGGTACTGCCTTGTATTATCCGAACTGCATTCAAATTACTGCGTACCGACTTTCCGTTTTTAATCCCCTGTCGAGGTCCTATGCCAATCATTAAACAAAACTACCTGAGAATTTTCGTTTTTGCCCTTGTTGTCTTTGCGTTGGTCCCGACCGTATTTGGTGAGAATAACGTTCTCGAGATCCCGCAGCCCGTTCCGTCAACGCGATTCGACTTTGACGGTGACCGAAAAGCGGATATCGCAGTGTGGCGACCTGGCACCGGCTTCTGGTATCGACTGAACAGCAGCGACGGTACATTCTTTGCGTATCATTTTGGATTGCCCGGCGACATTCCTCAAGCCGCTGATTATGACGGGGACGGAAAGGCGGATCTCGCCACATTTAGGCCTTCGACAGGTGTTTGGTACCTTCAACAGAGTGTTTCCGGATTCTCCGCGTTTCGTTTTGGTCTGACCGGCGACACGCCCGTTACCGGCGATTATGACGGAGACGGTAAGTCCGATGCCGCGGTTTATCGTTCGTCCACGGGCGTTTGGTATTTGTTGCAGAGCACTGACGGATTCAAATCTGTCCAATTCGGCATTTCGTCAGACTCCCCGGTTCCGGGGGACTATGACGGTGATGGAAGAGCAGATGTAGCCGTCTTTCGCGGCGGAACTCAAGGGGTCTGGTATGAGCAGCGGAGCTCAGCAGGATTTTCGGCCATTGCTTTTGGAACAACAGGCGATCTACCGGTTCCCGGAGACTACGATGCCGACAGCCGATTTGACCATGCGGTTTGGCGTCCGTCGGACCGAAATTGGTATGTACAGGCGACCGGTGGCGGATACACTGTCACACCCTTTGGAATCTCGACCGATATACCGGTACCTGCCGATTTCGACGGCGATCGGAAGATAGATGTGACTTTGTTTCGAGCTTCGATCGGCACTTGGTTCCGAATTGGAAGCCAGGACAATGCGTATTCGCAAACGATCTTCGGTCTCAGCAGTGACATACCCATTTCCGCCCAAACCTCGCGCTCGACCGCGCCAACACCAACACCAACACCAACGCCGACGCCAACACCGACGCCAACACCAACACCGACGCCAACACCGACACCGACACCGACACCGACACCGACACCGACTCCATCGTTTACATGTGATTACATTGCATCGCCAACAGGCACCCCAACCGGATCAGGCACGACCGCCAGCCCATGGAACCTTCAAACCGCCCTTAACAGAACCCAACAGATGACCGTTGGCAAGACCCTCTGCATGCGGGGCGGGACGTACTATGGCAAGTTTTGGTCAACGCTGAATGGGGGAACTGTTCGCTCTTATCCCGGCGAGTGGGCAAAGATAGACGGCAATGCCAGCACAACG
>CAZVDM010000110.1:0-9059 GCA_964625555.1 uncultured Chloracidobacterium sp.
ATCGAAGTATTGACCGGATTCTCGCTCGGTGCTGAGTCGATCGCACTGTTTGCACGCGTCGGCGGCGGCATCTATACCAAGGCGGCTGACGTGGGTGCCGATCTCGTCGGAAAAGTCGAAGCCGGAATTCCTGAGGACGACGTCCGCAACCCCGCGACCATCGCTGATAACGTAGGCGACAACGTCGGTGACGTTGCCGGTATGGGAGCCGATCTTTTTGGTTCGTATGTGGCGACGATCCTGGCAACGATGGTCCTCGGACAAGAGATCAAGGTGAATGACGCTTTTGGCGGCATGTCGCCGATCCTCTTGCCGATGGTCATCTGCGGACTCGGAATTATCTTCTCGATCATCGGCTGTGCAATGGTCCGGATCAAGGACGACAAATCGAGCGTTCAAAATGCACTTAACATCGGCAACTGGACGTCGATCATCCTGACGGTGATCGCGTCGTACTTTGTCGTCATGTGGATGCTGCCCGAAAACCTGTCGTGGGCCAATTCCGCACGCGGAACCGCTTTCACACGCAACGGCGTATTCGGCGCGATCGTCGTCGGCAGCATCGTCGGAGCGATCATGAGCATCGTCACCGAATATTTCACGGCGATGGGCAAAAAGCCTGTGCTTTCGATCGTTCGTCAATCATCGACCGGCCACGCGACCAACATCATCGGCGGCCTTTCGGTCGGTATGAAATCGACCGTCATCCCGGTCCTTACGCTCGCTGGCGGAATCATTGCTTCTTACTATTGTGCCGGCCTTTACGGCGTCGCTATCGCGGCGGCCGGAATGATGGCGACGACCGCAATGCAACTCGCGATCGACGCATTCGGCCCGATCGCCGACAACGCCGGCGGTATCGCCGAAATGAGCCAGTTGCCTCCTGAGGTTCGCGAACGCACCGACAACCTCGACGCTGTCGGCAACACGACAGCTGCGACCGGAAAGGGCTTTGCCATCGCTTCGGCAGCTCTGACTTCGCTCGCGTTGTTCGCGGCGTTCGTCGGAATGGCAGGTATCGATCGCATCGATATTTACAAGGCGAATGTGCTCGCCGGACTGTTCGTCGGCGGTATGATACCGTTCATTTTCTCGGCTTTGTGCATCCAGGCCGTCGGTAAGGCCGCGATGGAAATGGTCGAGGAGGTCCGCCGCCAGTTCCGCGAAATTCCCGGCATCATGGAACACAAAGCTAAGCCGGAATACGAAAAATGCGTCGCCATTTCGACCAACGCATCGATTCGGCAGATGATGATGCCGGGAGCGATCGCTCTCATCACGCCGGTTATCGTAGGATTCACATTCGGCCCTGAGGTCCTCGGCGGCCTGCTCGCGGGTGTTACCGTTTCTGGTGTACTGATGGGAATTTTCCAGTCGAATGCTGGCGGTGCGTGGGACAATGCGAAGAAATCCTTTGAGAAAGGCGTCGAGATCAATGGCGAGATGTTTTACAAAGGCTCAGAGCCGCACAAGGCTTCCGTCACCGGCGACACCGTGGGCGATCCATTTAAGGATACCTCGGGGCCGTCGATGAACATCCTCATCAAGCTGATGTCGATCGTATCTCTCGTCATCGCCCCGTTTATTGCCGGGATAAGCCGTTAAGGTGCACGTCACTCTGTGACTTTGAACTTGGAGCGAATGCCCGATCTTTGCGACGGCCAAATTACATGGCAACCGCGAGATCGGGCATGCGCATCTTTAACCTTCGATAAATTTTCTGAAATGGAGAACCAATACAATGACCGTTCAAAATAAAGTGCTCAAAACACTTATGCTTGGCGCTTTTGCGTGCGTCGCATTTACGATCTTTGCCGCCATGCCAACATTCGCTCAGGACGAAGAAGCGGCGAGGACCGAGATCGACGCGTCGGCCATTCCCGATTCGGGCAAATCGGTAAAGGATTTCGTGCCCGCCGGCTGGAAGATCGAGGAAGATGTAAAAGGCGACCTCAACCAGGACGGCGTCATCGACCACGCTCTCAAGCTGATCGAAAATAAACCTGTCAAGGAAGATGAATTTTCCGATCTCGGCCGTGCATTGGTGATCGTTTTCGGCGGCGAAGGCGGCCTTACAAAAGCCGCCGTCGCAAGCAAAATTCTTCAATGCACCGCTTGCGGCGGTGCATTTTACGGCGTGATGCCCGCTCCGGCAAACGTCTCGATCGCGAAAGGCATTTTGACGGTCAGCAATGATCACGGCTCGCGTTGGGTGACCGAGGTGACCTACAAATTTCGTTATGACGAACAGCCCGGCATGTTCATCCTCATCGGTTTCGACTATGTCAGCCGCGACCGTGCCGAGGGCAGCGTTACGACCGAGAGCACAAATTACCTGACCGGAAAACGCATCACAACGACCGGAAAGGGCAAAAAGACGACGACAAAGAACTCGACCGTCGCCAAAGACCGGCATGCGATCGAAAGCGTCGATACCGAAGAATGGGAATCGCAAGCGACCACCCGATTGGGCCTTGATTAAGTTAACGGAAGGATCGCCTCGGCGGTCCTTTTGACTGAATAACCGCCTTACAAATTTGAACGCGGATAAAGCGGATATGGCGGATCAAACGGATCTGATAAAAAATCCGTGTGATCCGCTCAATCCGCCAAATCCGCGTTCAAAAAAATGTTAGCTTTAGTTCTTCATCAGATCGATAAACCGTACGAACAGATATTCGCTGTCATGCGGGCCGGGAGCTGACTCGGGGTGATATTGAACCGAGAAGACCGGCAGCGTCTTGTGGCGGAGGCCGGCGACGGTGTGGTCGTTGAGGTTGATGTGCGTGATCTCGACATCGGCCGGCAGCGAGTCGGCATCGACCGCGAAGCCGTGATTGTGGGCGGTGATCTCGATCTTGCCGGTGGTGAGGTCTTCGATTGGCTGGTTACCGCCGCGGTGGCCGAATTTTAGTTTGTAGGTCGCGCCACCAAACGCCTCGCCGATCAGTTGGTGACCGAGACAGATACCGAACATCGGTGTCCGCGAAGCCATGAGTTTTTTGATCTCTTCGACGACCGCCGTCATCGAAGCCGGATCGCCAGGGCCGTTTGAAAGAAAAATGCCGTCCGGTTTGAGCGCCATTGCGTCCGCCGCCGAAGTCTCGGCCGGAACGACCGTCACTCGGCAGCCGAACTTGGCAAACTCACGCAGGCTGTTGGTCTTGACCCCGAAATCGTACGCGACGATGTGATACTTCTCGTCGGCAACGGCAGGATAATCGTAACTGTCATCGACCGTCACGCTGCTGGCGAGTTCGCGGTTGGCCATTTCAGGCGAAGTTAACACTTTCTTTAGCAGCGATTCGGGATCGAGATCAACGGTTGATAGCCCCACGCGCATGGCTCCTTTGTCGCGGATGTGGCGGACTAGGGCACGAGTGTCGATGTGTTCGAGGCCGACGATGTTGTTTGTTTTGAGATAGTCCTGCAGCGACATCGTCGATTGAAAATTGGATGCGATGCGGCTCGCCTCGCGGACGACAAAGCCCTCGGCCCACGGCCTTCGCGATTCGACGTCCGTTTCGTTCGTACCGTAGTTGCCGATCAGCGGATAGGTCATGCAAACGACCTGTCCGGCGTACGAAGGGTCGGTCAATATCTCCTGATACCCCGACATCGACGTATTAAACACCATCTCGCCAAACGCCTCGCCATCCGCCCCGAACGATTCACCCGAAAAGACGCGCCCATCCTCAAGAACCAATATCGCTTTTGTCTTCTGCTGCATTAGCTTTGATTTTAACGCAAAGCCGCGGTCGCCGCATAACGCCTCCGAGCTTATCCTGTCGCGTCCGCGAATTTGTCTTGGGCGAAGAATATGTAAAAATATCTGCTCCAGGAGTCGCTTATGAAATATTCAATTCTCAGTTGCATTGTTTTTGTTCTGTTGTTTGCTTGTGTCGAAAGCGCATCGGCGAAGCCTCTTACCAAAGCGGAGCGAAAGGCCGCCGTCGAGTATCTAAAACATACTAAGAAACTGTTCCTCGATTCGGTCAAAGGCCTGAGCGACGAGCAGTTAAAATGGAAGGTGGCACCCGATCGATGGTCGGTGTTTGAGGTTTCCGAGCATATTGCGCTGGCCGAATCGTTCATATTCGATCTGATCAGCGGACAGGTGATGAAAACACCCGCGGATGCGAACAAAACGACCACGGTCACGATGGAGCAGATCATGAAAATGGTGCCCGACCGTACAAATAAGTTTCAGGCTCCGGAGCCTATCCGTCCCGACAAGTCGCCGTGGGCGACGATGCCTGACACAGTGACAGCGTTCAAGCAGCGGCGTCAAACGACGATCGATTTCGTCGACAAAGGCAACGACGACATGCGCGAACGATTTTTCATGAATCCGGCATTTGGAAAGGAGATCGACGCATATCTGTGGATCGCATTTTTGTCGGCACACACCGAGCGTCACGTAAAACAGATCCTCGAGGTCAAGGCGAACGCGAATTTTCCAAAGAAGAAGGGTTACTAGGTGATGCATTGCGAGATGACACGAAAGATCTTTGCAATGGCGATCGTTCTGCTCGCTGCCGTTTCGGGCTTTGGCTACTCAAAGCTTGATAAAAACGGCTTTGGACATTCGGCCCCGCCACTCAATTCGGCTCTTAAATTATCGCTTTGGTCAACGTACTACTATGTTCACGACGCGATATACGACGCGAACGGTGTCGCCCTGAACGATGCGGATGGCAAACCGACCGGTGTCAAACTCGCAAATTGCGACTGGTGCGATGCGGCGATCGAGGGAACGGTGCGGACCACTGACAAGAACGGCAAGGCCGTTACGCTAAATTACGCCACGACGAGCACAACGCAGCAGTGCGACTGCAACCTTACCTGTCCGAAGTACACAAAATACGCCAACAAAAAGATCGGCTACACACTGTGGGCACCGGCTAAAGGCGAATTTGGCGATGGTGTTGCAGGCTACAAACTTGTACCGTTTCGAACGATCGCGGTCGATAAGAAATTCATACCTATCGGCTCGCTGATCTTTATTCCGCAGGCCGTCGGCGTCGAGATCACACTGCCCAACGGCAGCATATCAAAACACGACGGATATTTCTTCGCGGCCGATGTCGGCGGCGATATCAAGGCAAATCATATCGACGTCTTTTTTGGCCTGAAGGCCAAAAATCCTTTCGATTTCGTAACATCAAAACCCGAAGGAACTTTCGACGCATATTTGGTCAATGGAATTGCCGCAGAGATCGAGATCGGGAAACTGCACAAATAACGGTCGGCTGCTATTCGCATAGGTTCCCGCTTATTCCTTGCGGGCAGGTGCATATCGCTGAAGTCAGTTTGGCCGATCGTCTCGGGCTCCTCGAATTCGGCCTTTTTGGCGTTGATCTTGATCTATTGATGCACTCGATCTGGAAGAGTGTCACCTATCGCCGTCGAGACGGAATTCGCTGTTTGGGATCGGGCTGGGCGGTGGTTTAGGTGCGTTCTCGTCGTATTCGCCGTGCTCGAGAAAGCCGATCTCGGATGGTTTCCAATAGCGGAAAAAGGCTTTGCCGTATATGTATTTTTCGGGGACGAGGCCCCAGTAGCGTGAGTCTAGCGAATTGTCGCGGTTGTCGCCCATTACGAAATAGTGATGGTCCTCGACCTTTTTCGCTGGCCAGCTCGGCAGCGACTGGTTGTGTTCGGTGTCGAGATACGGTTCTTTGAGCTCGATGCCGTTGATAAAGACGCGGCCGTTGCGGACCTCGACGCTCTCGCCGGGTAGCCCGATAACGCGCTTTACAAAGCTCTTGTCAGGGTCGTTCGGATACCAAAACACGACGATGTCACCGCGTTCGATATGGCCCCAGCTAATGCTCTGTATCTTGTAATAGACGAGTTTATTGACCAGCAAACGCTCGCCGTCATGGAGTTGCGGCAGCATCGATGTGCCTTCGACAACGACCGGCTGGACAAAGAAAACACCGAACAAAATAAAGACAACGACGATCAGAAATATGTCGCGGGCAAGGCGCAGACCTTCGGACCACAGGCCCTGCCGGGACTCGCGTTTGAGATGCGTCACCTCGATATCGCGGTCATCGGCGGCCGATATGAAACCGAACTCAAATTGGTTTTTGCCCTTAAAATCGAACATAATCAAGCACTATAGACGCACGATGCACGCCCGGCGTTGGCTCGCCGCTGCTACGTCTTAATAATCGGTCTTTGCAAAGCACTTTGTCAAAAGAAATTTGAATATGAACGAAGCGATCCGATCCCTTTTCCCCGCGGCAAATAAATACACTTATCTAAACAGTGCGGCCGTTTCTCCGATACCGACAACCGCGATCGACGCGGTCAATTTGCAGCTCACCGATGTTGCGGAGAACGGCACCAAAAACTTCAACAATTGGGTCGATACAAAGGGCCGTGCACGTACTTCGCTGGCTTCGATGATGAACGTTCGTGACGAGCAGGTTGCGTTCGTGCGAAACACCTCGGACGGCTTCGCGTCGATCGCCGCCGGTCTGCCGTGGAAAGCGGGTGACAATATTGTCAGCTTCGCTGGTGAATTTCCGTCTAATTTCTATCCGTGGCGGCGTGTCCGCGATGAATACGGCGTCGAACTGCGGCTCGCCCCAGAGCACGGCGGCCGGATCGACCTCGATGAACTTATCGCAATGATCGACAGCAATACGCGGATCGTTGCGATCAGCGCCGTGCAGTTTGCCTCAGGCTTTCGCACCGATCTCGAACGTGTCGGTTTAGCCGCTCGGGCGGTGGATGCTTTGTTTTGCGTCGATATCATTCAAGGCCTCGGGGCGATGCCGTTCGATCTGCCCGCTCAGTTTGTCGATGCCGCCTGCGGTGCGAGTCACAAATGGCTGTGCGCTCCTGAGGGCTGCGGATTTATATATCTGTCAGACCGAGCGAGAGATCGTGTAAAGCCGATTCTCACCGGCTGGATCAGCGTTGAAACGCCGTGGGACTTTGCGGACCGCGAACAACCTTTCAAATCAACGGCTCTGGCCTGGGAATCAGGCACCGGCTGCTCGGCCCTATTTTACGGCCTCGAAGAGAGCCTGAAACTACTGATCGATACCGGCGCGTCGAACATCGAAACTCACCTCGCCGCGTTGACCGATCAACTCTGCGACGGCCTCGCCGGTACGAACTATGAACTCGTAAGCTCACGCCTTGCAGGTGAACGTTCGCAGATCGTCTGCATCAAACACCGCAACGGCATTCACCCAAACGCCCTCGCCACAGAACTCGAAGCCCAAAAGATTATCGTCAGTCCACGAGGCGACCGGCTGCGCATCTCTCCGCATTTTTACAACAATAACAGTGATATCGACTGGCTGCTTGTTGCCTTGCCGTAAAGCAATGTGCGATCCGATAGTTTGTCCGGCACCTTAACCGGTACTAGTATTCACAATCCTACCGTTTGGCAGAGCAATCTCAACTCTGAGATAATTCCCCGAATCAATAATCGGATACTTTCTGACGCATGCTTTGTCGTCGGACATGCTCATACCAAGGATCATTTTGTGGCTATTAAACTGTCTGTCTACCAGATGGAAGTTAAAGGTCGATTTTTCGGAGTCATATTTCGTAAGTCTCGTTGCGTTCTCGACAGTGACGGCACCTCCCATCGCCGACGTGATGAGCACAGTGTTTTATGCCTCCGTGCCTGTCCAAACCGCGTACCAATGCTTACATCGTCGGCGGAATTTACGTTAACCGGGCCTCCCGCTCCGCCTATGACGTCAAACGAGAGGACTTTAATCTCCGCAACCTCTTTGTTAGCAGCAGTCACAGCAGAAAACTCGCATGAAAATGCCATCTATACCTCCTATGGAACAATTATCCTTGAATAAATGTCGTGTATCCTCTCATATCATAGGTTTGTGGCGTTTCCTCGGCCGTCGGTGTATCTGATTTGTGCTCCCGGCAGAACGAACTCTACTCTGACCAGATCGTCCCGCCACACTATTGGCAAATGTTTGACGGTCGCGCTTTTGTCCGAAAGCTGAATCGCAAAGATCTGTTGAGATCTCACAAATTTTCGTATGGAAAGAACGAATTCGAATGGCGTCCGGTCACGAAACAAGCCCGTCAACTCATAGAATCTGGTCATGTCACTCGGTTGGTCGGCCTTCGGCATAAGGAGCACCAGACTTTTTAACTTTCGTGATTGTTCCAGGCCAAAGGCGATGCCTGTATCGTTGGTGAAGTTTATGTCAAAATCGCGAACATCACCAGTGTCTATTGCGAAGGATGTGACCTTGGGACCTTTTCTTGGCCCAATATTCTTGTCGCGATAAGTGAAATCAATTTCGTACATGTCTGGCATTTCTTCTTCCTCGCAGTTTGCTTGAGCTTTGAGCTGCTCGAATATCGAAGATTAAACGTCGGGGCGAGTCACGCGGGTTGTTCCCGCCTGCCAGAGCGCGGCTTCATCGGAGATCGCAAAGTAATCGTGCTCGCGGCTTCCGTAGAGCAGTTCGTAACCGTCCCAGAGCGTAAAGTGGCCGGTGGCTCCCTTAAACCGGCTGACCTTAAAGCCGATGATTCCCTGCATCGTCTCGAAATCCTTCCGGACCAGCGGGCCTTTCTTATGGAGCACAGGCTTTCCGTAGTTGGCCGTTAACCAAGACCAAAACTCGTCGACTCGTAATCCGTACCAACGTTTATCTTTGCCCCGGCGTGTTCGAAAAGGCTTCGTCCACGGCGGTATCAAATGCCCCGCAGCGTTGAGAGGTTCGCTGAGTCGGACGATGCAAGTGTTGTCGATGTCCTCCGAGTTAACATCGCCGCCAATCGATGTCTTGATCTGCTCGGCCGTAAAACCGTCGCCTCTGTAAAGCGACCGAAGGGCTTGAAAATCCGGAAGGTTTTTGCTCATGCGACAACCCAACAATATTCGGGTGACCGACCCGTATCCTAACACAACCTGGACGAGTGTCCCTCCATTTTTTGCGGGAAACTTTTGAGATTACTCACAGTGATCCGTGATGTCGCAGACTGCCGGCACGCTATTCTTTCAGAAACGTGCCTGATGTGAGCCCGTCAAGATTTAGGCGTGTCATGCCGCC
>CAZVDM010000110.1:9159-10763 GCA_964625555.1 uncultured Chloracidobacterium sp.
GCCGTGACAGCCTCGGTTCCGGCCGAAAAATCGATCACGTCGAAAACGGGACGCTCGCCCAGGGCCTGCCTAAGAACATTGACGTCTCGAGCAAAGGTCAATTTTGATTGGTAAGATTCCCACTCGGGAAGATGTTTGATGAGGACGGGAATACCATCACTCTCCGATACTTCCTGGCTCTTGTATGGATTTGCCGCCTGAGAAAAGATCGCGGTCGCCATTATCAGCAAAACAAAAAACGCTAACACAAACCTTTTCGGCACAAGACCTTTAATTTCTCTCAACATCACAATTTCTCCGCGACCGGTGCCAGACGGTTTGTAGATTCTAGCATTTTTCAACGGGAAAAACGCGCCTTACCTTTAGCGTTAATGAAGCGCACCAAATCGTATACTATTTGACGCACTCGCCAAGATCGAAACTAGACGCATCTACTTTTGGATGTAATACGAATCTAGAAGTATGCCCGCAATAACTAGCTATTATCAACGTTCTATCAATAGATCGAGGTCTTTTGTGCGGTCGCGAACGGTTTGGCACGGCAATTGAAATGTAAGCTGATCGTGGGGGGAAACACAATGACAACTGAAATATTAAATTACCCGGTTTTTCATAGCGAGCAAGGGAAAGAGTCTGACGTAGTCAAATTCAATTCGAACGTTGCCATTGGCGACATTACTAAGACCGCGGATCTCGAACTGGCAAAGGTAGCGGCACGCGGCGACATGGGAGCCTTCGAAGAGATCTACAAACGTCATCACAGGCGTGTATATTCGATCTGTCTGCGAATGCTCCAGAATGCCTCAGAGGCCGAAGATCTGACGCAGGACGTGTTTATCCAGCTTTATCGCAAGATCGGCAGCTTTCGCGGTGACTCGGCCTTTACGACGTGGCTGCATCGAATGACCGTCAACCAGGTATTGATGCATTTTCGCAAGCGAACGGTGAAATATGAAAAGGTAACCGACGAAGGCGAAACACCGGACCAGGTCGTTACGGGAACATTAAATCCGCAGCGGATGCAGATCGTCGACAAGATCGCACTCGAGAACGCGATCGCACAGCTACCGGACGGCTACAAGAACGTTTTCGTTCTGCACGATGTCGAAGGTTTCGAGCACGAAGAGGTCGCCAGAATTCTCGGCTGTTCGGTCGGAACATCAAAATCACAGCTTCACAAAGCAAGACTAAAATTGCAGAAGCTGCTTAAAAAGAAAGCAAATCCGAGACTCGTCGGGTTGAACGCATAATAGATTCGAAATAATACTTAAACTGGAGATTGCCCTAAAAGGCAGTCTCCTATTTTTGCGTCCCTGGGAATTGTTAACAATGACCGGAACGGTTTAGCGAGAGAGATCGAAACTCAAAAAGCTCTGCATCTACTCAAAACTTTATGCGTCCCTGGGATTTTGAGATCGATCTAGCACGCTCATTTACACTCGCGTTCCCGCTATCGACGCGATGCGTCCCTGGAACTTGGCATCGTGATCGCGCGACTTGGCACGATCGTTAGCGCTCGCATTTCTGCCATAGTTGTTATGCGTCCCTGGGATTTTTGTCGCCGTGATCGCTCGACCTGGCACGCTCTTTCACACTCGCGTTTC
>CAZVDM010000110.1:10863-12151 GCA_964625555.1 uncultured Chloracidobacterium sp.
CTGAGAAAGACGCAGAGTTCCGCTGAGAAAAACAGATGTTCTTTCACCACAACTCAAAGACACGGCGCTCAATTAGAATTTTCAAAGATCAATGCCTTTCGCTATAGCGACAAATCCGGAACTTCAAGAACGGCTTTTCAGAAAAGGCCACCACACCTTTTCTTAACAACCATTTGCAACAGCACGCGCCTCACTTCGTACTGTACCAATGACAATGTATCATAGATAGGATATCATGTCAAGCATTAATTTTCGAAACAGGAAGAATTCCGAACCACCAACGACGGGATCAAGGCCAGCGAAGAAAACTTGCAATATCGGATGAAATAAAACTTATCCGATCCGATACGGCAAAAAAGGACGAGCGTTCCGGGATCGCTCGCACATATATATGTATGTAATAAGGCTTGGCTTGTTCGGCGAGCCGTTTTCTTATTTAACTCTGTCGAGTTTCATTTCGAAGAACTTCATCCATGTCGTTCCGTCGCGCGAGAATTCGCCGCCTTCGGTCCAGGTGTCGGGCGTGATGGCGATCTTGTAGCGGATCGTTCCACCGGGCGTCTGGAAGCCCCATTCGTATCCCTCGCCATCGATCTTGAAATCGTATTCCCCGCTGATTCCGCTGATCAGATAGGTCCGCATTTTGTAAAACTTGGCTTTGTCGTCAAATGACATTGCAGCAAGCGTTTCGTGGATAACCTTGCCTTCCGGATTAGTGAACCGGCCCTCGATCAACAGTGCGAGGCCGTCAACTTTTCGCTGAACGTTTTCTGTTCCGGTGAACGTCTCACGCTTTGGCCCCTGCAGTATCCAACCCGAACCTTTCCATTGCCCGACCATTTTATCGAGCTTTTTCATCTCGACTTTTTTTGCTTCGGCGGTATTTGGCTCTTGGGCCGAGGCGTTGATCGCCATGAACGCCGTAATTAATATAAGAAGAATTGTTAGTTTCATAATCATTGCTCCGCGAACTTGTTGTTCGAGTTTGATTATTGCGTTTATTCGATTGGCTGTCTTGTATATTTGCGACATTGCCAAAGATTATTTATTTAATAAGGTCGCCGTGGCTGATGTCGCTCAGGCTCTCGGCGAAAGACTTTGGCGACCGGTTTGTGATGGAAACAAATTCATGGGTCAGATGTGCCTGATCGGCGAATCCCAGCTCGGCCGCACGCTCAGCCCAATTTTGATCGCGATTTTCAACGAGATCGACGGCGGTGGCACGGATCCGCTGGGTACGCAAGAATTGTTTTGGCGTCAGGCCGGAGCTTGCCTTGAATCGGCGTTG
>CAZVDM010000111.1:0-12122 GCA_964625555.1 uncultured Chloracidobacterium sp.
GTTGTAGGAAAAGTGCGGTGTTTTTTCGGCCCACGAGTTCGGAATAGGCGAGGATGAAACGGCTGTTCCCGCCGGGAATCCTTTGTAGATCGCCGCTGTGTATGCGACACCTGCGGTCACATTCAGATCTTCGCGAACTTGAAACACGCCGGTAAATTCCGCCCCGCGAGAACGCCGTGTTCCGGCCGGAATGTAGTACCTAAGGTTGTTCGTATTGAGAACACCGATGTCAGATTGCACCAGAGCATTTTCGATCTGGTTTTGAAAAATAGCGAACGTCAGCCCGACACGGCGATTGAGCAGATCATATTTTGCACCGATCTCGTAACTCGTGCCGATCGTCGGCTCAAAGGTTCCGATCAACCCATTCGCATCCTGCAGATCAGGATCGGTCGGATTATAGCTGGTCGAGTAGCTGCTGTAGACCGCGAGCTCGGGCGTCGCATTGAAAACGGCCGACGCGTTGGGAATAAAACTGCTCTTCCGTACAGCTCCGGTCGCAGGGTTTTGCTGGCCGTAGTTGAAGCCGACGGCGAGGTTGAGTTTGCCGCTCAATAGCGATGTGCGATTTTGGACGAATCCGTTCCAGACGACATCACGTCCCCAAGCACCAAACGCGATCGCCGGGAACGTGTCATTGAGCGGCGAAGTGGCAGCGCCCGTGTAAATATTTATCGGCGACTGTGCGGCGGGAATAGCTCCCTGAGGCGTTGTCGCCCGCGAATCAAGGATTCGCGAATAAAATCCGACTTGTGTTGTGTTGCGAATGATGGGTGTCGCGATCCACTCGTAACTCGTATCGGCATTGAAATTATGATAATTGCGCTCCGTCAAACTCTTGGCCTGCACACGCGAGATCGTAAAGCTATTTCGCAGCTGGTTGATCTGCGCCGTGCTCGTCGCCTGCGGCGTGAACGAATTGATGTCAGTATCGAACGAAACGTATCGGTAAGCGGAGTTGACCCGGATCTTGCTCGTCGGCACACCGCGAAAATCAATCCCAAGCCAACCCGTTTCCTCGATCCGCCGTCCACCAAACAAATTGACGTCGAGCGGCGAGAGGTCCTCGGCGTTGATCGGCGAGTTAACCGGGTCCGTCGACGGCGACAAACTCGCCGACAATGAGCTTGAAGGCGAAGCTACGATCCCGCCGCCAAAGGGCCTGTAATATCGCGTATATTGCGCACTCGGCGTCAGTACATATCGCCCGTCGCGGTCGAGTTTGAACAGCAGCGAACCATTGACGTAACGGTTCCGGTCCCGGGTGTTGGCGGTAAAGTAATTCATATTCTCGACCGTCGCGAGCCCACGATAAAGAATGCGGCCATTTTTGGTCAGAGATCCGGTCGAGTCGATATCAACACCAACCAGCGGACGCTCGCCGATCGAAACGCCGTTGCCGCTATAGCCGCCGGTCCGCAGATCGACACGCGTAAAATATCTTTCCTGCGGACGTTTGGAAACAAGATTGATGAGGCCGCCGGGACTTCCGGTCTGTCCGTACAGCAAACTTGCAGGGCCGCGAAGCACGACGGCCTCTTCGACACCAAACATGTTCGCACCAAACCCGCCGCCGCCGACATTCATCCCGACAAAGCCGTCGAGCCGCGTGTCGTCCGGCCCCATGCGATAGCCTCGTGAATAAAAATGGTAGCTGCCGTTGCGATAGCTGTTCTGCGTCGTGCCGGGAACATAGTTGAGAACGTCAGACACCTGCCGCAGATTCTGCTCGCGCATCCGTGTTTCACCGATCGCGGAGATGCTACGCGGCGTCTGATGGATCGTTTCTTCGGATTTGAGCGTAGAATTGACGGCCGCCTCGGCGGTTTCCATTACGACCGTAACGGTCGCGGAAACACCGCCCGCCACCATCGTCAGCTCATTCGTGCGCGTGACGGAATCAAGGGATATTCGCTGTTCGACATCGGCAAAACCTTCTTTCGTCACCGTAAGTTGATACTTGCCAAACGGCATTTCGCCAAAATTGAATTCACCGTTGTCGCTGGAAATGGTCTCGCCAACAGTCTTGTCTTCAAAGCGAAGGATCAACTTGGCGCCGGGAATTATTGCTTTGGATTCGTCCGTTACAATTCCCTTGAGAAGGGCGGTATTTACCGGAACGTTCGATTGAGAAAAGGCGAAGATCGAAAAAGCCAATACGACCGGAATTGCAGCGACAGTTCTTGCGGCACGTTGCAGGCTCTTCGTGAGTTCAATGCATTTCATAAATTCTTTATTGAAAGTGATTTTCAATTTCAAATATTGAGAGTACAGAGAGCTCTGCGGATTGTCAAATCAGTTAAAAATGCTTTTCAATTAGGTAGTAGGTTTTATTATTTGCCGGTGAAATTTGGGGGACGTTTTTCGAAGAATGCGGCTACGCCTTCTTTAAAATCATCAGACTTGCCAGATTCGATCTGACATTTGTGTTCGAGAGCTAGTTGGTCAACGAGATTGTTTGAGAACGATGCGTTCAGCATCCGCTTGATGCGTCCGACCGAACCGGTCGGGGCTTTGGACAGTTTTTCAGCGAACATCGCGGCAGTCACCGCAAGATCATCGACAGGCACGACTCGATTGATCATTCCGATCTGGAGGGCGCGTTCAGCCGCGACGGTTTCGCCGGTCATAAACAGTTCGGCGGCGAGCTTTTCGCCTATTGCACGCGGGAGAAAGTAGGTCCCGCCGCAATCCGGCGACAGACCGATGCGCACAAAAGCCTCGTTAAAGGTTGCGTTGTCGGCCGCCACCACCAGATCGCATGCCAATGCAAAGTTGGTTCCAGCACCGGCACAGACGCCGTTGACAGCGGCGATGAACGGGATCGGAGTTTCGCGTATCAGTTTTATTACGTCGTGGAGGGCGGCCAGCGGATCCTCGAGAAACGCCTCGATCCTTCCCTCTCTCTTCCACATCGATTGCATCTCACGCAGATCGCCGCCCGAGCAGAACGCCCTGCCGTTCCCGGTTAGCAATACGGCACGCGCGCCATCTGCAATAGCTTGTCGAATAGCCGTACCCAGATCGAGAGTCATCTGCAGCGACAACGCGTTCAGCGCCTCCGGCCGGTTCATCGTGACGGTCGCAACCGTCCCATCGAGAGAATAAATTACCGTTTCTAGGTTCATATGAATGATCGGGCCGCGAAAAGTCACTAAAAGCACAAATAAGATCACTTATTCCTATCTGAGCCGTGTCTGCGTCTTCGCGGCAATTTCTCACTACGCGTGTCGGGCACGCGATCGGCTGGCCTGATGGCAATCTTTGCAGAGCACCGATCGTCCGACCTTCGGCTGGAACGGAACGGTGTCGTGCTTTCCGCAGTTGTCGCAAACGATCTCAAATCGTGCTCCTGCATCGGCGGCGACAGCAGCTTTCTTCGATCGGCATTTCGCGCACCGCTGTGGCGGCAACATATTTCGCTGGTAAAAAAGGTCTTGCTCTTTCTCGGTAAAGAAAAAGATCTCACGGCACTGTACACAAGGTATTTCGATATCGGGCATCGTAGCACTTCCTCGGCGATCAGATTTGGGATTTGACGACGAGTCTATCACACGATGTGTTTATCGGTTTAGTTCGGCGACGTGGATTTTGACAGTTTGACCGAGCGTGTCTAGATTATAGCCGCCCTCGAGGCACGAAACGATCCGGCCATCGCATGCGTCGTCGGCCCATTGCATTACTGAACGCGTCATCGACGCGAAGTCCGGATCCTGCAGGCACAATTGCCCGAGCGGATCGCTCAAATGAGCATCGAACCCCGCGGAGATCAATATCAGATCGGGTTTGAATTTTGAGGAAATATCCTCAAGAGCTCCCTCGAACATCCGAGTCTGTTCTCCGGCGATCGTGTTTGCCTTTACCGGAATATTCATCGTCTTTCCGAGCCCGCGGCCAAAACCTGTCTCGCCTTTCGCCCCGGTTCCCGGATACCACGGATATTGATGCATTGAGAAAAAGTAGACGCTCGGATCATCATAAAAAATGCCCTGGGTGCCGTTACCGTGGTGCACATCCCAGTCGAGAATGGCGACATTGTCGATCTCTTTGTAATTATTCTGTGCATATCGGGCCGCGACGGCGACGTTATTAAAAATGCAAAAACCCATCGCGTTCTCGGCCGATGCGTGATGGCCCGGAGGGCGGACCGCGGCAAACGCATTTCGCGTTCCGGTTTGCATCACGGCATCAACGCCGGCGATCGCACCTCCGGCAGCAAACATCGCGGCCTCGAACGACTTCATCGAGATCACGGTATCCGCATCCAACCGGGCAACGCCGTGTTCGAACGCTCCTTCGACACGTTTATAATGCTGCACCGTATGCGCCGCCTGGATCAGGCCTTTCGAAGCCTTTTCAGGCGTGACCTCGTCGAGGCCCTCCCAAAATTTCGGGTCTTCCTTTAGTGCATCCATCACCACCTCGTAACGCATCGAGGTCTCCGGATGTCCGAGGCCGGTATTGTGCTTCTGATAGATCGGATGGTGGACCAGTGCAGTCGTCATACTAAGAATCTACCGCAGAGATCAAATAAATGCAGTTTCGTGGAGCAGATCGCCGTTTGCAAAACGCTCGAGAGAAAGGCACGAGACATCCAGAAAACTCGATTTGCCATCTAGTATGATCTCGCTCAACGCCCGTCCCGTCGCCGGCGAGTGCATCACACCGTGGCCCGAAAAACCATTTGCGAAATACAGACCCTCGACCTCGCAGCCTCCAAGAATCGCATGGTGATCAGGAGTGTTTTCATACAAACCGGCCCGGCATTTTTCGCGAACGACCGCAGATTCCGACATGAATGGTGCTCTATGTCTTACTTTTTCATAGACCTTCTCGATGAGATCGTCGTCAAAATCCGTTGAAAAACCCGGTCTTTCGTTGTTATCAGGAAATGCGAACAGTAGTTCGTCGACTGTGTTTCGCGCCGGTCGGAAATGAAACCCGTCCGACATATCGATGACCATTGGGAGCTTCGCCGACAAAGGTATAGGTGACCTTGCCCATACAATCTGTCTCCGCAAAGGCTCGACAGGCAGATCAATTCCGGCAGTTTCTGCCAAACTACGGGCCCAGGCGCCCGAACAGAGAACAACTTTTTCGCACTCGATCAGTTTCTCAGCCGTTTCAACACCGCAAATGCGCCCGCGATCGATCTTGATCGAAACGACTTCTCGAGCGGTTTCGACTCGAGCTCCAAATGCCTTTGCTTTCGACAAAAATCCACTCATTATCGCTATCGGATCGATAAATCCGTCTCGCGGCCCGAAGCTGCCGCCGACGATGTCCGAACAACGTAAACCGGGGACCATTCCTTCAATTGACGCAGTATCGACGACCTCGACCTCGTGATAGCCGAGTCCTTTCTGCCTCTCGGATGTTCGTTTAAGATATTCAAATTGTTCTTTATCGGTGGCGAGAAATAAATATCCGCGAGGCTCGTAACCGCAATCGACATCCCAATCGCGAAAGAAATCAAGCGAGTACAGCGAGAGTTTGATGTTGATGTCAGTTTCAAATTGTGCCCGTACGCCGCCCGTCGCTTTGCCCGTCGAGCCGAGTCCGAGGGCATTTTCGCGTTCGAGTATCAGCACATCGCGGCAGCCACGCTGCGTCAGGTGAAACGCGACCGAAGCCCCTACCACACCGCCGCCGATGATAACGATCTCAGCCTTTTGCATTTATTCTGATTCGAAACCGGAAAGCTTGAGCACAAATTCCGGGACGGTCGGCTCGTCCGGCAGGACGTTTTCCTTGCCTCTAGCAAGTGCCCAACGATGGAGCCACGAAATGCCTGCTCCGCCAGTAAACGTATCGGGCAATTTATACGCGTCATCCTTTAGCACTGTCTCCAGATCAACGAAGTTATATCCACGCCGCACGAACATCGCCGCCAGTTCGTCAAAATAATCCGAGTTGATGAAATTTGCGTGTATAAGCAGCGTTTGAGGTATTTCCCTGCCAAACAGCTTTACCGACTGCCGCTCCCAGTATTCGAGCTTGCTCTCCATATACGGAACATAGGCGTCGCCGACCCGTTTCATCAGCTTTTTATCCTTCTTGTCGAATGCGATGTCGTACGCCCGTGAGAAAATGTAGTCGGCATTATCAAAGGTGATCGGAGCAGCGATATAACCGTGTTCCTCAAGAAAAGCGTCGAACTCATTTTTGATCTCGAAAGTTCGCCCTGTGTGTAAAAACGGATGACGAAAGAATCTTATCTCGCAGCCTTTCGATCTTAACAATTCCTTTGTGATCGTTTCGCCTTTGAGCAGATCGGCCTCGTAATCGGCTAGTTCGATCCTGTTCAGGCTTCGATGAGAGAATGTGTGGTTGCCGAGTTCCAACCCGGCTGCAATCCACAAACGCAGCAGATCGATCTGGTTTTCATCCCGTTTGTCTTTGTCGTAAAGCTTGTTCTCATTAACAAAGCCGATCGCCGGGACTTTGGCCTTTTTGATGTGAGCGAGCAACTTCTTGGTGATCTGCTGACGGTTCTTTATATCGCCACGAGTCGAGACGACCGGTAGGTCGTCGATCGTGATTGCGACCGTCCGGTTCGGGATCTGAGCCGAATCGGCGATCGCGAAAAGTATGACTAAAATTAAGGCTTTGATCATTTAGCAAATACACTCTCAAAATCGGCAAATCCCTTAAATTCCAATGCGTTCCCGCTCGGATCGAGAAAGAACATTGTCGCTTGTTCGCCGACCTCGCCGGCGAAACGGATCTTTGGTTCGATGATAAATTTGACGCCTTTTTCGGTGAGCCTTTCGGCAAGTGCCTTCCATTCGTCCATTTGAAGCACAATGCCAAAATGCGGTACCGGCACATGGTCGGCATCCACATCATTGGTCACCTTTACGCCCACCGATCCGGGAGCGAGGTGAGTGACGATCTGATGTCCGAAAAGGCTGAAATCGATCCAAGATTCGCTGCTGCGACCTTCCGGGCATTCCAAAACTCCGCCGTAGAATGCGCGGGCAGCATCGAGATCATGAACCGGAAATGCGAGGTGAAATAAGTTTTTCATATTTTTTTGCCACGAATCACACTAATGACACGAATTTAACACATTTCTGGTTCGTGTTATTCGTGCAATTCGTGGCTAAATGTTTATGAGGCTGCATGACCGAGAATTTGGACAAATTTATTGCCTTATTAGCGAGTTCGCTGGATGACGGGACTTTCGTAAAGCTCACTCTCGGCAATTATAAGGGCGCTGACGAGCATCTGCAAAAGTTGCTGGTGCGGCTCGTAAATACAAAAAAGGGTACGCGGCTTTTCTTTCTTTATCGCGGCGACACGCGTGACACGGCCAAGAACTTTGAGTACAAAACCGGCGTTGCGATCATCGGCGATGCACTCACGACCGGCTTTCATAGCGGGCATCTTTTTACGACGGCGAACGATTTCCAGCTAGACATCGGCAAAAAGGGCAAGTCGCGTCTAAATATAGCGAAACCAACATTTAAGTCCGCCCCGCCGCTCGAGCACGACAGGGAAAAAACGGCTCAGATCGACCCGAATAGTTCGTATCTGAAGCTCCTCGGCATCTCCGACGACTCGGGCCGTGTCCGCGACCGCGAGCAGCACAAATGGCGGCAGATCAACAAATTTGTCGAGGTCCTCGCGAGCCTGGCCGATAAATCCGAACTAAAAGAGCGAAAGGAACTACGCATCGTCGATATGGGCTCGGGCAAAGGCTATCTGACATTCGCCGCGTACGATTATTTCAAAAACATCCGCGATGTCGACGTCCAGATCACCGGCGTCGATACAAAACGCGAGCTTGTCGATCTATGCAACGGCATCGCGGCCGCATCACAATTTGACGGGCTTAACTTTGTTGTCGGCACTATCGGCGAGTACGATGTTGGCGCCGTGAACATCCTCATCGCTCTCCACGCTTGCAATACCGCGACCGACGATGCCATATTCAAAGGCATCACCGCACAGGCCGACCTCATAGTCATGGCCCCGTGCTGTCAGCAGGAAATTCGCCCGCAAATAAAGCCGCCCGCGATGCTCCGCGACATCCTGAAACACGGAGTCATGCTCGAGCGCACCGCCGAGACACTAACCGACGGCCTGCGGTCGTTGTTACTGGAACGAAGCGGATACGCCACAAAGCTGTTCGAATTCGTCTCGACCGAACACACGCCCAAAAACAATATGCTCGTCGCTACGCGCTTAAAGAAACCCGGCGACACCAAAATGATCGAGGATCAGATCAAAGAGATCAAAGCTTTCTACGGCATACATGAACATCATCTGGAACGGCTCCTAAGTCCCGCAGCTTAAACCACAAACGGCCTTTGATGAACCCTATTTTTTTGTATTCCATCTGTGTTCATTTGTGATAATCTGTGCCTAATTTTTTACGCCTATGCAATACGATGCCAAAACCCCTGACGAATACATTGCCGAACTTCCCGCGGATCGCAGATCAGCGCTCGCAGCCCTCCGCAAGGTAATAAACGAAAACCTGCCAAAAGGTTTCAAGGAAACTATGGGTTACGGCCATATGGGTTGGGTCGTTCCGCACGAAACTTATCCGGCGGGTTATCACTGCGACCCAAAGCAGCCGCTTCCCTTTATGGGTATCGCGTCGCAAAAGAACCATATCGCTGTTTATGCGATGTGTCTTTATGGCAATGTAGATCAATTGGAATGGTTTCGAGCCGAGTGGCCGAAACATTCAAAGAAGAAACTCAACATGGGCAAGTCGTGCATCCGATTTACCAAGCTCGAAGACATCCCTCTCGACCTGATCGGCGAACTCGCCTCAAAGATCACGCCGGAGCAGTGGATCGACATCTATGAAAGGGCGATGAAACGATAGCCCTCGCGTTTTACTTGACCTATCACTAATTCCGCTTTATGCTTAGAGATTGCGTCATTCACACGCATCGCTTATATACGGCGAAGGAAGTGATAATTATGAAACCAGAAATACATCCTATCTACAACGAAATTTCCGTGATCTGTGCCTGCGGCAGCACGTTTCAGACTCGCTCGACGATGAAGGACGACCTTCATATCGAAATTTGTTCGGCTTGCCATCCGTTCTTTACCGGCAAGCAGAAACTGGTCGATACGGCCGGACGCGTTGACCGCTTTAACAAGCGTTACGCTCGCGGTGCCGCTGAGGCCGCTAAACAATAAGTTGATCATATCGACTGACAGATATTAGCTAGTACAAACTGACGCCGACCTTTAGCGCCATGTCCTCAAGGTGTGTAAACCACGCCCGCGACAGGTGAAAAAAGGCCGGCGTTAGTTGTTTATTCGAAGAGTATGGAAAGGATCTTTACGATCGACTGGCAGTCAATGTTCGTGCCGACCGAATCCATACTCGAGATACTGATCCGCGGGACGATAATGTATCTCGCGATGTATTTTCTGCTTCGGATCTTTCGCCGCCAGTCAGGGTCCGTCGGTATCGCAGATCTGTTAGTGATCGTCGTTATCGCGGATGCCGCCCAAAACGGAATGGCGGGCGATTCGAGATCGATCACCGAGGCATTGATCTTGATCACGACGATCGTCCTGTGGGATTTTTTCTTTGATTGGCTAGGATTCAAGTCGGTAATGGTCGGTCGGATCCTGGAGCCAAATCCACTGCTGATGATCGAGAACGGCAAGATCTTGAAAAAGAATCTTGAAAAGGAATTTATGACCGAGGACGAACTGATGAGCCAGCTCAGACAGCAAGGCCTCGAAAATGCTGATTCGGTCAAAAAATGCTATCTCGAAAGCAACGGCCATTTCAGCGTGATACTGCAGCCGGGCAAACAAAAAGGCAACTAAGACGCCCGATTTGACCGTCAATAAGACGTTATGAAAAACAGTTGGACAGCACGAAAACTCAAGTTTATCCACACGGTCTTCGCTCT
This sequence comes from uncultured Chloracidobacterium sp., assembly GCA_964625555.1. Classification (GTDB taxonomy): domain Bacteria; phylum Acidobacteriota; class Blastocatellia; order Pyrinomonadales; family Pyrinomonadaceae; genus OLB17. Next base: position 9,897 of record CAZVDM010000111.1, read on the forward strand.
CGAGCGCGACCTCATCGTCGGCGGCCAGGCCGTGATGGAAGGCGTTATGATGCGCACGCCATCAGCATATGCGATAGCTTGCCGCAAATCAGACGGCTCGATAGTGACTACAGCCGAAAAATTGCCCAAATGGAGCGATAAGTACAAATGGCTCAACACACCGGTTCTCCGCGGCGGTGCGACGCTGATCCAATCGATGGCGCTTGGCGTCAAGGCCCTTAATTTTTCCGCCCGAATTTACGAAGAAGATCTAAAGGCCCAGGAAGAACTCGAAAAGGCAAAGGCCGGCGAAACGCAGGCTGCGTATGTTGATGGAACTATCAATGAGGATTTTCTAAAGGCTCCCGTCAAAGTGGTCATGCCTGAGGAAACGAAAAAGAAATCGAATATGGGCCAATCGGCCGGAGCTGTCGGGTCGATCATCTTTGCCCTCGGATTCAATATTTTGCTGTTCATCGTCGCTCCGCTCGTATTGACGAACGTGTTGTTCATCGGCCTCGGCTGGGCCGAGGCACCGACCTTGCTGGCTGACGCCGGCTGGTTGGAGACGATAAAAGCTTACGTGTGGAAGATCAAGCTCGATTCGTTCGGAACATGGATTTCGTTCAATCTGATCGACGGTCTTATACGAATGGCATTTTTCATCTTTATGATCTTCACGATGTCCTATTTGAAGGATATTCGCCGCGTATTCGAATATCACGGCGCCGAGCATAAAACGGTCTTTACATGGGAAAAAGGCCTCGACCTTACGCCCGAAAACGCAACGACCATGCGGCGTCAGCATCCGCGTTGCGGGACCTCATTCCTAATGGTGGTTATGCTGGTCGCGATAGTGTTGTTTTCGGTGATCAATTTTGAAGCGACCTGGATGAATCTGGTCGTTCGAATCGCTCTGATGCCGCTCGTTGCCGGCCTTTCATACGAAGTGATCCGTTACGCTGCGAAAAAGGAGTCGAGTGCGATATTCAAATTGATGACGAAACCCGGACTCTGGCTCCAAAACATCACGACCCAGGAACCGGACAAAGAGCAGCTCGAGGTTGCGATCAAAGCTCTGGATGAGTCGCTGAAACTGGAGCCGACTGATGTCGAGCACGCACCGGTCTATCAGCGTGAGTTGGAAGTTGTCGTTTAGAAACTGCCGACACTCGACTTACTGACAAACGACTACTACCACTGATTACTGATACTTGAATGTATGTTCGAAAAACTTGCACAAATTGAAAAAAGCTACGAAGAGCTGACCGAGCAGATATCGCAGCCTGAGTTTATGTCCGATATGACGGCATATGCTCGTCTGATGAAGCAGCACCGCTCGCTTGGTGAGATCGTCGAAAAATATCGCGAGGTCCGCAAAATGCAGGAGGAACTGCAAGGCGCAAAGGACTTGGCCGAGATGGCCGACGACGACGAAATGCGCGAAATGGCGGCAATGGAGATCGCCGGGATCGAAGAGAAACTCCCCGCTGCCGAGGAAGCTCTAAAACTTCTCCTCGTACCTAAAGATCCGAATGATGAAAAGAACGTAATTCTCGAGATCCGAGCCGGAACCGGCGGCGACGAGGCGACGCTTTTCGCGGCAGAGATCTTGCGGATGTATGCCCGTTATGCAGAGCGCCAGGGCTGGAAAATGGACGTTCTCGAAGCGTCTGACAATGGTGTCGGAGGCATCAAAGACGCGACTGCCGTCATCGAAGGCGACAATGTATATTCGAAAATGCGTTTCGAATCAGGTGTCCATCGCGTCCAGCGTGTGCCTCAAACGGAGACACAAGGCCGCATTCACACGTCCGCGATCACCGTCGCAGTTTTGCCCGAGGCCGAAGAGGTTGACGTACAGGTCGACCCGAAAGACCTACGGGTCGATTATTTCTGTTCGTCCGGCCCCGGAGGGCAGTCTGTGAATACGACATATTCTGCAGTCCGCCTGACGCACCTGCCGACAAACGTCGTTGTTTCGATGCAGGACGAAAAATCGCAGATCAAGAACAAAGAGAAGGCGATGCGCATCCTGCGTGCCCGCCTGCAGGAACTCGAAGAGCAGCGTCAGCACGATGAACTCTCGGCCGAGCGTAAATCGATGGTCGGCAGCGGCGACCGCAGCGAAAAGATCCGCACCTACAATTTCAAGGAAAACCGCGTCACTGACCATCGGATCGGTATGACCGTTCACCAGCTCGAGCTCGTAATGGAAGGCCAGATCGACGAATTCGTCGACGCTCT
>CAZVDM010000112.1:0-1545 GCA_964625555.1 uncultured Chloracidobacterium sp.
AGGAATTCAAGAAAGATCAGGGCATCGACCTGCACAACGACAAAATGGCGCTTCAGCGTCTGAAAGAAGCCGGTGAAAAGGCCAAGGTCGAGCTCTCGTCAGCGATGGAAACGGAGATCAACCTTCCGTTCATCACGGCGGATGCGTCAGGGCCGAAGCATTTGGTGATGAAGCTCACGCGTTCAAAATTTGAACAGCTCGTTGAGCCTGTCCTCAAACGCCTCATGCCGCCGGTCGAACAGGCGATCAAAGACGCCGGACTGACCGCAAAGGATATCGAAGAGATCGTGCTCGTCGGCGGTTCGACGCGTATTCCGAAGGTCCAGGAAATGGTCAAAGAATTCTTTGGCAAAGAGCCGAACAAATCGGTGAACCCGGACGAGGTCGTTGCACTCGGAGCTGCTGTTCAGGCAGGAGTTTTGGGCGGTGAAAAGACCGACATCCTGCTGCTCGACGTTACGCCTTTGAGCCTCGGCATCGAGACCCTTGGCGGCGTTTCGACGGCGATGATCCAAAAGAACACGACCATTCCGACACGCAAATCGGAGATCTTTTCGACCGCTTCGGACAATCAGACGTCGGTCGAGGTCCACGTGCTGCAGGGCGAACGCCCGATGGCATCGGACAATAAGACGCTCGGCAAATTCCACCTGGTCGGCATTCCGCCGGCACCGCGTGGCGTTCCGCAAGTCGAGGTTACGTTCGATATCGACGCTAACGGCATCGTTAACGTATCGGCAAAGGACGTCGGCACCGGCCGTGAACAGAAGATCACGATCACGTCTTCGTCGGGCCTCTCGAAAGAGGAGATCGACAAGATGATGAAGGACGCCGAGGCACACGCCGGCGAGGACGAAAAGAAAAAGTCCGAGATCGAAGCACGCAACCGTCTCGACGGCCTGATGTACAGTGTCGAAAAGACGTACAGCGAGAACAAGGACAAACTTGACGAAGCCTCGTCGACCGAACTCGATGCCGCGATCGCCGAATCCAAAACTGCCCTTGCCGGCAGCGATGTGGATGCGATGAACAAGGCATTCGATCGTATCCAGTCGGCCTCGCACAAACTCGCTGAGGTTCTCTACGCCAACACAGCGTCGCAGGAAGGCGGAGCAGCCCCTGACGAACAGGCTTCGTCGGCAAGTGCCGGTGCGGACGGCGACGGCGGTGCTGCGGCTCAGGACGATAATGTCATCGACGCCGAATATGTAGACGTCGAAGAAGAAGAGAAGAAGTAACGTTTGCAGACAGCGGACTTTGGGGCGAGGGACAAGCTAATTTTGAGTTTGCCTCTCGCCCCTCGTCACTTTACACTTGTCCCTGATTTGAAATGGCGAAAAAAGATTATTACCAGATACTTGGCGTCAAAAAGGATGCAAAAGCGGACGAGATCAAGAAATCGTACCGCCGCCTCGCGCGCAAGCACCATCCGGATGTAAATCCGAACGACAAGGCATCTGAGGACAAGTTCAAAGAGGTGCAGGAAGCCTACGACGTGCTCTCGGATGACAAGAAGCGTAAGGTTTTTGACCGTTTTGGCTATTA
>CAZVDM010000112.1:1645-11999 GCA_964625555.1 uncultured Chloracidobacterium sp.
AATCGCAGCGAGCAATGTTCACGCTGTCACGGAGCCGGCGACACAGGTGGCCCCGTGGTAACATGTCCGACGTGTAAAGGCACAGGCCAGGTAATGCGCACGGGAGGCCGTCTGCAGTTTTCACAGGAATGTACGGATTGCGACGGTACCGGAAGGCGGCGTCAGCCATGTTCGCTCTGCAGCGGCAAAGGCGTTACGCCGAAGACCGAGCAGGTAAAGATCAAGATCCCGGCGGGCGTAGATACCGGTTCGCGTGTTCGCATCCCCAAAAAAGGCCACGGCGGACGCCTCGGTGCGGAGCCCGGCGATCTTTTCATCCTCACGAACGTCGGCAAGCACAAATTCCTTGAGCGCAAGGGTGACAACATCTACATCTTCGTACCGATAACTGTGTCCGAAGCGGCCCTCGGGACAAAGATCGATGTGCCGACGGTCGAGGGCAAGGCACAGCTCAAAATACCGTCCGGAACTGAGTCGGGCCAGAAATTTCGCCTGCGTGAGCGCGGTTTTCCGAGTTTGAGAAACCCGCAGCTTCGCGGCGACCAGTTCGTCGAGGTCAAGATCACGCTTCCGCGTGTCATCTCCGAAGAGACGAAACAGGTCTTACGCGAGTTTGAAAAGCTGAATCCCGAAAATCCCAGAAAGGTGATCGGTTTAGAGTAACGGTCGTGGTTGTTCCACTTGTTTTGTGTGAGGTGGAACGGAACACAACGGAACACGGTTAGAAAGTTGAGAACGTTGACAGTAAGCAAATCGTGAAAAAACGTATTCGAACATATACGATCAGTGCAGTTGCGGAAATGTATGACATTCATCCGCAGACGCTGCGATTGTATGAGCGCGAAGGACTTTTGCTGCCGTCCCGTTCGGTCGGCAATACACGATTGTACGAAGACAGCGACCTCGAACGCCTTGAGATAATCCTTTCCTTAACACGCGAACTCGGCGTCAATCTCGCAGGTGTCGAGATCATTTTGAACATGCGTGCCAAAATGAACGAGATGCAGCGAGAATTCGAGCGGTTTTTCGAATATCTGAAAGACCATGCCAGCGAATTCTCACGCCAGAGCGAGGCATTTTCGTCAAGCGAGGCACTGATCCCCGTCTCGCGACATCGCGTGATGAGAACCCACGTCGACGTGTCCATTGACAACGAGACGGCGTAACAAACGCCTTCCCGATTCCGCCGGAGTGGTATTACCAATCAATTAACGTTCACCCTTGGCTAAATTGCGTTCCGAGCCATTTTGGGATAGCATTCTTAGATTCTCGCTATTACATTTTCGTTAGGAGTTATCGATGTTTGGAAGAATTTTGTCACGCAGTTTCGCGTTGGTTTTTGTACTTTTTGCCGTCAGTATGATGGCCTTTGCCCAGGACCTTGACGATGTCACGATCTCAGGTAAAGTGTTGGATTCAAACGGTTTGGCTATTGTCGGTGCAAATATCACCGCCACCGAGATAAACACAGGGGTCGAACGTGCTGCAGTTACTGACAGCGACGGGCAATATCGTCTGATCAAACTCAAGCCCGGCACTTACAAGATCAAGGCTGCTGCCAGCGGATTCGGAAACCAGGAAACATCTGAGATCGCTACGATCTCGGCTCAGAATTTATTACAGAATTTTAAGCTTGCGCCGGCCGATGTAAGAGCCGAGCAAACCGTGACCGTATCGTCGGATGACGGCCCGGTCGTCGATACATCCCGAACCATCGTCGGCGGCACGATCGCCGAACGCGAGATCGAGGAGATTCCGAACGACACACGTAACCCTCTGGACCTGGTGCTGACTCTCGGCGGAACAGCCGAAGAACAATTATCGACCCGCGACCTCGCGGATGACCGCGGCGGACGCGGGATAACGGCACCGGGCACAACACCCGAAGAAGCCGGAATATTCGGCCTCTCCGGCGGTGCTGCCTATTCGAACAACATCACGATCGACGGTATGGACAACAACGACGACCGTTCGGCGTCGTTCCGTTTTCAGCCTTCGATAGAGGGCATCAGCGAAGTGCAGGTCATTACAAACCAGTTTTCGGCCGAATATGGCCGTGCATCGGGCGGCCGCGTGAACATACGAACGCGAGCGGGCGGCAACAAATTCCGGGGCCGGGCATTCTACTTCTTCCGTGACGATCAGTTCAACGCGAACACATGGAACAATAACCGCCGCGGCATCGCGAAACCTGCGTTCACAAATCATAATCCAGGTGTCACATTTGGAGGACCCATCGTCAAAAACAAACTCTTCTTCTTCACTGCTTACGAATTTGACAACATCCAAGAAGATACCATCGTCGATGCGTGGGTGCCCGTTACGACAGGCAACCCCAATTTTTCATTGCCTGCTCCGACAAATCCTGCAGGTGCGGTAAATGTGACCTCGACATTCAACGGCGTTCCGGTTACGGTTGCGGTCGCACCTTACATTGAACCGTTCCCGACGCCTGCAAAGAAGCACATCTTTACAGCGAGGGCTGACTGGAATATCAATGATTCGCAGAACATCACGTTCAGCTATCAGATGGGACGTTCGGACGACCTTCGAAATTTCAGCGGGACCAACCGTATCGGTAATTCGCTGATCGGCCGCATCCGCAACACGGACGGCTACAATTTCACACACAACTGGGTGATCACGCCGCAGGTCGTCAATCAATTCCGGGTCCAATATTCGACATTGCGTCCGCGTTCAGAACAGGCTGCAGGCGCAAATGCACCGGCTGTGCTGGTTACCTTTGTGCCTCCGGGCGAAAGTTCGACGACCCAAGTGTTTGGTTCGACGACCAGCTCGACTGATCGAATCGAAGACCGTTGGCAGTTTCAGGACTCTCTGAGCTACGTGCATGGTAAGAGCACGCTCAGAATGGGTTTTGACGCTCAAAAGGTCGACACCACTTTTGTCGATCGCTTTGACGCGACCGGAACTTACCGGTTCAGCAGTTTTGCTTTCTTCAGTGTGAATTCGGTAACGAGCATGACGCAGAATTTCAATACAAACTCGGCGGTCAAAAACGAATACATTGGCGCGTTCATGCAGAATGACTGGCGTGTATTCAATAATCTGACGCTAAATTACGGTATCCGTTACGAACGTGAAAAGGTCGTCAAGGACTCCAACAATTTTGGGCCACGTGTCGGCTTGGCCTGGAATCCGTTCCCTAAAGGCGAAAAGACCGTAATTCGGCTTGGGGCCGGTTTGTTCTATAACCGCGTATTACTACGCACGATCGACGACTTTACCGGCGGATCTCAGGAATTGAGCTTCAATTCAGCCAGCTTGAACGTACCGACCGGTACTTCGGTCGATGTAACGGCTTTGAGGGCATTTCTGAGCACACAGTTTCCCAATCCGCTGACTCTGGACACGATAATCCCCGTAAATCCGACCTTGAGCATGTCGGTTCGAGCTTTGTCGCGAGCACCGGGCGCGTTTCGTCGGATCTCCGCCGATCTGAAGGTGCCTGAAAGCTACCAGTTCAATGCGGGTTTCGAACGCGAGATCCATAAGGGCCTCGTATTTGAGGTCAACGTTACATATAACAAAACAGTTCGTCTCTGGCGCGAATTCAATCCGAACGCCCCGCTTTTACCGGCGGGAACGCCGGATAGGAACGGTGACGGTAAATCGACGTTTACAGATCATTTGCTTGGGATCACGACGGGGCCGAACCGTTTTTACATGGGTTCGATATCCGATGCGGTAGGGACACACACGTCGCCGGACGATAGCGCCCCGGCATGTGCTTCGGGAACGGGAACGCCGATCTGCTACATCAACGTAAATACACCTAACAGCAACAGCAGCACCTCGTGTTCGACGACCACCACTATCACGAATACTCCGGTTTGCCGTGCATTCTCGGTATTAAACAACCTCAGGCCTTTATTCGGCGAGGTTGGACAAAATCAGCTAGAACAGGTCGCGTCGATCGGCAACAGCCAGTACATCGGTGCCGTTTTCGAACTTCGTACGCGTTACAAGAAATGGGGACATGGATTTGGAGGATCTCTGAGGGCGGTCTATACGTTGTCAAAACTAATGGACGACGGGATCGTTAATACCTCAGAAGCGACATATCCCGGTGATTTCTCTTCGGAATGGTCGCGAAGTCTTGCTGACCGCCGTCATCGCGTAGCGATAACTGCGACGGTCGACACGCCAAAATGGATGGGCAAACTTCGGCTTTCGCCTATATTCCGCTGGGGTTCGAGTGCTCCGTTCAACGTTTCGGCCGGCGGCATCGACCGAAGCCTCGACGATATCAGCAACGATCGTCCAAACTACAACGGCGATCCAAAGGACATCGATTGGCGCGTTTACGGATCTCAGCCCTTTCCGGCAGGGCTCGCAGGCCAATTCACTTATGCACCGATCGGAAGCCCCGGCAATCTCCCGAGAAACGCCGGAAACGGTCCGGCCTCTTATTCGTTCAATCTCAACGTGACCCGCGAGTTCAAGTTCAAGGAACGTTTTCGTATCCGTCCGACCGCTGAATTTACAAACTTGCTGAATATGAACGTATTCAGCTTTGGTTCGAACTTTATCAACTTTGAGAACCTCAGCAGTTCAAATCCGGTGACCCTGGCCGGCGCACAGGCCGGATTCCTGGCACCAACGCGAACCGGTGTCCACCGCCGTATGCGATTTGGCATCAGGTTTGATTTCTAGTTGCGATCACTATCGCTTTTCAGGGCCGTCGCGTTTCGTGACGGCCTTTTTGTTGATGTAAAAACTTGATGACTAAGGACACTAAAACGTGATAAATTGGATTGTTGAACATTTTTGTTCACTTGAGCGATATGAATCAAGTTTTAGCTGAACCGGCGGTTCCGTTTACCGAGACATCGATCGAATCCGTGCTGCTCGATGCCGATCTGTTCGTCAAATACAGCTCGCCGGAAAAGGCGTTTGGTTTGCTTCGCGACGCCATCGAACGCAGCCCACGCTCGATCTCACTGCGTGAAAAAATGCGTGACATCTGTGTTCGGCAAAAGAATCTCAACGAGGCGGCAAGGCAATGCCTTGCTCTGGTGAGCCTGTATATCGGCCGCGAAGATTTCGATGTTGCGTATGACCGTTTGCAGGAAGCAAAGCTGTTGGACCCGCGGATCTCGGTCGCACCGGGCCTGGAAGCAATTCGCCGGGCGCGCAGGCCCGATTTCGCGACAGGCCGTGAAAAGACGTCGCAGCAGGTCCGAACCGACGTGACGTTTGCCGGAAATCTCGCGTACGTCAATGTTTTTGACGCGGTCCAGGTCATTGAAAGTGCCAAAATGACCGGCCTGCTCGTTATTAAATCAGATATGCATCTGGCCAACGTTGCATTCAATGAGGGCAAAATAGTCGATGCTGAATGCAACGGCTACAACGGCGTGCCTGCATTTCGGGAGATCATCGAGATCAACGGAGGCACGTTTGAATTCTCCACCTCAGATCACGAATTTGCTGTCGTTATCAATGTCAGCAGTAATACCAATTTCCTCCTCGATTGCTTGACCGAACTCGACAATGAGCGCGCCGAAAAGCAAGGGCTCAGAAACGTTGCAAACGAGATCGGTTGAGTCCTGGCAAGCCGATCGACACAATTACGGTTCGCCATTGCCGATCATATCTGCAAGATCAAAGCTTCATTTCTCCAACGGGAATCGGGTCTTGTCGTTCTGGATGGGTCGTTAAAACTGAACCATATTTAATTTGACTTAACCCGCCAAATACAACAAAATATAGTGCTTCGTTTGATTACCAGCACTATAGGATGTTTAAGCTTCAGCGCCTCGAAATAACCGGATTCAAGTCTTTTGCGGACTATACCGAGATCGTTTTTACGGGAAACGGCATTACAGCTGTCGTCGGCCCGAACGGCTGCGGCAAGTCGAACGTCTCCGACGCGATCTCGTGGGTACTCGGTGAACAGCGTGCAAAATCGCTGCGCGGCGGCGAGATGAAGGATGTCGTCTTCGCCGGTACCAAGAATCGCAAGCCCGGCGGCATGGCCGAGGTAGTGCTCCATCTTGTGCGTGACGATTCGGTCGATCTCGGCGACGAAAATGAGCTTGAGGACATCGACGAGGCTCTCGGCGGTATCGACGAAATGGCCGTCGATATGGACGAGATCGAGGGCATCGACCCAGACCTCGAATCGGAGACGATCGAGGCCGTTGCGGAGCTTGATACCAACGGGAACGGTCATCAAGAATCCGAGTTCGAGACCGAGACTGTCATGGCTGCTCAGGTCGGTTCGATCCAGACAGTCGAGAAAAGGATCAAGACAAAGCGACATTGGCGTCCGCGGTCCTTCGCACTCGATTTTGCTCCGGGCGAAGCTGTTTCAGTCACCCGCCGGCTGTATATGTCGGGCGAGAGTGAATATCAGCTAAACGGCAAAAATTGCCGTCTCCGCGACATTTCCGACCTCTTCGCGGGCACCGGTCTTTCCGGTTCGCACTACGCTATCATCGAACAGGGCCGTATCGGCCAGATATTATCGTCAAAACCCGCAGATCGCCGTAACCTGATCGAGGAAGCCGCCGGAATTTCGAAGTTCCGTACCCGACAGCGTGCCGCCGAATCGCGGCTCGACAGCGCGAAAACAAATCTCGGCCGCATATCGGATATCGTTTCCGAGATCGATAAACAGGTCAATTCACTCCGCCGTCAAGCCGCAAAAACTCGTCGATTCAAGATCTTGCAGGAAGAGTTTCGTGTATTGCTCCGTCAGCTTTTTGCCGCCGAAGGAAAAAATCTGACCGACCTTTCGGGCCAACTCGAGATTGACTTGGCCAAGGCCGCCGAGCTCGAAGCCGGGCTTCACGAAGAGCTTCTGGTAAAAGAAGAAGCGACAAGGGAATCGACAGTGACGGCTCGAAATGCGGAGGAAAGCCTTGCAGAATTACGTAAGATCCATTCGGGCAACGCGCTCGAACGTGATCGTGCGGAGCGCGAACACCTATACAAGAGCGAACAGGTAGTCAATCTCAATAACCGGATGGAGGTCCTCCGAGGTGAGATCGAGGGCAGCGAACAGAGGCTTGCTTTGCTCGCGACCGAACTGGAACGCCTACTGGAAGACGAGCAAAAGGAAACTGCCGAATTCAACCTGTCCGAGGCAGCGCTTCGCGAGGCCGATGAAATTCACGCCCGCGAAGCCGAGTCGCTCCGCATGGTGGAATCGGCAATGGAACTCGTGAGAGCCGAATTGCTGCAGCACACGTCGGCCGGCGAACGATTTGACGAGATCGGCCGACAGCTCGACATCAATCTCGAACGCCTAACTCAGCGTGCCACAGGCCTTGAATCCGAGGCCCGGCGTGCCGAGCAAAACTTCGCCGAGCACGAGAAACAAGCCGCCGAACTTGCGCAGACACTGGCCGCTGAAGAGAAAAAACTGAGCGAGCTGAATCTCGAAAAGGACGAGTTGATGTCTGTTACGACTGCGTCGCTTGAGGCTCTTCGCTCGGCTGAATCAGCTCTTGAAACTCTGAACGAAGAGCATTCTGCAAAGCGGCACCGCCTCGCTACCTTGATGGAGCTCGAGGAAAAGCGAGCCGTTTACACACCTCAGGTGCAAAAGTTGTTCGCCGAACAAAAGTCGATCGGTGTCAAACTGGGCGGCGTACTTGCCGATAAGCTGAATGTTGCCGAAAAGGCCGAAACTGCGGTGGAAACGCTCTTTGGGGATTATCTTCAGGCTGTTCTGGTCGAATCGCTGGATGATGCAAAACGGGTTTCGGCTTGGCTTAGATCCAACAATATCGGCCGCACCGCGATGCTCATTCTGCCGACCGGAGGCAGTTCGTCTGCAAAGACCGTTGATGGGAACGGCGACACGATCGCAGACAGCATCGGTGTGTCTGCAGAGATCGCGAGTTTGCTTCGAGACGTTTTTCCGCGTGAAATGTCGGCCAGGCTCGTCGATGATTTTGGGACAAAGGCCGGGAACGAGATCCTTATCAACCACGAAGGCGAAATGCTTCTCGGAGGACGTTTGTTCGTCGGAGGTAAACAGGGTTCGGATGGGAAGAACGAATCGCTTCTCGCGTTTAAGCGCGAACTCACCGGCCTCGAGAAAACGACCAAACGTCTTGCTTCGGAGATCGAAACCGCAAAGACCACGACGGAAAAGGCACGGCGCATACTTGCCGACAACGAAGGCAAGATGGTCGATCTGCAGTCTTTGATAATCAAGGTCGATCGCGGCGTCCACGGCCTCCAGATCCAGGTCCGGACGGCTCGCGAAGAGATCGAACGTGCCGAACGCCATCGCCGCGTTGTTGCCGACGAATCAGGCCAAACCACCGCCGAGATCGCCGATCTCCGACAAAAACGCGATGATGCGCTGGCGAATAAGAAGGCCGCTGATCTGGCTCGTGCAGAGTCGAACGGTGCCCTCGAGCGTATCGCTAAGCAATTGGCCGCAGCACGTACGACGCTTGAATCTGCGGCCGGTGTACTGAACGAGAAGCGTATGATCGCTGCGACGTCGGGTGAACGTCGGCGGTCCGTCCAATCGGCCCTTAGGCGTGTGGAGAACGAAGGCAAAGAGATCGAATCGCGGCTTGCGCTTCAGAATCTCGAAATTTCCGAAACCGATTCCAAGATCAAGTCGCTCCATGCTTCAATAACCGATATCACGGACCGCATCGCGAATGCCGGGGACGATATTTCTCGCGAAAATGCCGAATTAACGGCCGCGATCAACGCCCTCGCGACTGCGCGAGCAAATTCCGACGCCGCAAGCGAAGAACTAGCCGAATTGAACCGACGTTTAGGCGACGCCCGGAATGAGCGTGCATCGATAGAGATCCGCCAGGCCGAGGCCGTCACTCAACTCCGAAACGCAGCAGAGAACTGCCAGCAGGAACTAAATATTGCTCTCGCTGAGCTTGTCGAAACGACTGAGATCGACGAGTCGTTCATTCTCGACACGGCACGACGCGAGGCTGACGATCTGCGACAACGGCTCGAGAATTTCGGTGCGATCAATATGCTCGCGCTTGAGGAGCTGGGCGAATCAGAAGAGCGTCTCTTATTCTTGACGACACAACGGCAGGATATTGTTGATAGCATTGCCGCGACGGAGGAAGCTCTGCGCGAGATCAAGCAGCGTTCGCGTGAAAGGTTCCGGACCGCATTTGATTCCATAAACGCAAATTTTGTCGAGTTTTTCCAGGAGTTGTTTGGCGGCGGACGCGGCGAGATGACTTTGCTCGAATCCGACGACATCCTCGAGGCCGGCATTGAGGTCGTCGCTCAGCCGCCGGGCAAACGTCTGCAGAACATCATGCTCTTATCAGGCGGCGAAAAGGCCATGACCGCGATCGCACTTGTGATGTCGATCTTCAAATATCGCCCGTCACCGTTCTGTCTGCTGGATGAGGTCGATGCTCCGCTCGACGACGCCAACGTCGGCCGATTTGTGAACAAGATCGCCGATATGTCTGAAAAAACGCAGTTCATCGTCATCACTCACAACAAACGGACGATGGAAGCCGCCCGAGCTCTATACGGTGTCACTATGCAGGAAGCAGGCGTGTCGAAGGTCGTTTCCGTTAAGTTCGAATAGCTGTTTAGGAATTGCAAACGTCATTTTTGGGTTCTCTGTGGCTGTTTGTTCCGTTCCACCTCACACAAATAATAGGGACCGATGGGTGGAACAAACTTCAGATCCAGATCTGTCATCAAACAACTCGTCTGACTATTTAAGACCGTGTTAGCTTATGGTGCAATTTTCGCGAAGACTCATTCCGGTGATCATTGTCCTTACTAGCGTTGCAGCCGTCGACGCGGTAGGACAGGTTAAAAAGAAGCCCGTCGTCAAGTCTCCGGCTCCTCAGACTGTCGTTGTGACACCGCTGCCGACTCCGGAGCCGACACCGCAAAATAAAACGAAAAAGAACGAGCGTCCGGTGCAACTGGATCAAACGCCAAAGATCCCTCAGTTTACGCCGGTCTATTTTTATGAGTTTTCGCGGCCTGGATTCGTTGTCGGGAATATCTGGATCGAGCATGACGAAAATGGGAAAGGCAAGATCACGTTTCAAAAGCAGGAATTTGACGAGATGATCACCGACCCGATCGAACTGTCGCCCGCGACGATGGACAAGCTCAAAGAGGCCTTTTCAAATTTAAATTTTCTTGATTCGACCGAAAGTTATCAATACGAAAAGGACTATCCGCATATGGGTAATGTCGCGATCACCGTCAAAAAAGACGGCCGATCGCGAACCGCGAAATACAATTGGACTATCAACAAAGACGCCAAACAGCTGATGGACACATATCGCGGAATTAGTCAGGAATATGTCTGGCGGTTCAATATCAATCTTGCCATGGAGATGCAGCCGCT
>CAZVDM010000113.1:0-11953 GCA_964625555.1 uncultured Chloracidobacterium sp.
TGATCTCGACGGCGATATACGAAACGGAACGACTCCGGATATCGGTGCTGACGAAGGAACATTCATCGCTCCAGTGACGAATGACATGCAGGCAACGGCGTTCATCGATCCGACGGATGCAAGTTCGAAGCTTGAGAACACTGCATTTGCACCGCAGGCTTCGTTTACGAATAACGGAACAGCAACACAAACTAGCGTTCCGGTTCGGTATCGAATCTGCACTGACGGCACATGTACAACGGAGCTTTACAACGATCTGGGCAGTATTGCGTCGATCGCTAGCGGAGTTACCACTACAGTTACGTTCGCGAACATCCCGGCGGGACTTCCTGCTGCTACCTATACCATCAAGGCCAAAGCGGAGCTCATCGGAGACACGGTAACTGGCAACGATGAGATCACGGGAACTCTAAATGTATTGGCTCCGCTAAATGGCACGTATACGGTAGGATCCGGCGGCAATTATCCGTCGCTTACAAATAACGGCGGTATCTTCCAGGCGTTGAACGCCTTAGGTATCAGTGGACAGGTATTTATTAACATCACGTCAAACCTAACGGGTGAAACCGGCACACATCAACTTAACGACATCACAGCGGGCAACAACCTAACGATCCGGCCGGTCGGCGGCCCATGGACGATCACGGGCAGTTCGGCTGGTGGTTTGATCGTGATCAACGGTGCTGATAATGTCGTGATCGACGGTTCGGGAACTGACGCAAATGCAGGGCCGACGGTCGGCGGTGACTCGAGTCTGAGAAACCTGACGATCACCAACACGAATACCGGAACTTCGTCCGCCGTCGTTTCGATCCATACAGGAACAAACGGTGCGACGAATAATACGATCAAGAACCTCAACGTGGTCGGTAGTTCGTCGTTGGCCGGTACGCTAATCGGTATCGAGATCTCGGGTAACACCGTGGGTTCGCTTGGTGCGGATAACGACAACAACCGTATTACGAACTGCTCCGTGCAGAAGTCGCTATTTGGTATTGTGGCGTTAGGTGCGAGTGCTGCGAATCAGAACTCGCAAAACTTCATTAACCGAAACGACCTGTCCGCGACCGGTGCAAACAGCATTGGCCAGATCGGCATCTACGCTGCAAACGTTGATAACTTGCAGGTCCAAGATAATAGTGTTGGCGGGATCAATAACGCACTTGCCGGGGATTCTATTGGAATTGCGGTTGGTACTTTTGCGATCTCAACCTCATCCGCAGGAAGTGGAGGCATCTCTAATGGCACTATTTATCGCAACCGTGTTAATGGCGTCGCGTCTACAAATACAACTGGATATTCAGCTGTCGGAATCGTGACCGCTTGTACAACGTGTGATCTTAATAACAACATGATCACCGGAGTGATATCGCCAGCGACATCTCCAGATTTCCCGGCCGGTATCTTCGTTGTTAGCGGGGCGGGCACAAGCACCAACGTGTTTCACAACTCTGTTTCGATGACCGGCGATCGTGGGGCTGTAGCATCACAGATGCCTGGATACGCGATCGCCATTACCGGCGCCGATACTCCGGTTGGGATGATCAATAACATTCTGTTCACCTCGCAGACCGCATCAGGCGGTGGCGTGAACGCAAAGAGCTATGCCTTAGGCGTTGTTACCAGCAACATCAATTTCACGGCAGAGGGCAACAATTATTGGTCAGTTGGTGCTAATGACGGCGGCATTCGCGTCGGATCGCTCGCATCAGCTGCGGGCACCGACTATGCGACACTAGGGGCGTTCCAGGTGGCTACCGGTAAAGACAATGCAGTACCGGGACAGGAAGTCGATCCGCAGTTTGCAAATCCGGCGAATGATCTTCATTTGACCAATCCGACAGCGAACACGTTGCTCAACGCCGGTTATAACAACCAATGGCCGCCGGTCGATTACGACAACGATCCGCGACCGACTACCGCTCCGCCGCAAACGAATCTTCCACACGCAGATATCGGTGCTGATGAGGTCGTTCAGGCCGATGCCGGTGTGATCCCCAATGGTACTTTCTACAATGCGGTCTTTGCGGACGGCAACACAGCGACCGGCAATGTGACGATCACCGGAACGGCGTATCTTACGGGCGAATCGAGTATTGGCGGTACGCTGACGCTCGGCTGCAACGCGACGGTCGTGGGTGCCGGCGGCGGTAATTATGTGGTTGGCTCGGTACAGAAAGACTTCTGTTCGACCGGAACATTCACATTCCCCGTCGGTACGGAGAGTAACGGGACGTTGCTGGGAACTCCGCCGGAATACACTCCGATGACGGCTAATATCACGGCCGGTACATTCCCTTCGAGCCTGACGGTTCACGTAGTGGATGACTTCTTGCCCGGCCTTGTTCAGTCTTCGGCGGTCTCGAGGTATTGGACGGTGACAGAAACCGGCAATCTGACGGCCGATATGGAGTTCACTTATCTCGATCCGACCGATGTAAACGGCAACGAAGCCAATTACAAGGTGTTCCGTCATATCGGCGGCGTTACGACCGAGATAACACCGAACAGCAACAACCCGGTCGGAAACACCGCAACGGTTCTGAATGTGAGCAATTTCTCGGATTGGGGAATTGGTGCACTTGTTCCGACGGCGTCTGAGGCATCGATCTCGGGTCGTGTTACGACGGGCGGCGGAGCCGGTATTAAGAATGCGGCGATCGTGGTCACGGGCAACAGCCTGTCCCGTCCGATCATTGTTAAGACCGGTTCGTTTGGTTACTACATGGTCGAAGGGCTGCAGGCCGGCGAAACGTATGTAGTCACGGTGGTCTCAAAACGGTTCACATTCCAGGTGCCGAGTCGGATCATCAGCCTGACGGACAGTGTTACGGACGTCGACTTTGTCGCGAATCCTGAACAGTAGGACCCTATAGGCTTTGGACTGGAGACAGTAGTTGGAGTATTATTCTCCGGCTACTGTCTTCTTTTATGTGAATTTTGTATTCTGAGTCTGACAGATGTCAATTTACGATCAATTACATCCGATCGATCTTAGCGAGATCAGCACATATTCGTTGTCGACTCGGCCCAGTAAGGTGACCGTAAGCGATTTTGCCGTGCCGGCTGCCGAGGGCGAAACGCTCGCAGGGTATTTATCGAAACTGCCTGATATCCTTGCAGTTAAGTCGCTGCGCGAAGTCGCAGCGGCGATCAGGAGCGCTCGGAAACTCGGCAGGCCGGTGATCTGGGGAATGGGCGGACATGTTGTAAAGACAGGGCTTTCGCCGATAATTATTGACCTTATGAGCCGCGGGTTCGTCTCGGCGATCGCTGCTAATGGCTCGGTGCTGGTACACGACACGGAGATCGCACTCGTCGGTTCGACGAGCGAAGATGTCGATGCGACTCTGGGCGAGGGCGATTTTGGTGCTGCTCGCGAGACCGGCGAGATACTCAATGCGGCCGCGAAACGCGGACAAGCTGACAACATTGGCTTAGGTGAAGCAATGGGCAGGGAAGTCGCCTCGCTTGCACCTACGTACGCCGCCAGATCCCTGTTGGTGACAGCATACGAAGCAAAGATTCCGTTTACCGCACATCTGACGGTCGGTGCGGATATCGGGCATTTTCACGCTTCGTGCGATGGTGCGGCACTTGGGGCGACATCGCATACTGATTTCAAGTTGTTTTGTTCGCTGGTCCGCGAAATGAATGGCGGCGGTGTTTATCTCAATTTTGGTTCCGCGGTAACGATGCCTGAGATCTTTCTCAAGGCTGTGACGGTCGTTCGTAATCTCGGTTATGAACTCACCGACATCACGACCGCCAATTTCGACTTTATCCAGCAATACCGGCCGCTCACCAATGTCGTTCGCCGACCGACGGCCGACGGAGCCGGCCGTGGCTACGCGATCACCGGACATCATGAATTGACGTTGCCTTTGCTCGCCGCTCAGATCATTTGCGGCGAGTGATAGCTAACATTACATATATGAAATTTCAGATCAAAAACGTACTTTCTATTTTCGCATTGTTCTTTTGCCTGGCCGGATATTCGTTCGGTCAGATTCCGTATTCCGAAGAGCAATTCCGAGCTTTTGACGGCAAAGGAAATCCGGTGACGATGGACCAAATAATGAAAGCCATCGGCGAGACTGACGTTGTATTCCTTGGCGAACAGCACGACGACGCTGTTGGTCATGCCATTCAGGCCGAAATATTCCGGCGAACGGTCGCACAATACGGAACCAGTCGCCGTGTCGCTCTATCGCTCGAGATGTTTGAGCGCGACACGCAAATTGTTGTAAACGAATATCTTAACGGCCAGATCACAGAGGCTCAGTTTCTCGCGAGTTCGCGTCCGTGGGGCAATTACAAGACCGACTATCGCCCTCTCGTCGAACTCGCCAAGGAAAAGCGAATCAAAGTAGTAGCTGCCAATGCGCCGCGGCGTTATGTCAACATGGTCTCGCGCAACGGCCGAGACGCACTCAATTCGCTGACCAAACCTGCTAAGGAATGGATCGCTCCGCTGCCGTATGGGGAACCGTCGGCAACGTATGCTGCCAAATTCAAAGCCCTTATGGGTCCGAGCCCCGAAGCACAGATGGGTATCGATAAGATCCTTGCTTCGCAATCGCTATGGGATGCAACAATGTCCAACTCGGTCGCCAAGTACCTCAAATCAAACAAAGATTCGCTAGTGGTTCACCTTGTCGGAGCATTCCACACCGAGAGCCGTCTCGGCACTGTCGAGCACTTGTTGAAATATCGCCCCAAAGCCAAGGCCATAGTTGTCACGATGCGATATCAGGACGATTTCAAGTCATTTGATAAGGAAAAGTACTCCGACCTCGGCGATTTTGTGATCCTGACGGACGGAAAACAGCCGCGCAGCAAACGTTGAAAACTACGGCCTAAACTGCGACTGAGGGCTCGCCGATCGGTTGACTCGGCCAACTCGCAGCTTTCGTATCGCCACAGATCAAAACTTCGAAACGCTGGGAAAATTCGCACTCGCACAATCCTAAACGCGTACTTTTACGCACTTTCCAAATCCGAAGTCCAATATTTACCTGTATTTACGGGCGGCACGCTCGTTGCGAATGGTTGGTTCGGAGATGATCGGAATCCCGCTTTGGAGTATTTCCTCATTTCCGCATACGATTACCGGCTCTAATAAAGTTCATTAGCGTATTAGCAGCGATGATAAGTGGGGATTCCCAATAGAGCCTTGTTACAGTGGATACGGCGGCCCAATTAATTGGTCGTATGAAGAAACCGGAGTTTTTATCATGTTTAGAACATTTTTCTTACTAATATATATTTCAGCAATACTATTCGTTTCGTCTGCGGCTGGACAATCTGTGTCAGTCAGCGGTCAGGTTAAGGATTCGGCCGGAATGCCGATCGCAGGAGCTGTCATCGTCTTACGAGATCAGTCCACAGGTTTGGAGCGGCTGACGAATACTGACGGCGAAGGCCGTTTTTCTTTTGCCGGGCTAGCGACATCGAAGTACGAGATCGTCGCCCGTGCCAATGGTTTTGCAAAAGGATCCGAGCTGATCGAAGGCGAAAGAGCGGACCTGCTATTTACACTCGAACCGGCGATGGTCGCCGCGGAGGTTAGCGTCACGGCCGCACGAACCGAGATCGCATCGATCGACACGGCGGTGCCGTTATCGGTCATTGACCGAGAGGCTATCGAACGCAAAAACATCAACACCGTGGGCGACCTTTTTCGCGGTCTGCCGGGAACGTCTACAACGAACGAAGGCGCATTTCAAGTACGGCCCCGCATTCGAGGACTGGAGAGCAATCGTGTGTTGATCCTGGTGGATGGTGAACGTCTCAACAATAGCCGTACTTCTGCACAATCCGGTATTGAGCCGGGATTGGTGGAGACATCGCAGATCGACTCAGTCGAAGTGATCCGCGGTAGTGGTTCGGTGCTGTACGGGACCGACGCCTTGGCCGGTACGATCAATATAATCACCCGCGACACGCCTCATCGACGCGAAAGCGGATTTCGATTCGGCGGAATTTTGAACACATTCTATAGTTCCAATGAAAAGGGAAGGCGGGCAAATCTCGAGTTTAACGGATCGGGCAAACTATTTGCCTTTCGCGTGAGCCAGTCGCTTGATCGATTTGATAATTACTTCGCCGGAAAGCCGAGCACGACCGATGTTAGTCGATTGAGAGCTGATGATCTTCAGATCACGGATGCCGGCGAGGTCCTGAATTCGCAATCACATGGCAGCAACAGCCAGGCAACACTTCGTTTCTTTATAAATGATACAAATACGGTCAAAGTAAATTACGAACGCCGTCGGAGCGCCAATGTGGGATCGGCCGGTCTTGCCGGTGCAAATACCGGCGTGATCGGTATGACCGGCGTCTTCAACGGATTCTTTCCTTTTAGTAACCGTGACCGCGTAAGTGCCCGATACGATATTGCTGCAGTTAACAAATACTTGCAGTTAGTGACGGTAAAGGCCTTTTATCAAACGCAGTACCGCAACTTTTCGAACATCTTGACGGTTCCAAGCGTTCCGCCATATTTCCCGGGACTGTATCAATTTAGCGAGACAGTTACAGACACAAAGACGAGCGGTTTTGACATTCAGTCAAACTGGATGTTTGGGAAGCACAATGTGATCGCCGGAACAAGCTATTTTCTTGACGACAATTCGGACCGACGCATGACAGTGTCGTCGACGACGTCGTACTCCCCAAACCGTACGATTCGATATACGCGAAGTGTCCCGGACGCGAGCTTGTCGAATGTGGCGTTATTCGTGCAAGACGACTTTAGGGTATCGAAACGGCTGAGATTGACCGGCGGTTTTCGATTTGATCGATTTAAGACGGCTGCCGAACCGACCACGAACTTTGCGGTCGATCCACGACTCACGCAGCAGCAGATCGAGCAACTTGGCATTACCGGATTGGATCGAGGCTTAAAGGTGACCAATGCCGCTTACACGGGTGATCTCGGTGTGGTCTACTCGTTGACAGATAACGTGAGTCTTTCTGCCCGAATTGGCCGGTCGTTCCGGACTCCGAATATTTCGGAGAGATTCTTTACCGATGCGGCGTCCGCGGAGGGATTTCTCGTCGGAAATCCATCGTTACTTCCGGAAACCGGGATCAATTTTGATACAAGTGTGAAATTCCAGATGAAGAGGTTGCGAGGCGCGGTGACGTACTTTAATAACTATTTTGAGAATTTTCTGGCGACTCAGTTCACCGGAATCCGGATCGCACAACCGCCGCCGAGAGCACCGGTCGATGTCTATCAAACCAGAAATGTAAGGACCGCACGGATCCAGGGCTTTGAGGCGGAACTCGAGACTACGTACAAGATCAGTCTCGGTTACCTGACCCCGTACGGCAATTTCAGCTATCTTCGCGGTGATGATGTGGGTCAGGGTCAGCCTTTAGACTTCATCAGCCCGTATCGAACAAATGCAGGATTTCGCTGGCAGAATTTCGGTAAAAATTATTACGTCGATTACAATGCCCGCATTGTTGGAAAGCAGGAACGGCTTTCGGTTGGGTATTTAATACCTGTCAATGACGGTCCGGAGCCAGGATACGTGACCCATAATGTTGGCGGCGGTTATTATTTCCGCAAAGAGCGATATAACTTCAGCATTAACGTGGGCGTTTCTAATGTGTTCAATCGATTTTATAGTGAACAATTTACCTATGCACCGGCCCGAGGCCGCTCGTTTACTATCGGTACGACCTGGGCGATAAAGTAACCGCCGCATACCGTGCGATCTACAAACAGGGAGACGCCTGGCAATTACGCCTGGCGTCTCTTTATTTTTAACGAAGGCCGTTAGGCTACTTGTCTCGTGTGGCAGTGAACGGGACCGACCCAAATCCGGGATTTGAGAATGTTCCGCTCATTTTATCGCCTTCGATCGTACCGGCCATTGCAAATGCAACGATCTGGCCGCTGACGTCGGCGTTGAGTGTTCCGGTGAAATCGTTTCCGGCCATCTTTCCACCGGTGATCGTGCCATTGCCCATTTGCGAATATGTCGCTCCGGTAAAATCGCCGCCGGTTTGTTTGAATTCGACCGCGATCGAGATCACCTGCCCGCCCGCATCGGCAACGAGTGTCCATTTGCCGTTCAGGCTCGCCGTGGCCGACGTGCCTGAGGCCGCCATTGCGGTTGAAGCATTTGGATCCTTGACGACTACACTCTTCGGGTCGACCGTGATCTCGCCGAGACGTTTGGTGACCTCGGGAGTCATGGTTTCCTGATAGCGGCCGCCGAGGTATTTCGCGAGGAACTTCTCGGACGCAGCGATCATTGCCATGTTGTTTACAGGACGGGCAAAGCCATGGCCTTCGTCCGGTGCCACGATGTATTCAACAGGGAAGTTACGTTCTCGAAGGGCGATCACGATCTGGTCCGATTCGCGTTTGTTCACACGCGGATCGTTGGCACCCTGCACGACCATCAGCGGTGTCTTGATCTTGTCCGCCGAATAAAGCGGCGACTGGCGCCTCATCTGCGCTAGCCCGTCAGGCGTATTCGGATTACCCATGCGTTTGTAAAACACCTCGCGGATCGCTTCCCAGTACGGCGGGATCGATTCGAGTAAGGTTTTTAGATTCGAAGGAGCGACGATAGCGACACCCGCGGCATATGTGTCGGGCGTAAACGCCACGCCCGCGAGCGTCGCATAACCACCGTAGCTGCCGCCCATTATGCCGACGCGTTTCGGATCGGCGATGCCTTGATCGATGAGATATTTGACGCCGTATGTCAGATCGTCCTGCATTTTCTGGCCCCATTCGTTATTGCCGGCGTTAAGAAATTTCTTGCCATAGCCGGTCGAACCGCGGAAATTGGGGCTGAGGACCGCATAACCGCGGTTTGCCCAAAATTGAGCGTACGTATTGTATCCCCACGAATCGCGTGCCCACGGCCCGCCGTGCGGAAAAATAATGACCGGTAGATTCTTTGGCGAAACGCCCTTTGGCAGCGTCAAATACGCTGGTATCTCGAGGCCGTCAGACGACTTGTATCTAACTGAAGTCATCGGAGCGAGTGCCTTACGGTCAAGCTTTTCGCGGACCTGATACTGTGTCGAAAGGCCGCCCGTTTTGCGGTCATATAGCCAAACTGTTCCCGGGTCGACATCGCTGAAGGTCGCGACTATGAACTTTGTCTCGTCCGAAGTTGACGAATTAAAACTGATCTCGCGGTCGCCAAGGCGTTTCTTGATCCGGTTGTAGTCCTTTTCGTAGTTCTTGTCTTTCCAGTATGTTCGGACGCGATCGTCTTCATAGCTCGTCGCGATCATCTCTTTTGTGACATCCGAAAAGCTCACGCCGTCGAGATCGACCTTGGCTAGAGGATCGCTCTCAACCTTTTCCGTCTTGCCGGTTGCCACATCGAGCAATTCGAGCTGGATCAGATCGAGGCTGCCCTTGTTGGTTTGGATATAGACGCGTTTGTTGTCTTTGTGAAAACCGACCGGCGAACAAGTCTCGAACGACGTGCAATCGTAGATCTTCGTCGCTTTGCCGTCGGCTCCGATCGTGAGCAACTCCGTGTCACCATTCTGAGCGGAACGCACGGCCATCCGTAATTTATCGTCGTTGTCGAAGATCATCCCCTGATATCGGTCACGATTCTCGCTGATCAGCGTGCGGGTGCCGTCGGAGATCTTGATCTTGTATAGATCGTGCCACGCTTTGTCGCGTTCATTGAGCCCGACATAGATCGCGTCAGGATCCGATTTTGGCACTGACTGGATCATTGCACGAATGCCTTTGCCGTCGGTGATGTTTCGGGCGGCCGGAACGTCGGAACCCGCGGCAGGTTTGTCCGATGGGGATACGGCATAGACGTTGAAATTCTCGTCTCCGCCCTTATCCTGCACAAATAAAATATACTTACCGTCACGCGACCAAAAATAGTTGCGGACCGGCCGCGTCGTGTCGGCGGTCATTGGCCGAGCGGCGTTGAATGGCTCGTCAACGCCCTTTACCCAGATATTCATCGTATCTTTGTAGGGTTTGACGAACGAGATGAATTTCCCGTCCGGAGAGATCTGAGCGCCTGCATATTCGGGATTACCGAACAAAAGCTCGCGGTCGATCAGAGTGGGCTGCTGTGCCGTGGCTGACGAGGCGAATGCACAAAACGATAAAAGAAACGTCGATAAGATCAGCGATATTTTCATAGTGTTTAGATTGTTCTTTGATTCAGTACGCCTTTTGGCCATAGTTGGTTCACAAAAGATCGTACCAGGCATTGTTATTCCAAGTCTGCTTGCGAAATTTGCTCTCGGTCCAAAATCCCTTGGTCAGTTCGATCGTCGGTTCGGTGTGTTTCGGCATTAAAACAGTGACGACGTCATATCGATATTCGACATCTCGGATCGCAAAGATCCTGCGGTAGACCTTCGCCGTCCGGGTGATCTGCCGCTGTTTTCGCAGATCAACGGCGGTTATCACGGGCATAAATTCGTCCGAACGTCGGGTCTTGACCTCGATAAAACAAAGCGTGTCGCCATCGAGCGCGATAATATCGATCTCACCCGTCACCGAGACGCCTTTGCTGTTGCGTCCGACGGGAACTTTGAAATTTGACACGACGAGTCGATAGCCCTTTTCTACCAGAAATTCAGCGGCAATCGTCTCGCCCCGTTCGCCGAGGCTAATTGTGTTACTTACCGAAGCACGTTTATCATCGTGAATGATAGACAAATTATCTGGCATGACAGACGTTGTAAATATGAAACCTAATTGTATCAAAAACTTAGCTATTCTTGTGTCGTTTCTGATGGCATTGACGACCGGCGTTTTTGCCCAAACCGCGACGCCTACCGCGACGCCGGCGTTTGTTGCGGCGAAACTGCCGGAGATCGTCAATTTGCAAAAGGCACCTGTCTATTCCGTCGACCCGGCAAGGCTTCCATCGCCATTTCACACCGAAAGTGCCCGTCGTGGTTCAAAGGTAATTCCGCAGCCGGAAAACGCCAAACTTTTAGTGCCCAAGGGTTTTAAGGTCAATGTCTTTGCCGAAGGCGGATTCACTTATCCGCGTTGGATGGCACTTGCTCCAAACGGCGACGTCTTTGTGGCAGATTCGAGAGCGAATTCGGTGATCGTACTTCGCGATACCGACAAAGACGGCAAGGCCGATCAGCGGTTTGTTTTTTCGAGCAAGCTTGCACAGCCATTCGGGATGGAGTTTCACAAAGATTGGTTCTACGTGGCGAATACAGATTCGGTCGTACGTTTTACCTACAAGCCCGGCCAGACCGAAGCGAGCGGCGATCCGGAAAAAATCGTCGAACTGACGCCGGGAGGCTACAATCAGCATTGGACGCGAAATATTCTCTTTTCAAAAGATGGCAAACAGATGTTCGTGTCGATCGGTTCTGCGACAAATGTCAGTGTCGAGGCCGACCCGAAACGTGCCGCGATCTCGGTTTACGACCCTGATGGTAAGAACCACCGCATTTACGCCGCAGGCCTAAGAAATCCGATCGGCCTCGCATGGAACCCTAAGACCGGCGAACTTTGGACGGCCGTCAATGAACGGGACGGCCTGGGCGACGATCTTGTGCCAGATTACGCAACGAGTGTCAAGGAAGGCGGCTTTTACGGCTGGCCTTATTCATACATAGGCCAAAATGAGGACCCGCGACGCAAAGGTGAAAATCCTGATCTCGTAAAAAGAGCAATCGTGCCGGACGTGCTGTTTACATCACACGTTGCCGCCCTCGGGATCCAGTTTTACACCGGCAAAATGTTTCCGAAGGAATATCAGGGCGACGCTTTTGTCGCGATGCACGGCTCATGGAACCGCCAAAAGCTGAGCGGTTATAAGATCGTCCGAATTCGATTTAAGAACGGCAAACTTATCGGGAACAGTTTTGAGGATTTTGTGTCCGGGTGGCTCCCGGACGAGAATTCAAACGAAGTCTGGGGCAGGCCTGTCGGGTTGCTCGTAAATGCCGACGGCTCGCT
>CAZVDM010000114.1:0-11888 GCA_964625555.1 uncultured Chloracidobacterium sp.
AGATCAGCGTGCGAAATTGCCTCTTCGATCTGGTAACGCGACGAAGCGAGCGTCTGTACCTTCGAAAGGAAAATATCGTCAAGCTGACGCAGACGATCAAGATCGCGGTCAATGATCGTGACCTTTGCACCGAGGCCGACAGCCATTTTCGCGGCCTCGGTTCCAACAATACCGCCGCCGATGATGACAACATTTGCCGCCGGAACTCCCGGAACGCCGCCGAGCAAAATGCCACGTCCGCCATTCATTTTTTCGAGATATGTCGCACCGACCTGCACAGACATACGTCCGGCAACCTCTGACATCGGTATCAGCAACGGCAAACGACGTCCGCTGGTGATCGTCTCGTAGGCAACGCCCGTGACCTTGCGGTCGAGCATCTGTTTGGTCAATTCGAACTCAGGTGCGAGATGCAAATATGTGAAAAGCAACTGATTTTCACGCATCCGCGGATACTCAGGTGCGACCGGCTCCTTAACCTTGACGATCATATCGCCCGCCTGCCAAACCTCGTCGGCAGTGTCGAGCATCTGCGCACCGGCACCTACATATTGGTCATCCTTAAATCCCGAGCCTTCGCCCGCCGTCTTTTGCACAAAAACCGTGTGTCCCGCATGCGACAGAGCCTGAACGCCCGCCGGCGTCAAACCGACGCGATATTCGTTGTCCTTTATTTCCTTCGGTAATCCGATCTTCATAAATAATCTCTCCAAAAATTTAAATTCCGATAACTAAAAACTATGTATGGATAATATTACGTGTTTTTGCTGAAATATTAAACGGCACCGGCAGCTTTTTGCTCGCCGGTCAGTGCCGACATTACAGCGCGGATCTCGCTATAGCTGTACTCTTCGCCGAGATATTCCTTGATCGGCGACAGGGCTTCGCTCTCGCTGAATCTAACTATTGCCTCGCGAATGACCTCAACTTTTTCCAGCGAAACGAACTGGTCGAGGCCCACTTCGCCGGTCGCGATAAAGCGGGCGAGATGATTTTCGATCGTGCTTACGGCGAGATTGCGTTCCTTTGCGATCTCCGGGATCGATCTGCCGTCGCGAAACATATCGAGCGATGTGTGATAAGTGTCCTTGCCGAGCACATCGCGTTTTGTCCGTTTTCGCGTCTCACGCTTTGCTGCTTTCAGATCTATTCGCGACGTCAGGCTATTGGCTAGACAATATCTCCTGATCTCTGAGAGAAAATCGGCGCCATATCTATCGAATTTGAGGTCGCCGACGCCCGAGATCTTTCGCATTTCCCAGTCGTTTTGCGGAAGATACGCGGACATTTCGACGAGCGTCGCGTCCGAGAAAACAACGTACGGCGGCACATTCTCATGCTTTGCAAAATTTGCCCGCAGCTTTCGTAGATCGTCGAAAAGCTCTTGGATATACGGAATCGAGACGTCGGCGACGAGTTTCGTTTTCTTCTCTTCTCGGACCTTGATCTTGATAAGTTGGACCGCTTGTTTGCCGCTCAGCACGTCCATACTTGCTTCTGTAAGAACGATTATCGGATAGTCGCCTTCGGTCTGGGCGAGATAGCCCTGAGCGATGAGGTCTTTGAAATAACTGAACCAACTATCCTTCGAAATATCGGCACCGACGCCGTAGGTTTTGATATTCTTGTGCTCGTCGCGGATCGTTTTTGCCTGTGAGCCCCGCAGGAAATCGATGAGATAGCTCATTCCGAATCGCTGGCCGGTTCTGTAAACCGCACTCAAGGCTTTCTGTGCGATGACAGTGCCGTCGAAGCGTTCGACGACCGTCGTGCAATTATCGCAGTTGCCGCAGTCGGCGGTCGTTTCTTCGGAAAAGTAATTGAGCAAAAAACGTCGTCGGCAGGTCGTCAGTTCGCCGAATTTGCCCATCTGATCAAGCTTTTTAAGCATGATCGCCGACTGTGCCGCGTTGCCTTCGACGGCCGCAAAACCTTTCAGCTTGATCACATCGGCCCAGCTAAAAAATAGCAGGGCCTCGCTCGCGAGCCCGTCGCGGCCCGCACGTCCCGTTTCCTGATAATAGCTCTCGACATTTTTCGGCAGGTCCATATGGACGACGAACCGCACGTTCGATTTGTCGATGCCCATCCCAAATGCGATGGTCGCGACGATGATCTTTGTCTCGTCTTTTAGAAAAGATTCCTGATGTTTGTCGCGGGTCTGCTTGTCGTGGCCGGCATGATAGGAGAGAGCACTAAAGCCCTCGTCACGCAGATCGGCGGCGAGCGAATCGGTCGAACTTCGGCTCAAGCAATAAATTATGCCGCTCTCGTCCTTGCGTTTTTCGAGATAATCGAGCAGTTGGCCGTACGAATTTCGCTTCGGCTCGACGCCATAAAAGATGTTTGGACGATTAAAGCTCGAAAGAAAAAGTTCGGCTTCCGGAATATTGAGGCGTTCGAAAATGTCCTTTCGAACAAGCTTGTCGGCGGTTGCCGTCAGAGCGATTAGCGGAATTTGTGGAAACTCTTTCTTAAGCGTCGCCAAACGCAGATATTCTGGCCGAAAGTCGTGTCCCCAACTCGAAATACAATGGGCCTCATCGATCGCAAACAACGAAATATTGATCTCACGCAAAAAATCCAGAAACTGATCACCGCTCTGCAACAATCGCTCGGGTGCGACGTAAAGCAGTTTCAATTTGCCGCTTCGAACATTCTGAAAAACTTCGACCTGTTCGCGATTTGTCTGCGTAGAATTAAGAAAAGCCCCTTCAATACCGTTCGCCCGCAAAGCATCGACCTGATCTTTCATCAAAGCGATCAACGGCGAGATCACGACCGTCAATCCATCGAGCATCAACGCAGGAATCTGATAACACAGTGATTTCCCGCCGCCCGTCGGCATTAGTACGACGCAATCCCTGCGCCCCAACACCGCTTCGATCGCAGGTTCCTGATTCATCCGAAATTCGTCATAACCGAAGCGGTGTTTGAGTATTTCTCTGGCCTGGGCGATGCTCATACTATTTTTTGAACGCGGATATAGCGGATCTGGCGGATGAGAGCGGATCAATGAGGTCTTATCCGTCTTTATCCGCTCGATCCGCCAAATCCGCGTTCAATATCCTCTGCGAGAGATTCTATATTCGGTTCTATCTATATCTCGACCTCATCGATCTGCGCCTTTTGCAGTTTGCCGCTGTAATCGACGTACAGTGCTTTCCATTCGCTAAAGATGTCGAGAACCTGTGTTCCGGCTTCGCGGTGGCCGTTGCCGGTGCCCTTTGTGCCTCCGAACGGAAGATGAACTTCGGCTCCGATCGTGGCGGAGTTCACATAGCAAATGCCCGTATAGAGTTCCTGCATCGCGTAGAACGCCTGATTGACATCCTGCGTGTAGATCGCGCTTGAGAGGCCGTATTGGACGCCGTTGACGATGTCGATGGCTTCGTCGAGTGTCGAGAATGGCACAACGCTGGTAACGGGACCAAAGATCTCTTCCTGCTCGATGCGCATTCCGCGTTTTACGTCGGTAAAAACCGTTGGTTCGATAAAATAGCCGTTCTTGTAAGGACCTTTAGTCAGGCGATTGCCGCCGCACGCGAGCGTGGCTTTGTCGTGATTCTTGCCGATCTCGATATAGCCGTGGATCTTGTCCATCGCACGTTCGTTGATGACCGGGCCGACTTCGGTTTTGGCGTCGAGGCCATTGCCGACGCGGAGCTGCTTCACCTTTGCGACCAGTTTTTCGCAGAACTTCTTGTAGATCTTCTTGTGAACGATCAACCGTGACGAGGCCGTACATCGCTGTCCGCTCGTCCCGAATGCTCCCCACAGCGAGCCTTCCACGGCGTTGTCGATATCAGCGTCGTCCATAACGATGATCGCGTTCTTGCCGCCCATTTCGAGGCTGACGATCTTGTTGTCGCGAGCACATTGCTCAGCGATAATGCGGCCGGTCTTCGTGGAACCGGTAAATGATATCAGCCTCACATCGTCGTGAGCGACGAGGGCTTCACCGGCTTTCCCAAAGCCGTTGACAACGTTGACGACACCTGCCGGAATACCTGCTTCTTCGCACGATTTGACAAGATTGATCGTTGATAGCGGCACGTCTTCGCCTGATTTGATCACGACAGTGTTGCCGCAGACGAGAGCAGGGATCAGCTTCCACGAAGGTATTGCCATCGGGAAATTGAACGGCGTGATCAGCCCGCAGATACCAACCGGCTGGCGAACGCACGCAGCAAATTTATTAGGCATCTCGGCCGGCGTCGTAAATCCGTGCAAGCGGCGGCCTTCGCCGGCGGTGTAGTACGTGCAATCGATCGCCTCTTGAACGTCCCCTCCCGCTTCTTTCAGCACTTTGCCCATTTCGCGGGTCATCTGCTGCGTAAATGTCTCTTTGTTCTTGCGAAGTATCTCACCAAGCGTGAACAATATCTCGGCTCGTTTCGGGGCCGGCGTTCGACGCCAGCGAGTCGCGGCATTTTTCGCCGCTTCGACCGCCGCGTTCACGTCATCCGCATTCGACGCCGGAAAACGCCCGACCACATCCGTGGTGTCCGCGGGATTGACGTTATCAAACCACTCGCCCGAGGACGAAGCAACCCACTCACCGCCGATATAATTCTTGTACTTTTTGACTGTTGTTTTAGACATATCTAACTAGTTTAAAGTCCAAAGCCAAAAGTCCAAAGTCAGCAAAATGACTTTGGACCTCGGACGATTGATCTTGGACTAATTTATCTGACTGTAAACTGGACGATCTTCATCTGCGTTCCCTGCAGCTGAGGCGTGAACGTCAGCACATTCAACACGACGGCGTCGCCGACCTTCAGTTTGGCGACCATGTCGCTGAATGTTTTTAGATCAGTGACGGCTGACCGGTTCATTTTAGTGATCAGGTCACCTTCACCGAGAGCCGCATTCCCGAGCGAATTCTTGACGTCGGCGATATAGCTCGCCGGATTGATATCGGTAACGACCAATCCTTTTTCGGTCGTAAAGCCGTATTTCTCGGCCAGAGGTTTGGTTAGTAGCGTCAGCGTTAGACCGAACGGCTTTTCCTCTTTTACTCCGTCAATTGGCAGTTTTCGGCGTTCGCTGTCGTCGATCTCGGCACGGGTGGTCGACGGGCGTTCTCCAAGTTTGATCTTAGTTGTCTTAACATCGAGGGTATTGCCATTTTCCCGCAGGTACTGAAGATCGATCGTCGCGTCCGGCGATGTCGCTGCAACCCTTGCAATCAGATCCGCGGCCGACTCGATCGCTTGGCCATTGAACTGGGTAACAATATCACCCGCCTGAAGTCCTGCCAATGCCGCAGCGCTCTGTTTGTCCCGAATATCGGTCACGATCGCGCCTTTTGCCTCTTTGAGCCCGTAGACCTTGGCAAACTCCGTCTTTACAGAATCGAGATAAGCCCCGAGATACCCTCGGCGCACCTTCCCGTTCTTCAGGATCTGGCTGTAAACGTATGCAGCCTCCTCAGACGGCAGCGCAAATCCGACGCCGCTATATTCGCCGGTCGACGTCGCGATCTGCGAATTTACTCCAATAACATCGCCGTCAAGATTAACGAGCGGTCCGCCTGAATTTCCCGGATTTATTGCCGCATCTGTTTGGATAAATTTCTGAAACGCCGAGGCATACGGCGTTTCACGCTTTTTCTGCGAGATGATACCTGCTGTTACGGTCTTGGTCAGGCCAAACGGCGAACCGATCGCGAGTACCCAATCGCCGACCTCAGCATTGGCCGAACTGCCGAATTTTACGGATGGCAGATCACGCGGTGAATCGATCTTTATTACCGCCAGATCGGTCTCGAGGTCGGTTCCGATCACCTTTGCCGTAAATTCTTCGCCCGATTCGAGTCTGACGGTTATTCTCGCTGCACGGGCGATGACGTGATTGTTGGTGACGATGTAGCCGCTCTTATCGACGATGAATCCGCTGCCGACGCCATAGACCGGACGCTGCTGCAGTTGACGGCGAAAAAATTCCATCACGTCGTCCGACGCTCCGGGTTGGGGCGTTGCGCTAGCAACCGGATTTGCAACGGCGCTTTTGGTATCGATACTGACGACCGCCGGTTCGACCCGTTTTGCAACTGCGGCGAATGAACCGGAAAGTTTGTCAGGCTGCGCCGCAACGCTTCCGGCAGCAATGCAAACGATCGCAAAAAATTGAAAAACAACGCGGTTTGTGATCTTTCCGTGAATCGTTCTAATCATCAATGCATCTCCTAAAATAAACGCCTGAAGGCTGAATATCTTTCGAAATTATAGCAAAAACTATGTGCCAGTTGTTCGATGCAGAAATTACGGAGCAAGTAGTATCTTAAGTGTTCCCTTTTCGGCGGCTCGGCTCATGGCAGCTACTCCGTCGGAGAGGCGAAATTCATCATCGATCATATCCGAAACGTCGATCGAACCATTCGCCAAGAGGTGAAGCGCCGGGGCAAAACGCCCGCAGCGAGAGCCGACAATGGTGATCTCGTCAACGACGACGCGCGAGGCTTGCCAGGTGGGCATGCCGTGAAATGTTGATTTCAGTACGATCTTGCCGCGAGGTTTGACGATATCAACGGCGGTTGCAAAGCCGGATTCCGAGCCGCTCGCCTCGATAACAACATCGAATGAATGGGTCATCGCGGGCGATACTTCATCGACCAAAATACCCGTGACATTTCGCGTTTCGGCGATGTCCAGTTTGTTCTTGTGCTTGCCGATCTGCGTAACGTGCTGCGTTATTAGGGCCATCGTCATCGCACACAGCAGGCCGAGTTTGCCGTCGCCAATGACCGCGACCTTTGTTTCGCCGCCGATATTTACCTGTTCCGTGATACCGTAGGCGGCAGCGAGAGGTTCCGCAAAGACGGCCTGTTCGTCCGGCACATTGTCAGGAACCTCGATCAGATTTTGAGATGGCAGAGTAAGGAATTCGGCATGAGCACCGTCGCGTCCGACGATCCCGAGTACGGTTCGAGTTGGACAATGACGCGGATCGCCGGCAAGGCACAGTTCACATTTGCCGCAGCCCGCATTTATCTCGCCGACAACGCGTTTGCCGATCAAATGCTGAGCGTCAACGGCAGCTTCGACCACACCGACAAATTCGTGTCCGATCGTTCCCTGAAAACCCGCGTATCCACGCACAATTTCGAGGTCAGTATTGCAGATTCCCGATCTGGTCACACGGACCAGTGCTTCAGACGGCTTATCCGGTGCCGGAATGTCCGCGAGAGTCAGTTGATCGCCGAAGAATCTGAGTGCTTTCATTGGATCTATCTACCTTGTGTAATACACTTTCAGGTCGCGCTCGGTCGTGATCAGCCACCGGCCATTTATGCGTTTGAATATCAATTGGCTCTGTACCTTGCCCGACGAGGTCTTCACCCCGCTGAAATTCCACTCTTTGTCGAAATCAGCCGTGACGGTTTGTCCGTCGGGTCCCACTGCGACGTTCATATTCGAATAATCACTCTGCATCGAAGTGTAATTTGAAAAGTGACGTGCTTTATCCGCCCTCACGCCGGCCCGGCTCATTCCGCGCTTCGTGTAGTATCGATCAAGCGTTTCCGCATAATAGCTCATGCAGCTCGAAAGATCTCGCGAATCGCGAGCGGACTTTGAGCCGTAGATCTCCTTCAGAACCTCGCTCCTGATCGCCGATACGTCGATCTGCGGCGGCGGCGTTGCGATGCTGACCGGCGTCGAAGCGTTAGTTGCGACGGCATTTGCTGTCGGCGATGGTACCGGTGTCACGGTTGGCGAGGCACTAGCGGTATAGATATTCGATGTATCGCTATTCTTATTAGGTTCGGTACTAGAAGTATCCGGCGCGTTCGATCTGAGAAAGATCACGTAACCGACAAGTCCGGCGATCCCGAACAACATGATCATACCAACCGCCGTTAAAACAACCGCAGTTACCGTGTTACTTTCCTTCGGTGCCGAATGAGCCGGTACTGCTTCGAGCGAGCCGACACGCGTAACCTGCCTGTCCACGAATCGCGGATCCGAAGCCGGCTTTGCAGTGCGAGCGCTTGTCAGCAATTCGGTATCCGACAAGATCGCCGTCGGCATATCACCGGGACGCGACACGGCCAGAGGTGTGCCGTCATCGAGACAAAACAAAAGCGTGTCGTCGGCATACTGCGTTATGCATTTGGGGCAATATTTCATTTTGAACCGCAGGCAGCCGATACAGACGGGTCATATCAGATCACGGTGATAGTGATGCTGAAACGAACCAAATTCGAACAGCTATTGAAGACCGTAATGTAATTGTCACCGCTTCCGGTGACCGTCCGCATCGAGCTTCCTCCGCCGCGTATCGAAACGCAAGAACCGCCGCCAGATATTGTCGCAGACAGCGACTGCCCGGCGCGACAAGCCAAGACAAGCGACCGGGTGTCGCCAGGATTTATTTGTCCTGAGAACGATGTCGTGTATGCGCCGCGGCCAAATTTGAGCCGCGATGTTGACGGATACGAAGCACGCTCCGGCGCCGGTGTCGGCGTCGCGGCCGGAGTCGAGGTTGGCGTCGGTTTAGGCGTCGAGGGCGTCTGTGTTGCTGCGGGCGACGACGTTGGTGTCGGGCTGATAGAAGAGATCACATTTGACCCGTTCGTGTTTCTTGGGGGCTCATTGCGCGCAACGGTCCCGGAATTCAAATAAACGAACAGCGCTCCGACGCCAATGATCGCAATCAGCAGCAACATTCCCGCTGCCGTTAGCCCTACCGCAAGCGCCGTGCTGCTTTTCTTCGGCTCCGACTGCTGCGGAAACGGCTGTCCGGCGAGCGAGCCGACACGTGTCACTTGACTGTCCATGAACCTCGGATCAGCGGCGGGTTGTGCCGGACGAACGCTCGTCACAAGTTCGGTATTCGAATAAACCTCTGTCGGCGTATTAGTCGAACTTGAGTCAGTGAGCCGCGTCCCATCCTCCAGGCAAAACGCCAGAGTCTCATCCAAGTAGACAGCCGTGCATTTCGGACATTGCTTCATTCTTTGCCTCTAAAGTGCTGTTACGAACCTTAAAATCATAAACCCGAGCACTCGCGAATGTAAACAGCAAAGATTGGGCAACTCGAAAATTTACTTTTTGCGTCGTGGTTATTATACTTGCACACATCGGTCATCGAAATATTTCTCTAAGGGTTTGATTTACTAATAAATTATGTACAGGATCTTTTTTTTGACAGTTGCACTGGGGTTGATGGCGGTCGGGTTCGCATGCGGAGGCGGAACAGCACCGGCCGGCTCGAGCGGAGATTCGCCTACCGAGGCGTACAAACGGCTCTACGCCGCCGTTAAGAGCAAGGATACGGAGGCGATCAAAGCCCAAATGACTGCGAAATCGCACGATTTTGCCAAGATGGCTTCCGAACGCAACAATACGCCGATCGAGAAGGTATTCGAGAACGGTTTTACAGCTACGACGTTTGCTGAAAAGCTGCCCGAGATCCGCGATCAGCGCATCAAGGACCAATACGGATCGGTCGAGGTCTGGAATTCAAAGGACAGCCGATGGGAAGATCTGCCGTTCATAAATGATAACGGCACGTGGAAATTTGCAATCGGCGAGTTGTTCGCAGGCTCATTCGTTTCTCCGGGAAAAGGCCGCGATATGCTCGAGAAAGAAGCTGCCAATGCGGCAAACGGCGGCCCGGTCGCCGCGGCACCGACCAATACGATCACGGTCAATACGAATGGTGTCGTCCCGATCGTTCCCAAACCTGCTCCGAGCGTGAAGGCAAAATGATCGACTCCGCGTCGATTCGCGAGATCATTGAGGTTTACACAAAACACGGCTGGACGCTCCGCCGTGTTTTGCTTTCTGACGGAATGCGGCGTGAGGTCGGCTCAGAACTCAAGCTCTTGTTTGGAAACGCGTCGGTGCGAATTTCGGATATCGATGCCGCCTGGTTCTCCCGAGCGACAAAGAGAGACGGCACTGCGTGGGAGATCAGGCATCTTAGTGCTGCGCCTTTTGCGTTGCTGATTGTGGTCAACGATGAGCAAGCCGAACCGGACGACGCAATGCTCGAAACCGAAGAGAGGCTCCGCGAAACCGTCAACAAACGGATGACCAGTCATTGAATACGTGTTCGATTCTCTCTTGACAAGCGTCGACGCGAATAGCACACTTGAATAATTGAAATGATGATGAAAGATCTGGGAACAAGGGTTGCGACAGTTTGGGAAGGCCTTCGTCCCGTCACTAAGAAACTGATCGTCGGAGCCCTCGAATCCGGCACTTCCGCTCCCGCACAATCACGCAAATTCTTTTACGACGCCCACGCCGATTGGGAAGTCAGTCGTTTGCTCACAGCCCTCGACGAACAATCTAAGACTCCCGCGGTTCGCAAAAATGCGACCAAACTGAACGAGATCGAGGCACTTGCAAACACTTGTGTGCGCGTTCTCGAAGAGCAAACCGCGTCGGCCGAGGTCTTTATCCAACTCGCCACTCGGGCGATCAAAGACAACGATTACAATCGTCTCGATAAGTTGGCGGACCGTTTGGCTGAACGTTTTTCCGCCGGCGAGATCGCTGAGATCGTCCGGCAGACCGAATTACCGCAGATCCGTGCGATCGCATACGAGACGCTGGCAATGCTGCCGATACCGGTGATCATGCCCCTGCTCGATGACCCTTTATACGCCGGGATCGCTGCCGGAGCACTCGAGCAAAAGGCTTACGAATTCGACTCGGACGAAGCTCGCGACCTGCTCGACCAATTTGATGCCGAAAACCAGATCGTCGACGAATAGCAAGAATTACTAAACGCAAAAAAGTCGAAAAGGCACGAAAGTTTGATTACTGCTTTCGTGCCTTTTTGCGTTTTTTGCCGTTGATCGCCTTACACCGCCAAAGCGTCGGTCCGCGACCCTTTCAGCCTTGTGGGATACATCGGAAATTTTGATGTAAGTTCCGCAACCTCGCGTCGCACCTTAGCCTTTACTTCTTCTGATTCCGGTTCGTGAATTACTGCGGCGATCATCGCCCCGATCTCACGCATTTCGGCCTCTTTCATTCCGCGAGTGGTCAATGCGGGCGTACCGAGCCTTATGCCGGACGCGATGAACGGCTTGTTGGTGTCGAACGGAATGGTGTTTTTGTTTACCGTGATATCTACATCGCCAAGGGCCTTTTCGGCGGCCTTGCCGGTGATGCCTTTGCCGTCCATGAACACATCGACGAGCATCAGATGATTGTCAGTTCCGCCTGATACGATCCGCAATCCAGAATTACCAAGAGTTTCAGCTAATACACGGGCATTGTCGATCACTTGTTGCTGATATGCCTTGAAATCTCCGCGAAGAGCCTCGCCGAACGCCACCGCTTTCGCAGCGATGATATGCATCAACGGCCCGCCCTGCACGCCGGGGAAAACACTTCGGTTTAAGTCAGCCGCAAACTCCTCACGGCAAAGAATCAGTCCGCCACGCGGTCCTCGCAGCGTCTTGTGCGTCGTCGTCGTGACAAATTCGCAATGCGGCACCGCCGACGGATGCAATCCAACTGCGACCAATCCAGCGATGTGCGCGATGTCCGCCATTACCTTTGCTCCAACACTGCGTGCGATCTCGCCAATACGAGCAAAATCGATCGTCCGCGGATAAGCCGACGCACCGCAGATGAGCAGCTTCGGTCTCGCTTCTTCGGCCTTTCTTTGAAGTTCGTCGTAATCGATCTGTTCGGTCTCTTTATTTACACCGTAGTCGGCAACCTTGTAGTTGATTCCCGAAAAATTGAGCGGATGTCCATGCGTCAGATGACCGCCGTGCGACAGATTCATTCCCAAGATCGTGTCGCCGTGATCAAGCGCAGTCATCAACACCGCCATATTCGCCTGTGCTCCCGAATGCGGCTGCACATTGGCATGTTCGGCCCCGAAAAGCTCTTTGGCACGGTCGATCGCGAGGTTCT
>CAZVDM010000115.1:0-11641 GCA_964625555.1 uncultured Chloracidobacterium sp.
CATTACCCATGCCAATGAGGTCGGTCAGGGCCGGAACCGCTCCGACGGAACTACTCAGGTTTCCCTGGAACTGGTAATCGGCTTTGAGCGTTTGGCCGATCGTGGAAATGGAAAATATGAGCGTAGCCGACATGATCAGCAATAGAGAGCCAAGGTAATTTCGCATGTTGGTTTTCTCCTCAAATATCGTCAATGGAAGCGGGGCAACGAAGAATACTCAGAAACGTTGGACTGAATGTTATGGACTCGAAGGTGAGGATAAGATATCGTCCTCAAAAAAGTACTTAAAAAGTTGCTAAAAATTAGCTAAAACTGCGATTAGATAATAAAATGCCCATACTAAGGCTTCATCGTATGGATTCCGGTCAGTCAAATCTCGGTAAAGAAAGTAGGCGTGTCTATAGATTCGGCGAGTTCGAGGTCGACCTGCATGACGAGTCGATCCGCCGCGGACATGAAAAGCTTCCTATCAATCGAAGGACGTTTCAGGTCTTGTGTCTATTGATCGAACGGCGCGGAGAGATCGTTACCAAGAGCGAATTTTTCGAGAACGTGTGGAACGGCAGCTTCGTCGAAGACAACAATCTGACCGTCGCGATAACGCAGCTCCGGAAGGTCCTCGGCGACAAAGCAAAGGACGCCAATTTCATCGAAAACATTCCGCGCAAAGGCTATAGATTTATTGGCGATGTCGAGCGGGGTCCTACGGAGGGCGATAGTGAGACGACCAACGCGACTAAAAATGAAAGGCCAAGCACGCAGCGATTTTTAGTGATCGGAGCGGTGATCTCACTGTTGATCGTTTTGTCCCTTGGTTTCGCAAGTATAAGCGGAGTTGGCGGCAACAGCATGTCGAAAATCTCCGTAAAGCAGCAGACTATTGCCGTTATGCCTTTCAAGTTTAGAGATCCCGAAAGTGAATACCTCACTGCCGGGTTAACTGACGGCATTTCGCGCTCGCTCGGCCGAAACTCTGCATTGCGGGTGAGCGACAAAAAAGCGACCTTCGCCTTGAATGACTATGCTGACCGGCCATTGGATGCTGCATCGCGACTGGGGATCGAGAATGTCGTTTTTGGCGAGGTCGAACGTTCGGACGGCGGCCTGATCGTGATCGCCAAAATGGTGAACGTCAACGATCCGTCTACGGTGTGGAAACGCCAGTTTCGGCGAACCGAAGCTGATCTGTTCGCAACGCAGCAAGAGATCGTCGCCGAAATATTTGAAAGGCTGAATATTGATAATTCAGGTGCGAAGCCCGAAAATGCACGTGATCCAAAAGCTCTCGAGTTTTACATGAAAGGGCAGTATTACCTGAACCGGCGGACCGAAGCGGATTTCCAGCGATCGGTCGAGTTGTTCAAGCAAACGGTCGATCTCGACCCGACCTTTTCACAAGCCTACGTTGGGCTTTCCGAAGCGTATACCCTTGGCGCATTTGTCGAATTCAAGTTCGCTCCCGGAGAAAAGAACGCTTTGATCCGGGCGAATATTCAAAAGGCCCTGGACATCGACCCAAACCTAGGCGAGGCATATGCCGCGAGGGCGATAAACAGGTGCTACTACGATTGGGATTTCGCCGGCGCAGAAAGTGATTACCGCAGGGCCATCGAGCTTGTTCCCAGTAATGCAACCGCCCATCACTGGTATGCCGAGTTCCTCTCGATGGAGGGGCGATTTGACGAGAGTTATCGAGAATATGACAAAGCAATTTCGCTCGATCCGCTCTCGATGGCGGTAAAGACAGATCTTGCACTTGCCCATTTTTACGCACGCGACTACGACAGCGCGATGGAAATGCTCAACAAAGTCAAATCGATCGACCCCGACTTTCTTCGCACGGATAGTTACGTCTACTGGATCTACAGAGTGAAAGGCGAATACGGGAACGGGATCGATGTCCTGGAGAGGTTTCATCGAGCAGAGATCTCGAAAGGGAACAGGGTGGATTCGGATTATATTAAGAGCCGACTTTTCGGGCTTCGTGATGGGCTTGAAAGAAAAGGCGCAAAGGGCTATTGGGAAGCAGAATCAAGAATGGAAAAGTTTGATGCCGCATTGGGTGCTCATGCGTATGCACAACTTGGTGATAAAGATAAGGCGATCGCATTATTAGAAGCGGCTTTTGAGAAACGAAGCAGCGGCCTTGTCTGGCTCAAGGTCGAACCGTTGCTCGATCCGCTCCGCGATGATCCGAGATTCGCCGATCTGATGACACGCGTGGGCTTCGTCAAATAGACAAATACCGCAACCATTCACCTTTTCTCGAAGAGCGCTCACAATATCTGGGGGTCGGCGACTACTGCCCGGCATCTGATTTCGACGGCACTCGCAAAATTTGGACCGAGCCTTAGGATCATTGCAGAAATCGTTCATAAGCGACCGATTGATGCTCGGGACAAATCGCGCGCCGTTGAGCCTTTCGAACGGCGTTTCGGCGGGAATCTGGGTCGTGAATGCGTTGTCGCGATCATCGGCGAAATGAGGATGGTCGGTTTCGTCGGACTCGTTGATCAGCGGCAGCCTAAGCTTGAGGCATTAGCTGAATTTTCGTGGGAATGGCGAAGCTTTGGCCTCTTTCGTTGTCGTTATCATCGGCTCAGTCAAATTCGTCGTGTTAGTAGGTTTCTTCGGAAGGCATAGAAACGCTCCTCTTGCTCTAACTAGGGCAGGGAAAAGTCAGCGACAGTTTCTATTTCGTCCAAAATGGGATTGTCGCTAGGCGTTATTTCATTGTCACTGACCCTGTTTTTGACTGTCGCAAGCCTCTAAAACACTGTCGCTAACCCCTTAAAAACTGTTGCAGAACATCACTTTACGGCACTTTTCGCAATTTTGCTGATAAAATTGTGGTACGTACCACAATTTAAATGTGAGGTGAAAAAAACACATTTGGTTCACCACCAAAAACGTGAGTTCGACTCTCAAATTCGCCAAATCGCGGCCGCACGATTAAACTATGTCTTTTGCGAATTATGCACTATCACTTGATCGGAATATGCGGGACGGCGATGGCGAGTCTCGCCGGAATGCTCCAGGCACGAGGCCACAAAGTTAGCGGCTCGGACCAGAACGTTTATCCGCCGATGTCGACGCAGCTTGAGGCGCTCGGTATCGAGATAATGTCGGGCTATAAGGCTGAGAACGTTGACACGCCGCGTGACTGCACGGTCGTCGGCAACACGATCATGCGGGGCAATCCTGAGCTCGAGGAATTGCTCGACCGCAAGCTCCTGTACCGCTCACAGGCCGAGGTCGTGCGTGATGAATTCATCCGCGGACGACATTCTCTCGTGGTCGCCGGCACACACGGCAAAACGACGACGACCAGCATTGCGGCCTGGGTCTGCGAGGTTGGCGGACTTGATCCCACGTTCTTGGTCGGTGGTGTCGTGCAGAATTTCGGGCAGAGTTTCAGGGTCACGAACAGCGACTATTTCGTCATCGAAGGCGATGAATACGACACTGCTTTTTTCGATAAAAAGCCGAAGTTTATGTCCTATCTGCCGGAGATCGCGATCGTCAATAATATCGAATTCGACCACGCCGACATCTACAAGGACCTCGATGCGATCAAATGGCAATTCTCACGTCTGATGAATCTCGTCCCGGGCAACGGCCGCCTTATCTGCGGAATTGATTCGCCCGTCGTTGGCGAGGTTTTGTCGTCGATGGAAGGAAAACTTTTCACGACCGTCGAGACATATGGCCTTAGCGGCGAAGCGAAATGGCAGGCCCGGAACATCACGTTTTCGAGCGCAGGCACACAATTTGAGATCTATCGCAGCGGCGAAAAATGGGGCGAATTCACGACCAGGATGTTCGGCGAATTCAACGTCCGCAACTGCCTCGCCGTCATCATTGCGGCCGACGCGTGGGGCATTTCTCAAGCTAAAATGCAGCAGGCTTTCGATACCTTCGAATCGGTAAAACGTCGAATGGAGGTCCGTGGCGTCGAGCGAGGCGTTACGGTGATTGACGATTTTGCCCACCACCCGACCGCCGTCGACGAGACGCTCAAGGCGCTTCGCCAGCGTTACGAGGAAAACCGTCTGATCGCAGTGTTCGAGCCGCGATCGCGATCGTCCCGGCTGTCGGTATTCGAGGAACAGTATAGACGGGCGTTCGCTCACGCCGACCACGTTATTATCGCCGGCGTGTTCAATCCCGAAGACGCCAAACGTTTCGGCGACACTCTGCTCGATGTCGACAAACTCGTCGCCGACATCGCCGCTACCGGAAAGCCGGCGTCGACCTTTCCCGACGCCGACGCGATCGTCGAACATCTTGCCCCGCAATTACAGGACGGCGATGTCGTCGCCATAATGTCGAACGGCGGTTTTGGCGCCATACATGACAAGCTGTTGCAAACTTTGAAGTAAGTTTAGCCAGTGCTAATTTCTCTTGCCTAAATCCGCAAAACATATCATAATTTTCAATGTTTTTGCTCTCTTTGTGCGTCTTGGCTGATGCCGGCCGTCCGTAGATCATGAGCGGCGTTGCTCGGTTCGGTTTTGAGAGTTTTGGCCTTTGGTATTTTCGTGAGCAGCTAATTTTGCGTAGGTCCCGCCGCTGACAAGACGAAGATTCGGTTCGAAATTTCCCGTCCATTTCCTGCGTATTGGTTAGCTTCTAAATAAAATATACAGAAAATGGGAAGCAAACTGTACGTCGGAAATCTCTCTTTTCGCGTGACGAGCGAAGATCTGCAGGAATATTTTGCTGCCGCCGGTGCGGTTGAATCGGCAAATGTTGTATTTGACCGCGAAACCGGCCGCTCGCGCGGGTTTGGCTTTGTTGAAATGGCGACGGACGATGACGCGACGAACGCGATCGCTCAGTTCAACGGCCAAGAGTACGACGGTCGAAACATGGTCGTTAACGAAGCCCGGCCGCGTGAAGATAGGGCCCGCAGCAACAGCGGGAGATCAAATTATAGCGGCGGCGGCTGGTAGTAAGTTCAACTATTGCCGCTTCATTTACTGGAACAATTATGCCGATCGGAACTGTGCAGGAAATGATGCCGATCGGTGCAGTCGAGGTGTTCGATCTGATCCACGATTACGATCGGCGGCTCGAATGGGACACACTCTTATGCGAGGCGTACATCGAGCCGCAGTACAATGCTGCCGGTAAAGGCGTGATAACCGTTTGCCGCGGTCGACGAATTCTAGGCAATATTGCAATTCGTACGGAGTACGTGACGTTTGAAAGAGGCAGGGTGGCGGCCGTACGAATGCTCGATCGAACGAGTATTTTCGACACATTAGCAGCCAGCATTCGACATTCGGACCTTGCCGACGGCCGATCGACCGTCGTCTA
Source organism: uncultured Chloracidobacterium sp. (assembly GCA_964625555.1). Lineage (GTDB taxonomy): Bacteria > Acidobacteriota > Blastocatellia > Pyrinomonadales > Pyrinomonadaceae > OLB17. The sequence continues at coordinate 5,323 of CAZVDM010000115.1, forward strand.
TAAATTCAATTTTTCAGCCCGCCCTCGTTACCTGCGGCCGATACTTGAGCCGATAATGTTGATCGTGCTCAAATGGGAAACCAGAAAGCGACTCAGTGCACTCCGTGACTACATCGACAAAGGTTAGTTTGCGTCCCTATTGATCGACCTTTCCGTTGAAACTTGCCAATTTGACTACGATCTCATCGATCAACGAAGTTCGCATCGCAGGCGTTGGGACACCATTGACCACGATCGACAATACCACCTGCTCGCCGCCAGCGGTCGTCAGGTAGCCGGAGAGAGCCGAGACCTGATCGATCGTGCCTGTCTTGCCGCGAATATTCCCTTGAGCAGCAGTCCCCTTGAACCGGTTTCGAAGTGTGCCGTCCACGCCGCCGATCGTCAGGCTGTCACGCCAAGCTTGCGAATATTTGCTTTGCTTCGCCATGTATGTGTAGAGCGTGACAACGGCTGACGGTGTGATCAGATTGTGCCGTGAGAGGCCGCTACCGTCGTACTGGACAATACCGTCATCCGGCACGCCGATCTGGTTTAAGAATGCTTTCACCACGCCGAGGCCCAGCAGGCCGCTATTGCCGTTGCCACCGTTCTTTCTGCCGACCTGTTCACCGAGCGTCCACAATAGGGTCTCGGTGTACATGTTCTGGCTGGGCTTCATTGTCTTGGCCGCTATCAGAGCCAATGGCGGCGATTCGAGTTTGGTGATCTCCGTGAACACGGTCTTCCCGTTTTCTATCGGAAACAGCCGTTCATCTGCAACCAACGTTCTGGAACGTCCCTTAACGTTGATGCCAATTTTTAGCAGCCGTTCTTTCAACAACGCAACAAACAGGTCGGCAGGGCGCGTTATGGCGATCGAACCCTCATATTTACTGTCACCGGCAGGCATCGAACCGCTGATCTCGACAACGTTTTGATCGATCTGTTTGAATATACGAAGTTCGCGCTTCGAGCCTGAAGCACCGGTCATACAACGATTTTCGATCCGCATGATCTGATTTAACGGCGTGATGCGGGCAATGCACTGATTGCCCCGCGAGCCGGGCATTACCGTGATATCTACAGCGTTGTCGTTCAGCGGTAACGCCGATATCTCGGCCCCGTAATACGACTGCAGATCGTCCCATTCCCACGTTTCCGGCAGACGAAATCCACGAAAATAGCTTTCGTCCCCGACCAGATCGCCGTCGACGTTTTTTACTCCTGCCAATTTTATTTTCTCGGCAAGATCGTCCAGGCCCTTGTAATAATCTCCGTTCGAAAAGGCTGTCGAAATTGAAACATCGCCGCCGCCGTATATTACGAGATCGCCTTTCAAATTGCCGGATGCATCGGGCAAGGCCGCCGCCCTGACCGCCGTGACGAACCGATAATCCGGGGTCAGGCGCTCTATCGCCGTGGCCACCGTGAAATTTTTCATGTTCGAAGCCGGCATATAGTATTTGTCCGAATCGTTCTCAAAAACGACCTTGCCAGAGTTGAGCGACACTACCTTGATCCCGATACGACCTCGTCGAACCTCCGGCGAAAACAATCGCTGTCTGATCGTCGATTGAAGATCTGCAAGTGTCTGAACCGGCCGTGGTGTCGGGCTCGGAGTGGCAACCGGGATCGAAGTCGGCTTTGGTGCGGGATCGATCTTCGGCGTCGGCGTCGGTGTCGCTGAGCTCATCAGATACGCATCGGAATCCGCGGAATTAACGCGTGAAGCCGTGAAAGCAAGTCCGGTACATCCCAAAATAGCAATAATTGCGATTCGAACGGTGAATTTCATAAGTCCGATTCTAACGAAAAAGTTACCCGCAACAAACTGCGCCGTATATCTGGCCCGCATGGGCATCTGCGGTTTATTCGGCAAACTGATTTTGTTATGATTTTATGTTTGCAGACCCGTTTGTAAGTTATAAAGAAATCGAGTTCCGAACCTCTGGAGTTTTTGACTGATGAATCGAGTTAAGATAGTGATCTTGTCGCTGTTCGCGGCTTTTGGATTAGCATTTTTTCTGATGCCGCTGAAGCCAGACACCGTTAGCGGACGTATAACCGCGGATGCGATCGGCTCGCCGACGAATGTCGACGCATCGGACAATAGTTATGTCGAAAAGATCCAGATCCATTGGGATACGGTTCGCAGTGCGACGCTTTATCGTATATTCCGAAACACTGTCAATAATTCGGGCGGGGCAACTGACGTTGGCACCACGGCCGCAAATTACTATTTCGATAATCCGCCGTCAGCAGGTACAAATTATTTCTATTGGGTGCGGGCAGAAAATGGGGGCACCGTCAGCCAGCTTAGCCTTGCGGATCAAGGAAGACGAGCGGTTGGCACGATCCAGCCGAGCCCGTTTGGGGTTCTTGATCCGCCGAACGCACCGACCGGAAATCCGGTTACAGCGGCAAAAGCATATCTCGGAAAAGCGTTATTCTGGGACGAACAATTATCGTCGACCAAAACCGTTTCCTGTGGTACGTGTCACCGGCCGGCTGCCGGCGGCAGCGATCCGAGAACCTTGATCGGCGACATCCGTTCGACCAATGCCGGGCCGGACAATACGTTCAACACGGCTGACGACATTTCTGGCTCGCCGGGCGTGCCGCAAAATAACATCAACGGCAGTTACGCCTGGATCCCGCTTTTCGGAATAAACCCGCAGGTCACGGGCCGCAAATCACCAACTTATCTCAACGGTGCGTACACTCGTCAGGGATTGTTTTGGGACGGCCGCGCGAACGATGTATTTCGCGACCAGATCACAAATAATGTGCTTTTGACCGAGTGGGCCGGACTCGAAAGCCAGTCTGCCGGCCCGCCGGTCTCGTCCGCGGAAATGGCGCATAGTGGCCGCAATTGGACCGAGGTTGCCTCCCGTATCAACTCATCCAAGCCGCTTGCTCTATCGCCGAAAATGCCGAACGGCCTCAAGGCATGGATCGCCAATAGAACATATGCCGAACTCTTTCAAGAGGTGTTCGGTACACCTGAAGTGACGCCGTCGCGCATCGCAATGGCGATAGGCACGCACGAGCGAACGCTTTTCACAGACCGTACGCCTCTCGATCTTGCCATTCAGCAGATCGAGCCCTTGACGCCTAACGAATTGGCAGGGCAGGAAGTTTTTATCGATGTTCAGTGTAATGCTTGCCATGGCGGGCCGCTGCTGAGTGACAATAATTACCACAATATCGGAGTGCGGCCTCAGATTGAGGATCCAGGCCGAGGTGCTGTGACCGGGCTTCCGGAGGACAATAGTAGATTTAAGACACCAACGCTCAGGAATGTTTTCCTCAGAGGGCCGTATTTTCATAACGGAAGGAAAGAATCACTTGAGGCCGTGATAGAGCTCTATCGTCGAGGCGGCGATTTTGATGCGCCTAATATCGATCACGATCTGATCCGCCCGTTGAACCTTACAAATGATCAGCGATCGAACCTTGCCGAATTTCTGAAGCGGCCATTGGTCGATCCGCGTGTATCAGCTGAGACGGCGCCATTTGACCGGCCGCAACTTTACACCGAATCCGGTCGTGTGCCGGCGATCATGGGGACCGGACGGGCGGGAGCGGGCGCTATAGTTCCGGTTCCTACAGCCCTTGAACCTCCGCTTGTGGGCAATTCGAGCTTCACCGTTGCCGTTTCCCGTGGTCTCGGCGGGGCCGCCGCTGTGCTGGCCATTGACACGAATGATCCAGGCGTCGGCAGCACTATTCCCGCAACCGGATCGTTTGCTCGCGTCGCGATCAATCTTTCCGGCTCAGGAAACGGAAACGGTTGGGGAAGCGTCAATCTTTCGATACCCAATAACCTTGCCTTGGTAGGCCAGACATTCTACGGCCGTTGGTACGTTACCGATGCCGCCGCTGTCAGTGGATTTTCTGTAACTCCGGCCTTTAAGTTCACTGTATTTAGTTCGGCACAGCCGGGGACAGCGTTTGATTTTGATGGCGACAGCAAAGCAGATATCAGCATTTACCGGCCTAACGGCACTTCGGGCGGAGAGTGGTGGTGGCTCAAGTCGTCGAATGGCGGCAACGGAGCTACGCAGTTCGGTTCTTCGACGGACACGGTCGTACCTTCCGATTTTACGGGCGACAACAAGACCGATATTGCTTTCTGGAGGCCTTCGACGGGTTTCTGGTACGTTTTGCGGAGCGATGATTTTTCGTTCTTTGCTTTCCCGTTCGGTTCTAATGGCGATGTTCCGGCTCCGGCTGATTATGATGCCGACGGCAGATCGGACGCTGCCGTGTTCCGGCCTTCGAGCTCGACGTGGTTCATCTTGAATTCAGGCGGCGGCACGACCATCCAGCAATTCGGTGCGGCCGGCGATCTGCCGGTTCCGGCCGATTACGACGGAGATGCCAAGGCCGACATCGCCATCTACCGACCAAGCCTCGGCCAATGGTGGATCGTCCGCAGCACGGCGGGCAATGTCGCGTACCAGTTTGGCAGCTCGACTGACAAGGCCGTGTCGGGCGACTACACGGGCGACGGCAAGGCTGATGTCGCATTCTGGAGGCCTTCGACCGGCGAATGGTACGTCCTCAGAAGCGAGAACAACAGCTTCTTCGCATTCCCGTTCGGCACGGCGACCGACATCCCAAGCCCCGGCGACTATGACGGCGACGGAAAGAACGATGCCGCGGTCTTCAGGCCCTCGACGGCAACCTGGTACGCTCAGCGTTCGACGGCAGGCACGCTCATCCAACAATTCGGCCAGACCGGCGACCTGCCCGTGCCGAGTGCGTTCGTGCGGTAGAGAATGACCGATCATGAAAAGGACGCCGGGCAGTTTTTTCTGTTTTTGGGAAAAACCAAATGTGTTTTTTTTAGTGTTTTGGTCGAATTGTGGTACGTACCACAATTAGATCAACAAAATTGAAGAAAATGACGTAAAATGGCGTTCTGCAACAGTTTAAAAAGGTCTCAGCGACAATGTTAACGGGGCGTGCGACAGTCAAAATCGGGGTCAGCGACTATAAAAAACAGCCCAGCCACAATTCGAAAATGTGACAAAAAAGCTGTCGCGGTCTGCCAATTCGGCCAAATTCCAATAAGATCCCATCGCTTCCCAACATTCCCATTCAAAAGCCCGATCTCCAACGTCCCATCGCCGGCCCATTTCGCACCCACGCGGCCCAACCGCCCATCCTTTGCCACTTGCCGCACACTCTTTTCGTGGCGATCGATATCATTTTGCGGTAATCGGCGATCATGAAGAGGCAAGAAGAGTCGCGGCATTAAACCGATGTTTGCCGTCATAAAGCTGCCTGGGATCTTCTGCGATATCTTTGCAGATCAGTGGTAATATCCGTGTTAGATGCATCAGAGTCAATGAAGAGGAAATACGGAGGGCCGCAATAATTTTGGCCAGCAAATAAAAAGCCTAAAAGCAGGCCCGACACCGATCCGTTATGGCCTTTTACTGAAGCAATTTCAGGTAAAGGAAAGGACAGATGAAGGGGGTTAAGAATGAAATATTTTGTGTTGTTCAGTCTTCTTGCGTTGATGTCGATCTGTAATAAGCCAACACCAGATTCCGTGAGGTTGGCTTTGCCAGACACTGCTGGACGGGATGTAGTAGCATCTGTCGCTGGCTACAGATTGGCTTTACAAAACGGGCAGGAAAGGTGTTTCTTACGATACAAGCCCGTAGCTAAGGTCGAAGGAACTGATGAGGGACTCGACCTGGATTTGGAGGCGCCGTGTGAGTTTATTCGAATACCTCCGTCAGATGAGGTAATGGTTTATGACTATAACTGGAAATCTAAAAAGCTCTTCGTTGTTGCAGTGGTAGGTGGAAGTCCACACCCTACGTCCTCTGACAGTTACATGCCCCAAGGATGCGGTACGGAGTTTCAGATGCTCAGCCTTTATCCAGATAGGGTGCTAAAAGGTGAAAAGGTCGGTCCTAGCCGCATTCATGTAGGGTGTCCCTCAGGAGGGCTCGACGAAATAATGTTTACCGAATTCGCGAAGCGGGAGTAGAAATAGGGTTTAACGGCGACATTGAATTCTCGACCATCGTCACCGATTCTGGTATATCTACTTCGTCGACAGTCGGAGTTACGGAGACGATAGCGGATCAACGAAGAATAGCGCCAGGTGCCTCGATTTGGACAGGCAATTCATTGAAATAGGAGCCGGCGGAACGCATTTGTTTGTTGAATCAACTGAACCAGTGAAAATGCGGAGTCAACATGTGTTGGCTCCGCATTTTCGTTTGACCAAAATTCAGCCTTACATGTCACTTACATTTTGAATATCCACAGTCACGGCACGAATCGCAGCCGGAGGCGTGTTCTAATTGGCCGC
>CAZVDM010000116.1:0-4728 GCA_964625555.1 uncultured Chloracidobacterium sp.
TCGTTGCCGTGGATATAGCCGCCGATGATGCCTTCGCGGGTGATGTCCTCGGTCTCGGCGAAGAATTCGTCCGGCAGATGCATCGTGAAAAGTTCATCCAGATGCGCCGCAAACTGCTTTTTACCGCCCATTTTCTTGATCATCTCGTCCGGGTCGTGCGGCACATAAAGGCTGTAGTTCCAGGCATTGCCCTCGATAAATCCTTGTCCCTCGGTCTTTAGCGGGTCAAATTTCGCCAGAAATGTGCCGTCTGACGACTTGGGCCGTGTGAAGCCGACCGACGAATCGTAAACGTTCTTCCAATTCTCGCTGCGTTTGATGAACTCGTTGTAAATGTCCTTGCGGTTCAACTTCTGGGCGGCCTGAGCGATCGCCCAATCGTCGTAGGCATATTCGAGCGTCTTTGAAACCGACGAAGAGTTCTTGTCTTCCGGCACATAGCCGAGCTTCATGTAATATTCGAGGCCATCGTAGTATTTTGTGCGGGCGGTTTGGACCGAAGCATCTAGAGCTCTCATCGCTTCGATGCCGGTCAGATTTCCGGTTACGATCGCGTCGGCGACGACCGAAACGCTGTGATAGCCGATCATGCACCAATTCTCATTGGCATAGTGCGACCACACCGGCAGCATTTTATGCACGCTCTGATCGTAATGAGCCTGCATCGAACGCACCATATCGCGGTTGCGCGACGGCTGGATAATATTGAGCAGCGGATGTAGCGCGCGGTAGGTGTCCCATAATGAGAATGTGGTGTAGTTGACGGGAATCGCGGGCTTAACATTTCCAATTGTTGACAAACCGCCTGAAAGAACCTTTCGGGGCTCATTTTTGTGAATATTTTGATCGATGCCTTTATATTGTCCGTCCGTATCCATATATACGGTCGGAGCGAGAAAGGCGTGGTACATTGCCGTGTAAAAATTCACCATCTCGCCGCGATCGAGCGTCGTCACATCGATCTTGGACAGCTCTTTGTTCCACGACGCTTGAGCTTCGCGTTTGACGCGTTCGAAATCCCAATCTGAAATTTCAGATCTGAGATTTGCGATCGCACCGTTCGTCGAGACCGGCGAAAGGGCAAACTTGACCTGTATCTTTTCGCCGGCCTTCGCGTCGAAATCGAAATGAGCACGAAGTTGTTTTCCGGCAGCCTCGGGAAAGTTCTTTGTTTGATCAAATTTACGCCAAAATCCTTTGTAGTCTTGCTTGCCAAACTCTTTGAAGCCATAAGATTTGAACGGCTTCGAAAATTCCATCGCGAAATAGACGGTTCGGGTACGCGCCCAGCCGTTTGTCTGACGATAGCCGACGATGGTGTGATCGTCTTCGACACGGACAAAGGTCCAGACGTTCTTGTCCGCATAATCGTAAATGCCATGCATTAGGTCGAGGATGATGTGAGCATCGTCGGAAGCGTTTGGGAAAGTATATTGGTGCATCCCGACTCGCGTTGTGGCGGTCATTTCGGCGAGGATATTGTCGTCCTCTAACAACACTTTGTAGTAACCTGCCTCCGCAGTCTCGTTGGAGTGTGAGAAAGCCGAACGGAAACCGCTCTTCGGGTCGCCTTTCGTCCCGGGCTCGAGCTGCAGATCGCCGACGGTCGGCATTACGAGAAAATCGCCGAGATCCGAGTGTCCCGTTCCGCTAAAATGCGTGTGCGAAAATCCAACGATCTCACGGTCGTCATATTGATAGCCCGCGCAATATTTATACGTGTCCTTGTTATACTTGCCGCCGACGTTGTGCGGCTGCTGGTCCGTATCAGGCGACAACTGCACCGACCCAAACGGCACCGTCGCTCCGGGAAATGTGTGCCCCATTTTCTGCGTTCCGATCAACGGATTGACGTATTGGACGTAGTCGGTGGTGCGCTGTGCGGCGGCCGCGAAATTAAGGATCGTAGTAATTACGACGAGCGAAAGTGCTTTCATGTGCAATACTCCGGAACAATGAGAAATTAGGGTTCGATCGAATCAAGAATACTTGATTATCCACGCGAGAGCACGGACATCGCAAACATGATCTGGGCGGCATAATAAAGCGGCAGTCCCCAGGCCTTGTTAACGATGCTCCGTTCGACGAACCGGTCGCGGGCGACCGAAATGTCGGACGCGGCAAATGTGACCGCACCGATCACGAGGAGAAAATGACCGTGAGCAGATCCGGCACCGATAGCCAGCGACGTCATCATAATGATCGCCAAAAGATATGCCGGAACCGCAAACCTGTAGAACGATTTGAGATGCGGCCACAACCATCGAAGCAAAACGGCCGCGACGGCCGTCATCGATAAGAGCCCGATCAAAAACCACATTACATCGATCGGCATCGTAAAAAAGGCTCCCGCAAAGGCAATGTGAGCGAGAAAAAACACCGCTATGCCGCCGAGCAGAAGCGAACTTCGCAGTGAAAGAAGCATGACATCGCCGGCCCAGCTCAGAACGAGAGCAGCCAACATCAAACGCCCATAGTTAGAATTAAACGCACCGTTTACCGCGGCAATGGCCACAAATGCCGAGCTTGCCGCGATCTTTGAAACGACCCTTAGTATTTGAAGTCCGCGCCATTCGGCAAAGACGCATGTCAATGCACCCAACATGCAAACGGCAGCGAGAATGTAATTCAAATTATCTGCGGTCATATTTGGACTTGCTCCGTCGAGCCGAACACCACACTGCCGTGATGCCAATGGTATTATATGAAGTTCTGTGACAAGTGCTTACGGTCAACGTCCGATTTATGCTATTGCCGGCCCGACGGCCTCGGGCAAGACCGCGCTCGGCGTTGAGCTGGCCTTGAAGGTTGGCGGCGAGGTCATCAATTGCGATTCGGTTCAGATCTACAAGGGAATTCAGATCGCGACCGCCAAGCCGAGCGAAGAGGAAAAACGCGGTGTGCCGCATCACCTGATCGATTATGTCGATCCAAATGTGAACTACACGTCAGCCGATTGGGCGGTCGACGCGGCCGCCAAGATAATGGAGATCGAGGCTCGCGGGAAAGTTCCCATTCTGGTCGGGGGAACCGGTTTTTATCTGCGAACGCTTCGCCAGCCGCTGTTCGACAGCCCAAAGACCGATCATTCGCTGCGGAAACGTCTGCAGTCGATCGGAGCGAAGCGAGGTGCCGAGCATCTCCACAAAATGCTCATGCGGCTCGACGCGGAAGCGGCATCGAAGATCACGGTTCGCGATTACGTCCGATCGACACGTGCGCTCGAGGTATATTTTCAGACCGGAACGCGAATATCCGAGATCCAGCCGAACCGCGCCGAGCCGCCGGAGTTTGCTTCGCGAATCAAGCTTTTTGTGATTGATCCGCCGCGGGATGTGCTGTATGAAAAGATAAACGCTCGCACCGAAGCTCATTTTTCCTCCGGCCTCATCGAGGAAGTGAAACAATTGCGCGCGGCAAACGTTAAAGATGATACCAACGCGCTCGGTGCCCATGCATATCGCAGGGTATGTGAGTATCTTCGCGGCGAACGCACTCTGGAATCGGCGATCGAAAAGTCAAAACAGGACGTTCGCAATTACGCGAAACGGCAATTGACGTGGTTTCGACGTGAACCGGACGCCATATGGCTTGAGGGATTTGGCGGCGATGACAAGGTATTTCAGGCGTTAATTAAGGCGATCGCGGCTTAAAAATGAAAAGCTTGTCGATACAAGGAAATTTGATATAATCGATGCCACTTGTACAATTCTCCCGTTTGTTTGTGATTGAGAAGAGGAAACGAAATGGAAAAGCAGGCTGCCCAAAATATTCAGGACGCATTTTTGAATTCGGCGCGACGTGAGCGAGTTTCGGTCGTAGTACATCTCCTGCATGGTTCGACATTGTCGGGCAGGATCAAAAGTTTTGACAAGTTTTCGGTTCTTCTCGATGTCGGCGGCCCGGACGTTTTGATCTTCAAGCACGGTATTTCCTCGATCTCACAGGAGCGGCGGCCGAGCGCGCCCGAGCATCACCCATCTTGAGCGGCAGATTCATCACCTTTGAGGGCATAGACGGCAGCGGTAAATCGACCCAATTGCGATTACTTGCAGCCCATTTGCGCGCCCGCGGCCATGACGTAATCATGACCCGAGAGCCCGGCGGGACGGAACTGGGACGTCAGCTTCGCGAAGCCTTTCTCGAAACACACGAAAAGGTCGCGCCGATGGCAGAGCTGCTCGCTTTCGCAGCGGATCGCGCCCAGCATGTCGAGTATTTGATCAAACCTGCTCTTGCCGCAGGCAAGGTCGTCATCTCTGACCGGTACGCCGATGCCACGTTCGCCTATCAAGGTGCGGGTAGAGGCTTTCCGGCCGACAAAGTAAATCAAGTGATCGCACTCGCGACCGGCGGCCTCAAGCCTGATCTGACGCTCTTTTTTGACATTCCTGTCGAAATGGCGATCACCAGGATGAGCGACCGAGCCGAATCTGAAGCGAAAGCGAACCGCATGGACGCTGAGACGGCGGAGTTTTACCATCGCGTGCGCGACGCATATCTGACGATCGCTGCTGCGGAACCCGAGAGATTTATTATTGTGGAAGCAAGCGGCAGCGTCGAAGAAATACAAGGCAAGGTTGACGAGATCGTTAGCAAGATCATTTAGCTGATGTTCAAAAAGCTCATCGGGAACAATCAGGTCAAGGACATTCTGCGGCGATTCGTGGCTATTGGACGCGTGCCCAATTCGCTGCTGTTCGCCGGTGACGAAGGCGTCGGGAAGCG
>CAZVDM010000116.1:4828-11511 GCA_964625555.1 uncultured Chloracidobacterium sp.
TCGCGTTTCTTTATCATCGACGATGCCGACAAAATGAACGACGCGGCGTCAAACGCCTTGCTCAAAACGCTCGAAGAACCGCCCGCGACATCGCACATTTTTCTGATCACTTCGCGTCCTGACAGTCTGCTGCCGACCATCCGTTCGCGTTGCCAGACGCTGCGGTTTGCTCCGGTTCCGGCTGACGAGATCGAAAAATATCTGATCGATGAACGCGCATTCACCCACGACGAAGCAAAACTCTCGGCCCGCCTCGCGCGCGGCAGCATCGGCCGGGCGGTGACCGTCGATGTCGAAAAGTTCAAGGCCCGCCGCGAAAAGATGCTTTCAGTCATCCGCAATGTCATCGAAACCGGCGATATCGCTGCATTGCTTCGCATCTCAGAGGAAATGAATGACGCTAAGAACAAAGAGAATTTCGAAGAGAATCTCGACATTCTCCAGTCGCTCATCCACGATGTCTGGACAATAAAGGTCAGCGGCGAGACGATGCGCGTCGTAAACACCGATCTCGAAGCTGATCTCGCACATCTCGCTGCCGAAAGCGGCCGTGCCGACCTGCCTTCATGGCTCACGTCGATCGAGACGATGCGGCAAAATTTTATCGTCAACATCAACCGAAAAGTCGCTACCGACGCACTGTTCGTTTCGATGGCAAGCGTTTGAATTTTGGATTTGTCCCTCTACAATTGAACTCATGCAAGTCGAATCGCAAATACCGCAGGCCAACTTTCCGCATTCGTTACGATTAACGGCGGCGGCCGGCGTTGCGGCGCTTGCCGGCGGAGCGGCGGCTATCGCGTACTTTGATCCTTCGAAAGCCACCATTCTGCCGGTGTGCCCGTTGTTCGCGTTGACGGGATTTGCGTGTCCGGGATGCGGACTGACGCGCGGCTTTCACGCGCTGTTTCACGGCGATATCATTACGGCCGTCGATTTTAACGCGCTGACGCCGCTTTGGGCGGTCATTTTTGCGTATGTCGGAGCTTCGCTGGCACTGATGGCGATCCGTGGAAAAGGTTTGCCGATGTGGCCGACGAATGCGAAGTTTGTCGTTGTCGCGGGTATCGTACTGCTGTTGTTCGGAATCGTGCGAAATATTCCCATCTATCCGCTAACGATCCTGTTCCCTTAAGATGTTGACCGCGAAATAAGCAAAAAGACGCGAAATTGAAAGAAATAGGTCCTTCATTCGCGCCTTTTTGCGTATTTAGCGGTTGTTATCTCTTACGTGATCTGCACGAACGGATTTGCTTCGGCGATCGATTTGGCGTCGGAGCCTTCTTTTCGGAGCTGCTCGACCTCTTTGACAAATTCTTCGACGATGTCGGCCCCGGCGACGCGGCGCATCGGAACGCCGTCTTTGAAGATCATGCCCACATTCCGGCCGAATGTGATGCCGAGCTGGCTGTCGTGAGCTTCGCCGGGGCCATTGACCGCACAGCCCATGATCGATAGATGCAACGGCTCTTCGACGTGAGCGAGCCGGCGTTCGACCTCGGTGACGATCTCGACGAAATTATCGATGTCAAGCCGACCGCACGTCGGGCAGGCAACAACCGTGACGCCGCGTTTTCTGAGTTCGAGCGATTTGAGAATTTCCCAACCTACGCGCACCTCTTCGTGCGGTTCGGCGGCAAGGCTGACTCGGATCGTATCGCCTATCCCCTCGTGAAGCAGGATCCCGAGCCCGATCGCCGATTTGATCGTGCCGCCGAACGGCGTTCCGGCCTCGGTCACGCCGAGATGCAGCGGATAATCGACCTTTGCAGCCATCAGCCGATAAGCCTCGACCATCCGATTGACGTCCGACGCTTTGAGCGAAATGATCGTGTTAGAAAAGCCGAGATCTTCGAGAATGCGTATGTGCCGCATGCCCGATTCGACCATCGCCTCGGGCGTCGCGGTGCCGTATTTTTTGAGCAGATCTTTTTCGAGCGAACCGCCGTTAACGCCGATGCGGATCGGCACTTTCTGTGCCTCGGCCGCACGGACGACCTCGCGGACGCGATCGATATGGCCGATGTTGCCGGGATTGATGCGGAGCTTGTCGATGCCGGCGTCGAGAGCCTTGAGAGCGAGTTTGTAATGAAAATGGATGTCCGCGACGATCGGCACATTCGTTCGTTTGCGGATCTCATACATCGCCGCGGCCGCATCATCGTCAGGAACGGCGATACGAACGATCTCACAGCCGGCCGTCACCATTTCTTCGATCTGACGGATCGTCGCGTCGACGTCGGTCGTATCGGTCTTGGTCATCGACTGGACGACCACGGGCGCACCGCCGCCGATCTGCACGTCGCGAACCATCACTGGTTTGGTAACTCGTTTCATAAGTCGGAACGCAGGCTGCCAGCCTGCGACTATTACGGAGGTTCACACGCAGCCTGGCAGCCTGCGTTCCGTCTACTTCGTCTGTTCGACTGCCGGTTTATCCGAACCGCCAAATCTCGCGGCGATACGCGAAAAATCGAGGAAAAATACAAACACCATCAATAACAGTATTACCGCAAGTCCCGTCAATTGGATGCGCTCTTTCGCGACCATCGAGAGCGTGCGGCCGAACCAGGACATGACCTTGTCTATTCCGAGCACCATTATCTGTCCGCCGTCGAGCATCGGAACCGGCAACAGATTAAAGATGCCAAGGCTGAGACTGATCGCCGTTAGGATCAGGAAAAAGCCCTCGATACCCATCAGACGAGTTGCTTCGGCCGATTGCTGAATGATACCCACCGGGCCGCCGATACCAGAATCTTTGACCGAGCGATTTCCCGAAAATACCTGTCCAAGTACCGCACCGGTCGCCTTGAGATTTTCCCAGTTCGAGCTAAACGCAAATTCGACAGCTCCGCCGATCGATGCCTTTTCAAGCGGCAGGTCCGGACGTTGAAATCCAAATCCGAGACGTTCGGTACCATCATCGAGCTTACGAACGGCGGTGTTGAGTGTCAGATATTGTCCGCCGCGTTCGACCACAAGCTGGATCGGAACGGCCTTGTTCTTATCGACCGTCAATTTGGTCTGTTGTATGTTCTTGGCCTGTTCGCCGTTGACCGAGACGATCCGATCGCCGAATTGCAGCCCTGACTCGGCCGCAGGCGTGTTCGGAGCGACATCGCCGACGAGCACCGGTACGACGCCCTGATCAGCCTCCGCGTCGATAAGTCCGGCATTTTGTCCGGCGAAAACCTCTTCCTTACGCGGCGTTATCTGCAGCGGAATACGCTGGCTGCCGCGTTCGACTACCATCGCAAGCTCGCGATCGGGGTTGATGCCCGCCTCGACAGTGATGTTTCGCCATGTCGGATTTTCGACGCCGTTGAATGAAACAATGCGGTCGCCGACCTGCAATCCTGCTTTCGCTCCGGCGCCTTCGGCCCTGACGGACGCGATGACCGGAGCCGGCACCGCCGGAATTCCCTGGATCATCGCCATCCCGAACGGGATCGACAATGCGAGTACGATATTCATGAACGGTCCGCCGAGCATCACGAAAAACTTCTGCCAACGCGGCCGCAGTTCGTACAGCTCGGATTCCGGCACCTTTTCGCCGGTCGACTCGCCGCCCTCGAGCGGCCCGGTCGCGTCGTCGCCGTAGAGTTTTACAAAAGCTCCAAGCGGGATCGCGCTTATCCGGTAATCAGTATGACCGACCTTAAATCCCCATACTCTCGGCCCGAGGCCGAAGAACGAGAACGCCTCGACACGCATTCCAAACATCTTGGCAATAATAAAATGGCCAAACTCGTGAATATTGATCGCGATGCCAAGGACGAGCAACGGTATGATGACGTAATAAAATGCTGTCGATAAAATACTTTCCATAGATCAATGCAGTTGGATTCGGGCCCGGACTAGGGCGTTGTAAAATAGTCTGCGGTAAGTTAATTAGCCGTCGCCGTTCTGCTGAGTTTCATTATAGCGCGTGAACGGGCCCATTTGTCAGTTTCGAGGATGTTGTCGATGCTCGAGACAGGGACGACCGCGTGATCAGCCATAACACTGCTGTTTACCGAGGCGATCTCGCTCAGGTTTATTTTACCGTCGAGAAACGCCTGGACGGCGATCTCGTTCGCGGCATTCAGGACCGCGGGCATCGTGCCGCCTGTCCGTAAAGCGTCGTATGCGAGCTGCAAACACGGAAATCGTTCGAGATCCGGTTCCTCAAAATCGAGCCGACGAAGATTCGCAAGATCGAGCAGTGGCGTCGAATTTTCTTTGCGTTCCGGGTATGTCAAAGCGTATTGGATGGCGTGACGCATATCGGTCACACCCATTTGAGCAATGACCGAACCGTCGACCATTTCGACCATCGAATGAACGATCGACTGCGGATGCACGATCACCGAGATCTGATCGGCCTCAAAGCCGAACAGCCATTTAGCCTCGATCACCTCGAGGCCTTTATTCATCAGCGTTGCCGAGTCGATCGAGATCTTGTCGCCCATTTTCCAATTCGGGTGGTTGAGGGCTTCTTCGCGCGTAGCGTTTTCGATCTCGGCCTTGGTCTTTGTGCGGAATGGGCCGCCTGAGGCGGTCAGAATCAAGCGTCGAACCTCGCTGCTCTGTTCACCTCTCAAACACTGATGTATTGCGTTGTGTTCGCTATCGACTGGCAGTATTTCGGCGCCTGACTTTAACGCGGCGGCCGTCATCAGTTCGCCGGCCATGACGAGCGTTTCTTTATTAGCGAGAGCGACACGCTTGCCCGCCTCGATCGCACGCAGAGTCGGTACGAACCCCACAGCTCCGACGGTCGCCGATACGACGGCTTCTGCCTCGGGATGGGTCGCCACGGCCACCAAACCATCAGAATTAAGTTCGATTCGCGGTGTTTGAGCACCGAGCGTGTGCAGTTCGCGTTCCAATGTTTCAGCACATGTCTGGTCGTCGCACGAGACCAAATCGGGCCGAACCTCAGCGATCTGTCGGGCAAATCTCGCCATGTTACGCCCGGCGGCCATCGCCACGACGCGAATATCACCGAGATGTTCGATCACTTTTAGAGTGTTGCAGCCGATCGAGCCGGTCGAGCCAAGAATGGAGATCGATTTCATAAGAAGAGCCAGCCACAGATTATAACAGATAAACACGGAACGGAATGAACCGATCCCGGGCGCATGTTGTAATTCGCTGCGAGACTACTGATTGGATTCGGAAAATTCGAACGGAGCCTCCAGACGGTCAGTCTTGGCCTCGCCGGCTGCTTGTTTTTCCGCGAGAAACTGATTGAATTCCGCCGAGCGATTTTTGGGAACGCTCAGCGTTTTCCATTCCGCCGATCTAAAATGCTTGGCGAGCAAGACGATCTGCCCGACGTGATATGCGTAATGCGTGAGCTGCCGGTTGATCGCTTCGACGATCGTATGAGGTTCGCCGCGTATCGTGACCGTGCGGGAAAAATCTTTGACCGTGAGCGGTTCGATGTTGTCAGACAATGCCTGCCAGCCGGTCTCCCAAAACTCCATCAGGCTTTCACGCGTATCTTCGATCAGCTCAAACTCGGTATCGCGCTTGCGAAACTCCTTTTCGCCGTCGGTCGTCAAAAAATCGGTCCAGCGTGAATGCAGGTTTCCCGCGATGTGCTTCACGATCAATGCGATCGAATTTGCTTCCGGGTCGATCAACGCAAAAAACTCTGTGTCCGAGACCTGCTCAATGGCACGTTCCGCCATCTTCTTGTAATTATGAAACGACCGAAGTGCGTCGGCGTGGTAATTCTCAATGATCGATCTCATCTTGTCCTCTCAATATCAAGGGAATCCAGGTGTTCTTTGGCAAGCGTGAGTGCGGCGAAAATGTCGGCCGCGAAGTGTTTCCGTCCGACCTTATCGACAAAACCGCTCTTTCTCATAACGCGATAAACGCTGCGGGAAACTGCCGAAAAGATGATGATCTGGCCGTTCTCGTGAGCTTCGCTGACGAGCTCCTCAAGAACGTGAACACCACTTGCGTCGATCGTCGGGACCTGTCGCATTCTGAGGATCAGCACTTTCGGTTTGGTGGCGACGACGCGGATCGACTCTTTGAATTGCCGCACCGCACCGAAGAAC
Source organism: uncultured Chloracidobacterium sp. (assembly GCA_964625555.1). Lineage (GTDB taxonomy): Bacteria > Acidobacteriota > Blastocatellia > Pyrinomonadales > Pyrinomonadaceae > OLB17. The sequence goes on from CAZVDM010000116.1 coordinate 10,888, forward strand.
AGCGAACCATAGATCTCAAAAACCTCGACGCCTTTCGGGATCGTGACACCAGACATGTCGCGGGCTTGAAATTCTTCGTCGTCTTTGAGGTTGTCGGTGATCACATCGACATGCGTCTCGGCCGACATTTTCTGCAGGAACAGGAATGCGGCGAGCAAAATGCCGACCTGTATCGCGACGGTCAGTTCGATAAACACCGTCAGCAGAAATGTCGCCAGCAGCACCGCGACATCGCCGCGAGGGCTCTTGAGCAGGTGCGAGAATTCGCGCCATTCGCTCATGTTGTAAGCGACGACGATCAATATCGCGGCGAGCGTTGCCATCGGTATCATCGCTGCCCATTTGCCGATGAACAGCAGCACCAGAAGCAAAAATACGCAGTGGATGATCGCTGAAAACGGCGTCGTGCCGCCGCTCTTGATGTTTGTCGCCGTACGGGCGATCGCACCGGTCGCCGGAATTCCGCCGAACATCACCGAGACGATATTGCCCGTACCCTGAGCGATCAATTCCATATTCGAGCGGTGCCGCGTTCCGGTCATTCCGTCGGCGACGACGGCCGCGAGCAGCGACTCGAGACCCGCAAGGATCGCGATCGTGATCGCCGGCGAAAACATCTGCTGC
>CAZVDM010000117.1:0-11471 GCA_964625555.1 uncultured Chloracidobacterium sp.
TCACGCGGCCCGAAGTTGTCAGTTTACGTTCGGAAAACGATGAAGGCGAAAAGGCATTCGGCCTCGAAAACTGCCGCCAAAACATCGCCGCCGAAAAAACCGCCGCCGCGAAGACCAACGCCGCCAAAGCCCATCTCGGCCAGGAAGGCAAACGAGATGCGGGCGGTAAAAGATGCGGCAAAGCCGACGAATCAGTTCCCGGTTCGATAGTGATGCGTTCGTACGTTCGGTGTTCGACTATTATGTCGTCGCTGCTCTCGACCGGTGCAACGAACGAATATCCTTTCCCCGGCACGGTCGCGATGTATTTGGTGCCGTTTCCGTTCCCGTTGCCTAACAGCTTGCGAAGGGCCGACACCTGAACAGTGAGATTGTTCTCCTCGACGAATTGGCCGGGCCAGACGCGCTCCAGCAGATCGTCCTTGCTGACGACCGTTCCGGGCAGGCGGATCAACTCGACCAGCAGATCGAACGCCTTAGGACTCAGGTTCAGCGTTTCGCCATTTCGCGAAATGCTGCGGCGCACTTCGTCGAGCGTAAATTCACCGAACCGATACTCTTTATTTCCCAAGGCATTCATCGGTCATTAGGAATTTTTAGGAAAATTTAGCCCTCAAATTAAGGACTTTAGCAACCAAAGATCTACAAGCTATTACTTGTAAAACGCAAAAACCAACTCGATCGATAACCGAATAATAGCAGAGAGCAAGGTTCGTGAACAACAAAATTCGCAGGGGCCATTATGCAAGATAACAAACCAAGCGGAGTACGGATCACCGTCGAACGCATCACCGTCACAACCGTCCGCAGCCGGGATCATTCGGAAAAAGTTTACTGCAACAACTGCAAGGCACAAATGGAGTCGGGCGATCTCGACGGGCAGCGTCTATTGGCGAGTGGAAAGCCCGAAGCAAACGCGGTCGATCCGATCGCAGCGTTGAAGGCAAATAACGGTTAACCGTCAACCAAAACAGACAGCCAAATGGAGAAGGGCACGTAAGCTCAAGGAGTACGATTATGAAAAGGAAGCTATTGGTGGTGTTCGCGAGTCTATCGCTTACGTTGATCGTTCTTGTTATCGCTCGAACCCAACAGGGAGCGGGAATTCAAGACCTCGAGACCTCTAAGAAAGATGGCGGTTTGAGCGCGAGGCTGATAGATGCTGACGGCGATGGCATTGATGACACAACGGACAATTGTCTTTTTTTCGCGAATCCCGATCAGGCCAACGCTGACGGTGACTTCGCTGGAGATGTATGCGATCCGGGGCCGCTAGTACCGTACGAGGATGCGTTGTTCAGTTCCACCTACTCGGTGGGCCAGGTCCAGGTTTCCGACGTGGATCGCCAGCGGCATCTGCCAACTCGGATACTGACCAGCGACAACAGATACTTCTGGCCGGAATACGACGGGCGATATCTATTCTTCTCTAATCCTTATGTCGAAAATTCAAATCGCGAGATTTATCGAGCTAACGTTGACGGCACTGGAATTGTACAGATCCTGGACGAAGCGCGTGCGGGACACCAGTGTTACTGCAATACAGTTCGCATATCCAGCAACGGAAACCGCGTAGTCTACACATCCGAAATAGGAGGAGAGGCAGAACTTTACTCAATGAATGTTGATGGCTCCAACCAGATTCCCCTCACAAATACACAGGGAGAAAATGCGGAGCCGCGATTCAGCCCCGACGGCAGCAAGATCGTATTCGTTTCTTCTCGGGATCATGTCGGGGACATCAATTCAACAGACATATACGTCATGAACAGCGACGGGTCAGGAACAATCCGCCTGACAACGGACGGCTTTTCTCACGATCCGGTATTCAGCCCTGACGGCACAAGAATCTTTTACAGCGTTTTTACCCTCCAGGGAAATGAGTATGGCGGGATCTTTGTAATGAATGTCGATGGAAGCAACGTAACTCAGCTAACACAAAACACATCGGCTATGAATTTTCATAAGGATGTTTCGGTTAGCTACAACGGCTCGATGATCGCATTCGCTACCGGCAACCCCGGTATCGGCGATCACGTGAAGGTCGCCAATTCCGATGGCTCCAATATTCGTACTTTCGACACCGTGTCGGGAGCTTCATTTTCCCGCCCTCAGGATATTGACGGTGACGGAATCAACATATCCGACAATTGTCCGTTTATCTCTAACAGCGATCAGCTAAATACCGACGGCGACCTTTACGGGAATGTCTGCGATGTCGATGATGACAATGACGCCTTTGGTGACGACGCAGACAATTGCCCGTTGAACTACAACCCCGATCAGCTCGACACGGATAATGACGGTCAAGGTGACGTATGCGATGTTGACGACGACGGCGACGGCGCGATCGATAGTGCCGACAACTGTCCGCTTACACCGAACCAGTACCGCGTAGTGTTTTCCTCGGTTCGAAACGGCAGCGTCAACGCCGAGATCTATACGATGAACGCCGACGGCACCAACGTAGTGCGGCTCACGAATAACGCGTTCAGGGATGAAAATCCTAAATTCAATCGGGACGCCACGAAGATCGTGTTCGCATCGAATCGAAATAATTCCCGTATGGAGATCTATACGATGAACCCTGACGGTTCGAACGTCACGCGCATCACCAACGTCGCTGGAAACAACTACCAACCGGCCTTCAGCCCGGACGGCACCAAGATCGCGTTCATATCCAACCGCGTGAGCAACATTCAAAATATGTTCGTAATGAATGCCGACGGAACCGGTGTGGTACAGCTAACCGCTCTGACCGGTTCTCAGCAGGCGTTCCAGCCTGATTTCAATCCGGACGGCACCCGTATCGTCTATTCGCGCACCTATCTTTCTTCTCCGTTCACGTACCACGACATCTTTAGCATAAACCCCGACGGGACCGGCGTGGCGCAGTTGACATCGTCGGTCGGCGGACTCGGCTCGACACGCGATCCATCCTATAGCCGCGACGGCGCGAGGATCGTCTATTCCGGCGTGGGCCCGAGCGGCGGCGCTCGAAACATCTATACGATGAACGCCGATGGTTCGGGTCAGCAACGGGTCACGAACGGGACGATCGGTAACGAGCATACCCCTGCATTTAGTCCGGACGGGCAGCGAATAGCATTTAGCAATAACTCCACGACCGGTGGTGCTGGCGGCGTGTACCTCGTGCAGACTGACGGTACCGGTCTGATCCACCTCTCAGGCACTAACGAGACCGATGCATTCACATCATTTGCTCCGCAGCCCGACAACGATGGCGATGGAGCGGGCGATGTTTGCGACAACTGCGCGACGGCAAATCCGGGCCAGGACGATAGTGACGGTGACGGCATAGGCGATAGCTGCGACCCGTCGTTCGACGTTTTTACGCCTTTCGGCCAGGACGTTGCGATAGTCGGCCCAAATGCGCTCGTTTATTATTCGAATGTTGGCACCCCCGGAAACACCTCGTTCGTCACGAACCAGATCCAGCAGGGCGACCTGCCGAATGGCTTCACTCTGTGCCCGACGTGCCCTGCGTTCGAAATTACCACGGATGCGGAGTACACGCCGCCCGTTACGGTGTGCCTCGGTGTGCCGCTGCCGATGACGGATACGCAGTTTTTGTCGCTGCGTTTGCTGCATGGCGAAGGTGGCGTCTTTGTCGATCGGACGACCGAACATATCGACAACGGCGGCGGCGACCGCTATGTCTGCGGCGTGACCGATTCGCTGTCTCCGTTTACAATGGCTTTTCTGAACCCAACTGCCGCAAATGTCTCCGTATCAGGCCGTGTTCTGTCCAGCAACGGCAGCGGGATCGCCAATGTCACGGTGTCGATGACCGATACGAACGGTTCGGTCCGCACGGCGCGTTCCGGATCATTCGGCTGGTATCGTTTTGACGATGTCGAGGCGGGCCGAAGCTATGTTGTTTCGGTCAGCTCAAAACGTCACACATTCCAACCGCCGTCAATTTTCATCTCGGTCGAAGACGAGCTGACCGAAGTCAACTTCGTTGCCGATGTGTTGCCGCGAGGAGCGAATAATGTACGGCCGCTCAACAAAAAACTCTAGTTCCCACTGCCGCGAACTCCCGCGCGGTTTTCTCAGTGATCTCTGCGTGGAAAACGCCAAGCGTAAATTCCACGCAGAGAACCCTGAGGTTTTCGCGGAGAGTCGGACCAGGTCATTTCGCTAATTCTGTGCTTCGATAGTAAAATAAGAGTTTTGACCGCTGCGGCGGGGAGACGCTCTTATGTTACAAGCTGGAATTGTTGGCCTACCCAACGTTGGAAAATCTACTCTTTTTAACGCGTTGACCGCACAGGAAGCGGCTCTTGCGGCAAATTATCCATTTGCGACGATCGAGCCGAACGTCGGTGTCGTCGCCGTGCCGGACGAACGTCTAGCAGTGCTCGAAAAGCTCAATAATGCTCAAAAAACGGTGCCCGCGACGGTCGAGTTTTTGGATATTGCAGGATTGGTTCGCGGTGCTTCGAAAGGCGAGGGCTTGGGGAACCAATTTCTTGCCAATATCCGTGAAACACACGCCGTTATTCAGGTCGTCCGCTGTTTTGACGACGACAATATCATTCACGTCGAAGGCTCCGTCAACCCGATCCGCGACATCGAGACCATCCAGATCGAACTCGCCCTCGCCGACCTCGCCTCCGCCGAAAAACGCAAAGATAAGGCCGAACGCGGAGCCAAATCGGGAACGGATAAAGAGGCAAAACGCGACGTCGAGATCCTCAACAAGATCCTTCCCGTCCTCGAAGAAGGCCGCCCCGCACGTGCCGCCGATCTGACGGACGATGAAAAGGCGATCGTCAAAACATGGTTCTTTCTGTCGTCAAAACCCACGATCTACGCTGCTAACGTCGACGAAGAAACGCTCGCCGATCCGTCGTCGAACGCTCACGTCCAGGCAGTAATGAAACACGCTGCTGCCGAAAAGGCCGATGTTGTCGTAATATGCGCCAAACTCGAAGCCGAACTAGTCGCCCTCGACCCTGCGGAACGCACAGAATATCTCAAAGACCTCGGGCTCAAGTCGTCGGGCGTCGACGAACTGATCAAGGCGGCCTATCACATGCTGGGGCTGATGAGTTTCCTCACCGCAGGCGAAAAAGAAGTGCGAGCCTGGACCATCCCCATCGGCACCAAAGCACCGGCCGCCGCCGGCGAGATCCACACCGACATCGAACGCGGCTTTATCCGCGCCGAGATCATCGGCTACGACGACCTCGTCGCGTGCGGCTCGCGCAAGGCCGCCAGCGAAAAAGGCCTAGCCCGCCTCGAAGGCAAAGAATACATCATGCAAGACGGCGATGTGGTGGATTTTAGGTTTAATGTTTAATGTGTATAGCTTGACTATACGTATAGCATTGCTATACACTAATTTCGATGATCAAGAGTTTTCGACATGCAGGTGTTGAACGGTTCTTTCGATCAGGATCGAAAGCTGGCATTCAGCCAAAGCATGCTGAAAAATTGAAACGCCAGCTGTTCGCCCTCGACAACGCGATTCAGCCGCAAGATATGAGTGCTCCGGGTTGGAGGCTACATCAACTCAAAGGCGAACTGGCTGGACATTGGTCGATCGATGTCAGTGGTAATTGGCGTTTGACCTTTGCATTTGATGGAACCGACGCTATCTTGGTTGATTATCAAGACTATCATTGAGGTAATGTTATGGTTATGTTCGATCCTCCACATCCCGGCAGCGTATTGCGAGATTATTTGGGTGATGTTTCTGTCACTGCGGCGGCGGGCCATCTCGGTGTGACGCGGGCGGCTCTGTCACGAATCTTGAACGGAAGTGCGGGGATCTCGGCCGAAATGGCGTTAAAACTTGGTGACGCTCTTGGCACGAGTCCCGAACTCTGGGTCGGAATGCAGACCCAGTACGATCTGTGGCAGCTTTCGAAAAAACGTCGCGTGAAGATACCTCGTCTAGTCACTGCTTGACGAAAACGAATTCCCCATGCAGTAGGTCGATTTGGCAGATCTTAGATCAATATCTAAAAAAGTGATCTTAATCACACAATTGGACTCAATCTTATTGTAATATAACGCTGTATGAGGCTCTTACGAAAAAACTCGACTTTGGTCACGCGATTCGTAATTGCCTTTGTCTGTCTGAATCTCGGCGGAGCGATGTGTTTGACGTATTGCACGCAGTCGGCGAAGGCCGCTCCGGCTTCGGCGCAGATGCCTTCGCGTTGCGAGCATCACAAAAAGCAGGCACAGACCCCGACGACAAACAACGATAGTGCATCTGCCAAGGCCGCTGCTTGCTGTGCAATGCCGGTCAGCCTGATCGCAACGCCGGTCGAAGAACGCGGTATTGTCAATATCACCGACACGGTCGCGATTTCGACTGTAATTGGCAAGCCATCTGAGATCTTTCGTACCTTTACCGCCAACCGCGTCGTCGAACGCGTTTATCGTCCGCCCCCGCTCGACCAAAGCAGCGTCCGTCTGCGAAATTGTGTATTCCGTATTTGAACTGACAAACGGGTAAGAGCCTTTCTTGCGTAGTAACCACGCGCGCCACAGTGCGTATTTATGTTATTTGTTTAGTTTTATTTACGGAGAAATACAATGAAAAGGAATATTTTTATAGTTCTCGCAGCGATGATGGTCTTCGGACTCGCGATCGCAGTTTACGCTCTCAATACAAACACTGCAATTGAAACCTCAGCGGCCGTTTCGTGCTGCTGCTGCAGCGGCGATTCGTGTCCGATGAAGGGCAAAAATGCCGTCGCCACCACTACTGCCTCTGCCGATAAGCACGATAATTGCAGCTGCTGCGGTGATTCGTGCCCGATGATGAAGGACGGCAAAATGGCCGCCGACGGAGACCATTCCTGCCCGATGATGAAAGCCGGTGCCGAACACAAAATGGACGGCAAGATGGAAGGCAAGATGGAAGGCATGAATCACGGTGACAAGATGGCCGCCAACGGCGAGCATGCATGCCCGATGATGAAAGACGGAAAGGTTCATGACATGAAAGACATGAAGAGCATGGATCCGAAAACCCACGAAATGCACAAGAACATGACAGCCACGGCCGATGGCAAGAGCGGCTGCACATGCGCTTGCTGTGCACACGGAAAAGAAAAGAAAGACGCTCCGGCGGTTTAGTATGTTGAATAAATAAGAAAAGAGGCCCACAGTCGGGCCTTTTTTTTGTGTTAGGAAATTGTGAGTATGCCCTCGGTAGGATTCGAACCTACAACCAACGGATTATGCTTACCAGCTACGCCTTTCGACGCCCCTTTCGGGTTTGTGGTCTGGACTTTCTCTTCTCTTTACGAGTCTGCTGTCAAGTCTCTACACCTTCCGGACCGGTCCGGCTTGGCTCGGGATCACCATGTGCCGATGAATCGGCATTTAGGCTTCCCCGAATTTAACAGATTCTACTAAAATGCTGTTCTGTAACAAATTAGCAACCCATTCAGTCGAGATCATATGGACAATTCCCACTTAGATCTCAACCATCCCTAAGTCCGCTGCTCTAACCGTTGAGCTACAAGGGCATATCTCAATTAGTGTAAATTATTCTGTTTTTTGCCGCAAACGAGGCCTGCGAATCATGACAATAGCGGCTGGAAGATGACCGATCCGCGAATTCGCTGTTCCTTTTCTGCCAATCCATGGGCAGCAGTTGGTTCGCCGTGTTCGGCTCGAAACGCTGCAGCGACCTCGTCGCCTGATCGGCCCCTGAGTATCTGTTCGAGAACGTAGAGATCGATGTCGTCAAAGCCCGAAATCCCCAGTGCATTCGTCTTTTCATCGCCCGCGATGCGTGTATTGGCGAGATCGTACGTCCAATCGAGCACCTTTTCGAGTGGATCGGCGTCGGGATAACGCTGTTTTATCAGGGAAAATATCCGTTCACGGCTGTCGACGTTAAGCAGCAGTGCCAGAAAGAACCGCAATGCCGCATCGCTGACAACTTGCCTTTGCCGGACGATCGCATCGATCTTATCCTGATGCTCAAATACCGGACGAAAGACGTCCGGGCCGTGTCGATCCTCTGCAAGTAAGAGGAATCCATTGAATCTCGCCTGCGGCGCTGTCAGCCCAAACATCTCGTCCACGACGCTGGAACGCAGCATTTGCCTTAGGTTTGAGAGTATATGGTACGTGGTCTGAAAATCGCACGTTTCGATCCAGCGGCCGATCATCTTGTCCGCCTCGTTGTGATCGGCCCTGATCAGTGCGGCAGCGATCTGCAGTTTCTTCGTGACGGTGTCCTGTTCGAAGAAAGGGTCGATCGCCAGATTCGGCTTATGATAACTGTATTGCGGCAGGTGAAGCGGGCTGCGGTCCGTGCGAACAACGATAGTCGCGGACGGCCGGTCAAGGTGAAATAGCGAGTGGACATAGTCGCGTCCGCCGGCTATTTCCTGTATATCACCGACGCTCAAAAGTTCACACCTTTTCAGCGACATGCTGCCGACCTCGGCGAATTTGTTGATCGAGCGTGTCCTTTCGAACTCGTACCAACTGTGAATGCTCGATCCGTGAAGCACCTGAAACGCCCCGCAGAATCCGTGCTGATGGATCGCCGTCGTCGCTTCGAACCAGAAATAAACATCGACCTGAAAACGCAGTCCCGAAAACACCGTTAGCGGAGGATCGGCAAAATTAGCGTGCAGATCACGCTGCCGCGGCAGCTCATATTCGCCGAGCGCCCATTCGGCCACCTGCCATATCGTCGCTTTTGACGGAATATCAGCCTGCCGCAATGCGTCTGCGGCGATAGCCGGCAGCTCGGCTTCGTTGTAATTGACAAGACACCAAGCATCTTCGATCTCGCGGCCGAGTTTATGAAAAACTTCGATCATTGCTTTCCAGTCTATCATTCAAATGTCGGCGGAGGCGGCGGCGTATCGTCGATCGGAGACTCGTCCGGGATCCGCGAAACATATTTCAGAATTAGAAACATCGCCACGAAGCTGAGGCCCAAAGATACAAAGCCGATCAGCATCAAAGGTGTTTCCAGGTCAACTTGCAGTTTCTCGGGCGGCGTCCCGCTTGCGATCCAGACTATTGCGAGAACCACGCCGATAAGGAACGGCAGTATAAATTGAAAAAAAAGGCCGACGCCGACCGTCAAGATCGTCCAAAGAGCAGGATTGCGGCCATAGTCTCGTGCGGTCTTAAAAACGAAATACGAGATGACGACCAAAACTGCGAACGCCAATAATTGTAATATCATGCTTTATTCCTCAAAGATCGGTTTCCTGCCGCTGACCTTTTTGTAAGTGCCGGTTGCAAACACATTGTGCCCAAAACCGCAATTGCCGTCCGATCCGTCTTGCGTGACATTTATATTTCCCGGCCTGATAAATTTGATAGTTATCTTGCATGCGCCGAATTCGTCCGAATCGTAAACGGCCGTGTCGCCCGCGATCGAGGCTTCGGTGTCGAGGCTTCCCATGTTCACCGAGAATTCGCCGTTTTTAAGCGTGTACGGATAGACCAGGTCCATCGCTACTCTGATCTTCCCCTTACCGAGGGCAAGTATCTTGATCTCATTCGCAAACTTCCTGAAGTTTCCCTTGAAATTCATCTTGAACGTTCCATTGACCTCGGCCGCCGAAACGCTTTTGCGCGATGTTTGTGCAACCGCAGCCGTCGAGACAGTCATCATAACGGCCAAAGCAAATACCAGACAGAATAGCTGTTTACGCATGTGTCCTCTTTTCGTTAAATAGTTTATCTGCTATATTTTGCCTAACTCTTCTCTAAATTCAAACAAGTAAAGGAATTAAATCGATGAGCGCAAACGCAGAAACGATCGGAAACATTGGTATTGCCGCCGAATCAGGCAAACACCCTAAGGGCCTTTATGTACTATTCGCGACTGAAATGTGGGAGCGGTTCAGCTTCTACTCGATGCTCGCGTTGTTTACGCTTTATTTGCGCGATCCGGTCGAAGGGTTTGGCTGGACCGCGGCTGAGGCGACGGCTCTTTACTCAAACTATCTGATGTTCGTTTACGCCAGCCCGCTGATCGGCGGATTTATTGCCGACAAGGTCACCGGATATCGCAAGGCTGTGATGATCGGCGGATTCTTCTTTATGGCCGGCCACGGCCTGCTGTCGATTTCGGCACTGTGGGCGGTTTATCTGGCTCTGACGTGTCTCGTGATCGGAAACGGTTTCTTTAAGCCAAACGTTTCGACGATGGTCGGCAACCTTTATCCCGAAGGCAGCCACCTCAAGGATCGTGCTTACAACATCTTTTACATGGGCATTAATGTCGGGGCGTTCATTGCACCGATCATTATGGAGATCGTTCGTGCTAACTTCGGATTCCACCCTGCATTTGCCGTCGCGGCATTCGGAATGGTCATCTCGGTGGGCGTCTTGTGGATGTTCAAACAGCATGTGATGCAGGCTGATAATCTTCACGCCGGAAAGCTCGTCATCGGTGATAACGTGATCGAAGACCTGACGACAAAGCTCGTCGACGATCCGAATCAAGCGGCCGACACCGCTGCCACTGCGACCGATGCTCCTCCGCATGGGATCAGCGATCAAAAGGGACGAAACGCTTCGCAGATGGCGTCAGACCTAATGAATACGGTCTCCGACAATAGACGCATCATGGCATTGATCGTGATCTTTATTATCGTGATCGTGTTCTGGATGGTTTTCCACCAGAATGGGTCGACGCTTACGTATTGGGCAGACGACAATACCGATTGGAATGTTACCGGAACGATCGCCAACTCGATCAATGCATTTTGGGTGCTGACACTGACGTTCCCGCTGGTGTGGTTCTGGGGATTCCTCGACCGCCGCGGCAAGGAACCTTCAACCCCGACCAAGATGGCGATCGGTATGACGCTCACGGGGCTTTCGTTCCTCGTCCTTTATTTCGGTGCGACGGTCGGCGAAGGCATGACCAAATCGCCGGACCAATTAGCAAAGGGCGAGTTCCGCGTTAACGAACGCGTGATCACAAATCTGGGCAACGCCGGTGTTTCGAAGGAACTTCTTGACAAGATACAGAACGCCAAAGGCCCGGACGGTAAGAACACGATCTACGGTGTGAAGTTCGCTAACAAGACCGACGAGGCGACCAAGGCCGTTACGACCGGTGAACAGCAGTTGGTCGCCGCGATCAATGCGGTCGCTCCGGGCGAGGGCGATAAGAATAAGGCCGCATTCGTGCAGAACTCTTACCTTTTCCGCGTTTCGCCATTCTGGCTGATACTCGCTTACGCGATCGTCACGCTGGGCGAACTGATGCTGTCGCCGATGGGGCTTTCGCTCGTGTCGAAGGTCGCTCCGATCAGCAAACGCGGCCTGCTCATGGGCGGTTGGTTCGTTGCGACAGCGATCGGCAACAAGCTGACCATGATCGGAATCTATTGGGATATCTGGTTGCAATCCAGCTTCTTCCTACTTCTCGCTTGTATGGCCTTGGTAATGGCGGTCGTGCTATTTGCGATCCTCAAGCCGCTCAAGAAGGC
>CAZVDM010000118.1:0-11415 GCA_964625555.1 uncultured Chloracidobacterium sp.
CGCGAGGTCGAGATCATGCAGATCCGTTCGAAGATCGCGACCGAAGCCCAAGGCGAAATGGACAAATCGCAGCGTGATTACGTCTTGCGCCAGCAGATGAAAGCCATCCAGAAAGAGCTCGGCGACGACGAAGAAGGCGGCGAAAAGGCCGAGGCCGCACAGATGCGCGAACGGCTGGAAAAGGCAGATCTGCCTGACGACGTCCGAAAGGAAGCGACCCGTGAGCTAAAACGGATGGAGGCGTTGCCGCAGGCGGCGCCCGATTATCACGTCATCCGCACGTATCTCGAGTACATTCTCGAACTGCCGTGGCGAAAGGCGAGCGAAGAAAAACTCGACCTCAATGAAGCCCGCAAGGTCCTCGACGAAGACCACTACGGACTCGACGATATAAAGGAACGCATCTTGGAATCGCTCGCCGTCGTCAAACTGCGGCCTGATTCGAAAAGCCCGATCATCCTGTTTGTCGGCCCGCCGGGAGTCGGAAAAACGTCGCTCGGGCGTTCGATCGCGCGTGCTTTGGGCAGGGAATTCGACCGAATTAGCCTCGGCGGTATGCGTGACGAAGCCGAACTGCGAGGGCATCGGCGTACTTATGTTGGTGCGATGCCCGGACGGATCATACAATCACTGCGGCGCGTCGGCGTCAATAATCCGGTGATGATGCTCGACGAGATCGACAAGCTCGGCAACGATTTTCGCGGCGATCCGGCATCTGCGTTGCTCGAGATCCTCGATCCCGCGCAGAATAACACTTTTCGCGACAATTACATCGATCTGCCGTTCGATCTGTCGAAGGTTTTCTTTATTGCGACCGCAAATCAATTGCAGCCGATACCGATGCCGCTTCGCGACCGTATGGAGATCATCCAACTCGCCGGTTACAGCGACCGCGAAAAACTGAACATCGCCAAGCAATATCTCATTCCGCGCCAAATAACAGAAAACGGCCTGACGGGGGAGCAATTGACCATCTCGGACGACGCGATCAACCTGATCACGTCGCGTTACACACGCGAGGCCGGAGTTCGGCAGCTAGAGCGAACAGTGGGAAATCTCGCACGCAAGGTCGCACTCAAAGTCGCCCAGGGCCTGACCGAAAAGGTCGCGATCACGGCCGAAGAGGTGAAAGGCTATCTCGGGCCGCCGCGTGTTTATCCTGAGGAGGCAAGAAAAGAGCTTCCGCCGGGCGTTGCGACCGGAATGGCGTGGACGGAGATGGGCGGCGAAGTACTCTTTATCGAAGCGATGTTGTTGCCGGGCGGCAGCGGTTTGACCCTCACCGGACAACTCGGCGACGTGATGAAGGAGTCGGCCCAGGCAGCACGCAGCTATCTGTGGTCGCATGCTGCCGAATTCGGCATCGACCCCGACGTTATCAAGCAAAACGGCGTCCACATTCACGTTCCGGCCGGTTCGATCCCAAAGGACGGCCCAAGTGCCGGAGTGACGATGTCGTCGGCCCTTGCGTCCGTTTACACAGGTCGCCGAGTCCGCAGCGATACATCAATGACGGGTGAGATCACGCTTTCCGGGCTGGTGTTCCCTGTCGGCGGCGTCAAGGAAAAGGTCCTCGCCGCGCATCGTGCCGGGATACGACGCATCGTCATCCCCGACCGAAACGAAGCCGACCTTGAGGACATTCCCGACGACGTTCGCGCGGAGCTGACCTTTATTCCATGTGCCTGGATCAGCGACGTTCTAAAGGCAACGCTCGAGACGGACGTGACTACGCCCCCGGTAATACGGAATGATTTTGCCCCTCCGGAGCAAGGGCCCCCGAGTATTCATCTGTAACGTCAGCCCAACACGTACCAAAATTGTCGAACTGCACATATAGGCTGTTGCGCAGGCGTGTCGTATCGCCAGCAAAGGCTCTATTGCTAAATCAGGGCGCCGGAATTTCACCGGCTCCCTACGGGTTAGCGTACGTACGAATTGGGTACGCTCAGATCCCCGGTGGCGCCGAACTGCTGGATGAGCGAAGTTCCATTGCTGGACCTGTTTACATACCAGGTTGCGGTCGAGGGGCGGAAAACGGCCCCATCGTATTTGCCGTCACCATCGTAATCGCCCGGCGACGGAATGTCGGTGGAGGTGCCATATGGAAATCCGAAGAATGTAGTATTCTCGCTTCGCAGCACGTACCAAGTCCCGGTTGACGGCCTCCAAAATGCGATGTCGGCTTTACCGTCACCCGTATAGTCGCCTTGTACCGTTCGATCGCCGGAGTTTCCAAACTGATACGCCACCGTACCTGCCATGCTTCGAACTATCCACCATTGACCCAAACTCGGCCGGTAGATAGCAATATCGGCCCGCCCGTCGCCGTCATAATCCGCCGTGACCGGCACGTCGCCGGCGATACCGAATTGCTGGATCGTCGAACCCCCGTCGCTCGAACGCCGGATATACCATGTCGAGGTCGAAGGCCGGAATACCGCTGTGTCCGCCAGGCCGTCCGCATCAAAATCGCCCGGCGCCGGTATGTCGCCTGATGTCCCGTAGGGGAAAGCGAAAAATGAAAAGTCTTCGCTTCTCAAAACGATCCAGTTGCCGTTCGATGCCCGCCAGACGGCAATATCCGTCCTGGCATCACCGGTATAATCTGCCGGAACGATCCTGTCGGTGGACGCGCCAAACTGGGCTGCGAAGGTCGAGCCGTTCGAACTGCGGTTGACCCACCATTCACCCGGGCCCGGCCGGAATATCGACAGATCGGTCCGGCTATCGCCGTCGAAGTCGAACGGCCGTCGTGCTGATGGCACTACGTTGCCGGATAAACTGATAGAATACGCGCCGGTTGGGCCGGCGGCTTGAGGAGCCGCCAAGATCGTATAAGTTGCCGTGGCCGGCAATGTTAAGACGCCCGATCCTGCCGGGATACGGGCGTTTGTGCCGCCGCCGCCATCATCGTTGGAGGCAACGAAAGTGCCGCCGGGATAATTTCCCTGATACAGCAAAAGAAACGCATTGAATTGCGTTGAATTCATTGAGATCGCGATCTGTTGACCGCCAGTGCCGCTAAAGGTATAAGCGTCGTAATAGTGATTAGCCGTGGTGAAAACACAATCAGTGCTTTGCAAAATTCCGTTAAGATTTTGCCCAACGGTTATAGGCGCAGGAGAGCAGGTTGAAACCACGTTGCGGGATAATCTGATCAAATATGCTCCGGTCGTGGTGGCGGCATAAGAACGCGCCACGATGGTATAAGTTCCCGTAGCAGGCAATGTGAAGAAGCCCGATCCGGCCGGGATCCGGGCGTTTGTACCGCCGCCGCCATCATCGTCTGAGGCAATGTGAGTGCCGCCGCCTGGATAAATTCCTTGATACAGATGAAGATACGCATCAAAATCTGTTGAATTCATCGCAATTGAGATCTGCTCCCCAGCGGTGCCGCTGAATGTGTAGGCGTCGAAATAGGCATTCACAGTGGGATAGAGACAATCACTGCTCTGCAGATCGCCGCTAACATTTTGGTCAAATGGTATCGCAGCAGGCGAGCAAGTGGACGCAGATAGGCTGAGAGAATACGCGCCCGTTTGGCCGGCGGCAAAAGAATTCGCCAATATCGTATAAGTTCCCGTGGCAGGCACCGTGAAGAAGCCCGATCCGGCCGGGATCCGGGCATTTGTGCCGCCTCCGCCATTATCATCGCCGACAAGAAAGGCGCCGCCCGGATAATTTCCTTGATACAGTAAAAGATACGCATTGAATTGCGACGAATTCATTGAGATCGCGATCTGTTGACCGGCAGTTCCGCTGAAGGTGTAGGCGTCGTAATAGGAATTGTCCGTGAAAAGACAATCACCGCTTTGCAGGTTTCCGTTAAGAGTTTGTCCAACCGCTATCGGCGTCGAGAAGCAAGTGCTGATCGCCGCGAGGGCCGCATCAACCCTTATACGCGGTTTCACAATTCCGTTACGGGTGTCGGTGATCGAGAGCCCGGTTGAGGTAAAAGCATTTAGGACTTCTGTGACGGTTGCTGTCGGCTTTTTCTGCTTCAATACCGCCCATGCACCTGCAACGTGCGGAGCGGCCATCGAAGTGCCTTGCAAATTCGAGAAAACGCCGCCAGGCATAGAGGAATTTATCAATTGGCCCGGCGCCAGCAGGTTAAGAAACGACGCGCTGTTCGAGAAGCTTGAAACGACATTGACGGTTGCTCCACCGCTGCCGTCTCCCGTCGAACCGACACTGACGGCCGAGGAAATACAAGCCGGTGAGCCAAGTGCGTTGGTAAAACCGCTGTTACCCGACGCAATTACCGTTGGGACTCCGAAAGAACGTAAATTATCAATCGCAGGCTTTAGCGCGTCAGTATCGCAATTGGTTGTAAACTGTCCACCGCCGAGGCTCATGTTCACGGCGGCTAGATTCACTGAGGTTCTCAATGCAAGGACTCTTTCCAGGCCCAGAATTTGGTCGGATGAATAGGAAAGTACGCACGGTGGCGCTCCGTTGCAGTCAGTGGCATTATTGAATCTCGTAAAAACTTGCACCGCGATAACGTTCCCGTCGCGGGCAACGCCGCTAAAATTTGCATTTGTTCCTACGGCGATCCCGGCGACGTGCGTACCGTGACCGCATCCGCTAATACCGCAGTGAACCCCTGAGTTGACTGCGGTTGATTGCGCCACTCCGCCCGGACAGACACTTGTTGTGTTACCTGCGACGGAATTTGTCGAGTAACAAGCTTCGTAAAGCACTTTGCCGCTAAGGAAAGCGTGAGATTTATCAACTCCGGTATCGAGCACCCCCACGGTCCAACCGTATCCGGTATAGCCTGCCGTCCATGCGGCCGGGGCGCCGACCAGCGGAGTGCTTTCGGCAAGACTCGGGGCGAACGCTTTGTCCTCCTGTATGCTCACGATCTGCGGGTCCTGACGCATCATCTCCAACGCTGCCACGTCCACCTCTGCGGCCAGATACGGCATATATTCAAACTGCTTGACTCCCGTCAGGTTATAACCTAAAAGGCGGCCCAGCGTATCGTTTTGCACTGTTTTGATGTCTGCCTGCTGTTTTTCGCGTTGAGCATCCTCAAGTTCACCGATCGGCCGAAAGCCGTCGAGTCGCAAGCCGAATATCACGCGCACCGCCCCTTTTTCTCCGGCGATATCTAGGAGTGTTGAAAACGACCTATCCAATTCGTCGGACGGCTGGGTTTTCTCTTCCGTTGTTTGAGGCGAAATGTCCTGTGCCTTCGGGCGTGTTTGAAAAAGACCGCTCAACGTGATGCAAACGGCAATGCCGAGAACAAACCAGATACTGAGACGAACACGCGACCTGTTCAGCTTACCCATCATTTTTTTCATCTTCTTTTCCCTTAATGCACTTCTACTCCGGAATAGCCGGGGTGCTTTCGGCCAATGAGGGGGCCGCTAACGCATCCTGTTGAATACTCGATATCTGACGGTCTTTTTGAAAGAGCGATAAAAGCCGCTCGTCCACCTCGACTGTCAGAAATGGGATATAGTCGAATCGGGTAATAACTTTGGTTCGGCGAAAGCCGTGCCGTTTAATAAAGTTATTCTGCAATTGGGAAATTTGAGAACGCTGTCGTCGCCGCTGAACTCTCGTCAACTCACCATCGGGCCGGAAATTCATCTTTAATCCGACAATTACGCGCAGGGTTCCTTTTTCGGCGGCGATCGCGCGGAGTCTGTTAAAGGTTTCGTCTAAGTCAACAGCGACCGGCGTTGGTGTCGGCGACGGCTGTTTACCCGAGACCGTTTGAGCCTCAGACGATCCAAACTTGCATGTAAAGACGATGGCAATGCCGACCATCGCGAATGCGATAAAAAGCAAGTTCTTCATAGCTCTCGTAAGGAAAGTACTCGAACACGGCCGATTAAGGATTGACCACATCTTACACTAATAATGTCGAGTTGCAAGGCGTAGTTCCGCATTTGGGAGACTCCCACTGAAGGCGTTCTGCGGGTTCGCTAATTTTCTTTACGATTTGCCTTGGAACGGGTGTCCCCGGCTGGCGACGAATATTTTGCGTAAATCCGCTAAATATCCATTTTTACAGTAGAAAATTGGTTTCAAAAGGGTGTATGCTTAGAGGTTAGACGTTTTGGCTTACGGCGCTCTGTTTGGTTCGCTGATTCGGACGATTTCCGGATCGATCTACACACCGTTCGACACGATCTCTAAGACATAATATTAGGATATTGATCAATTTATAAAATGGCATTTAAGTCTTTATTTAGTTTATTTTCCAGCGATCTTGCGATCGATCTCGGGACGGCAAATACGCTCGTTTATGCAAAAGGACGCGGCATCGTCGTGTCAGAGCCGTCGATCGTCGCGATCAACAAAGTTACCAATCAGGTCGAGGCAGTCGGCCGCGATGCGAAAGAGATGCTTGGCCGCACGCCCGGCAACATCGTCGCGATCCGTCCGATGAAAGACGGCGTCATTGCCAATTTCGAAGTGACGGAAAAGATGCTCCAGCATTTTATCCGCAAGGCGCACAACGGCAAATCGTGGGTCCGCCCGCGAGTCGTTATCGGCATCCCGTCTGAGATCACGCAGGTCGAACGCCGTGCGGTCGAAGACAGCGCGTATCGTGCGAAAGCATCTGAGGTCTATCTCGTCGAAGAAGCGATGGCCGCCGCGATCGGTGCCGGCCTGCCGATCACCGAGCCGCACGGCAACATGGTCGTCGACATTGGCGGCGGCACGACGGACATCGCGGTTATCTCGCTCTCGGGCATCGTTTACTCGCGTGCGGTGCGTGTCGCCGGTAACGAGATGGACGAGGCGATCACGCAGTACATCAAACGCAAATATAATCTGCTAATCGGCGAACGCACGTCAGAGGCGATCAAGATCGCACTCGGCTCGGCGTTCCCGCTCGAAGAACCCTTGTCGATGGACGTCCGCGGACGCAACCTGATCGAGGGCATCCCCAAGACCATCACCATGACCGACGAAGAGATCCGCGAAGCGCTGTCGGATTCAGTTTCGACGATCATCAACGCCGTTCGCGTCGCTCTCGAACGCACACCGCCGGAACTCAGCGCCGACATCGTCGAACGCGGCATCGTTCTCACGGGCGGCGGCGCACTTCTCAAGAATCTCGACAAACGCCTGATGATCGAAACCGGTTTGCCGGTCGTCATCGCCGACGACCCGCTCTCCTCGGTCGTACTCGGTACCGGCAAAATGCTCTCAGATTTTGAGCTCCTCAAACGCGTTAAGTGGGATAATTCATTAATGACAGGAAGCTAAGTTTCGAGTTCAGAGTTCCAAGTTCCGAGTTAAGAATAAGAACTCGGAACTCGAAACTTGGAACTCGTAACTGAATCCGATGGTAGAGCGTAGTCAAAAAGAAACTTGGCGATTAGCACCATGGCTGATGATCGCGCTTTTGCTGCTGAATTTTGTGCTCATGGCGTTTGATGCGCGTGAGATCACATCAGGGCAAAGGGTGATCAGGTCGTGGACGCAGACGGCTGCGGATTTTGTTCAATCACCGGTCACGACCATCACCGCTTCGGTTTCTAATTATTTCACGTCGATCTCGACGCTTCGATCCGCTCAATCTGATAACGACATTCTCAAACAGCGAATTCAGGAGCTAGAGGTCGAGGTCAAACAAAAGTCAGACCTGACGAGCGAGAACGAGCGTTTGAAAGCGATGCTCCAGCTCAAGGAAACCAGCAAGTACAAGGTCTTGACTGCTCGAATCATAGGGCGCGATCCGTCGGTCTGGTTCGATTCGTCAATCATCAATCGCGGAAGCTTGGACGGTGTTTTGCTGAATATGCCGGTTGTCACCGACGGCGGCCTGGTCGGCCGTGTTACTGCGGTCAGTCCACTGACCGCGCAGGTCGATCTGATCACGTACAGCAAATCGGGCCTCGGCGGCATTGTCGGCCAGATCGGCGAATCAAACGCCCTCGGCGTTGTCGTCGGCACAAGTAAAAAAGATCTGCTTGAGATGAAATATGTCCCCGGCAGCATCGACGTGCAAATCGGTCAAGCAGTATTTACGACGGGCCAAGACGGCATCTTCCCGCCGGGCCTAAAGGTCGGCGAGATCGTCAATATCGTCACCGGGTCTGCGACAACGCCGCATATGATCCAAATCCGTCCTGCGGCAAAACTGAACTCAATGCAAGAGGTCGGAGTTCTGCTCTACGAACCGCCTCAGCGTGCGGAATTTGAACAGAAGCTGCCCAATGCGGTAACCGGTCCGCCGAAAAAGAAATAGATGGAAGGCGTAAAGCTCACAATTGCTTTGATCATCGCGATAGTTTTGCAGTGGACACTGCGAAACGTGGCGGAGCCGTTGGCGTACATCGATTTTCCATTGATCATAGTCGTTTACGCTGCGCTGCAGCGAAACTCGGTCAGAGCGATACTATTCGGTACAATTTCGGGCCTCGCGGTCGATGCTCTTAGCGGCGGGCTGCTCGGAGCGAACGGCTTTACGAAAACGATCATTGCGTTTGGTGTCGCTGAGATAGCGAGACGCGTCTATCTGGACAACTTATTGCTTCGCATCCCCGTCATAGCTGGTGCGAGTGTGTTGAACGGCCTCTTATATTTCGGGCTCCACCGGCTTCTCGGACAGCCGCCGAGCGGCGATCTTTTGGTCGTTGGCGCGTATTCGCTTATTGGTACGACGATCGGCGGAACACTTATTTATCTACTTCTGGAGAGCTTTTCCGGCGACAAGGTCAGACGCAAAAAGGGCGATATGTTTAAGCCCCGCCGGCAGACACGCAGGCGTAACCCCATCAGACTCAACAAATAATTTTTTTGGAGCGGTATGAAACTCAACGATCACGTCCAAAACTTAGGTGCACGCGTCGGAACGATCCAGGTGATCGCTTTTGTGCTGCTCGCACTTTTGGGTGCCCGGCTTTATTATTTGCAGATCGTTAAGGGCGAGTATTACAGCGAGCGTGCTGAGAGTCAGCGGATTCGCCTGATTCCGATACCTGCTCCGCGCGGTGCGATATTTGACCGGAACGGCAAACTTCTCGTCGATTCGCGTCCGACCTACAACGTTGTTCTCACAAACGACGGATTCAAGAACGTCAACATCAACGAACGTGTTGACGATTACTCTTTCGGTCTTGAGCTTGAACGGCAATTTGTGGTCGAGCGGCTCAACCTGCTCAAGAAGCAGAACGAATTTGAAGCGTTAGTCCTCAAGGAAAATGTCGGGATGAAGGACATTACTTGGGTCGAATCGCACTCGCTTGAGTTTCCCGAGCTTCGTGTCGAGCTGCAGCCCCAGCGTTTTTATCCATTGGGCGAAACGCTTGCGCACGTGCTCGGCTATGTTGGCGAGATCAGCCCCAAACAGCTGGATGATCCGGCGTACAAGGAACGTGGATTCCGTCCTGGTGACATTATCGGAAAGGGCGGTCTCGAGCAATATTACGATGAGTTCCTACGCGGCCGGCCGGGATATCGAAAGGTGATAGTTGATAGCCGAGGCCGTGTTCAGGCCGAAGTGGAAAAGGTTGATCCGCAATCCGGACAGGACCTCGTGACGACGATCGATCTTGACGTGCAAAACAAGGCCGAGTACCAACTCGCCACCTCGGCGACCAAACGCGGTACGATCATCGCCATGGATCCGAATAACGGCGAGATGATCGCGATGGCATCGGCTCCGTCTTTCGACCCCAATATTTTTGTTCGCGGTGCTTCCACGCCCGAGGGCCGAAAACAGATCGCGGCCTATTGGCAGGACGAGAAACGTCCGCTGTACAATCGAGCGATTCAGGGTCGCTATCCGCCGGGCTCGACGTGGAAAATACCCGAGTCGATCGCCGGCCTACAGCAGGGTGCGATCACCGTTGCTCATTCGAACCTCGCCTGCGGCGGCGGAATAACGATCGGCAACAAATTCACCCGCTGTATGGGAAGCCACGGGTCGCCGCCGTTGAGCTTCGCGATCACCAAATCATGTGACGGCTATTACTATCGTCTGGCCCTTAAGATGAAGATCGAGGGCATAATTCAGATGGTCGAGACCTACGGCTATGACAAACGGTCTGGCATCGACCTTCCGAATGAAAAGGTTCCTCAGACACCCAAATCCTGGATGCCTTACATTGTGAAAAATGAGGGCAAATGGAGCGACATTCGCACTGTTTACTCGGGTATCGGACAGGACACCGTAGTCGTAACCCCGATTTCGATGCTAAGGGCCATCGCGAGCATCGGAATGCGCGGAAAGATGTACGTCCCGCATTTTCTCAAGGAGTTCAAATCGATCGCTGCGGTAGGTGACGAAGGTGAATCGAATTATTTTGCGGCCCGAGCCGGATTTACATTCCAGCATCCCGAACCGAAATTGATCGAGGCGACCGACGATCAATGGGACATGGTGATCAAGGGTATGTGGGGCGTGGTAAACGGCGGCGGAACCGGTGCGGGCATTCGCATTCCGGATTACGAGATCGCCGGCAAGACCGGTACAGCTCAGGTTGCCGAGCTGGGCAAAGACGTCGGAGATAAGAAAGATCACGCCTGGTTCGTCAGTTTCGCTCCGGCATACAAACCGGAATTGTCCGTCATTGCGTTGATCGAGAATGTCGGATTCGGCGGCAGTCACGCCGCACCGGCCGTTAAGGGTGTTTACGAGACTTTCAGAGAAACAAAAGGCCATACACCGAAAACTCCGGACCTGGTGGCAAAGAATTAATGGCAGCGATCCTCGAAAAACATGAGCTGAGAGATCTTGACTGGCAAACCGCGGTGCTGGCGATCGTTATTGCCTTTTTCGGCGTTTGGCAGATCCACAACGCTCTGCCGACCGAAAGCTATTGGTCGAAACAGATCATCGGTATTGGTATCGCGTTAGTAGCGTTTGTGGTCGTCAGCTTTACCGATTATCGTAGGCTGATCGACTCGGCTCCTGTATTCTATGTTGGCGGGCTAATATTGCTTTTCCTCGTTCTGACGCCGCTTGGCGTTCAGGTCAACGGCCAAAAGGCGTGGTTGAAGCTCCCACTCATTGGGCAGTTTCAGCCGTCTGAGTTCGTAAAGATCCCGACCGTGCTCATGCTCGCTAAATATTTTGGAGCCAGAAAAGGTAATGTTCTGCGCTTAAAGGAAACGCTGATCGGCAGCGCTATATTTGCAGGCCCGGTCGTTCTGATCATGCTTGAGCCCGACGCCGGACAGGCGATCACGTATTTTCCGATCCTTGCGGCGATGTTCTTCCTTTCAGGGATAAAGGTCCGGTACGTCGTTCTGGCGGTGGTCGCGGCAGCGGTGATGGTTCCGGCGGCTTGGTACGTTGGTGTTGAGACAGGCAAGATCAAGCGTTACCAGCAGGAACGCATTCTGGCTATCACGAATCCGGACCAAGTCGATCCGCGCGGATACGGTTATCACACTATCCAATCAACGATCACAGTCGGAAAGGGCGGCCTT